>DATMDY010000161.1:0-9857 GCA_035557335.1 Methyloceanibacter sp.
CTTCGCCCAGCTTCGCTTCATCGAGCCGTGGCTCAAGACCGATTCGCCGACGCCGCAAAAGGAATGGCGCCAGAGCCACGAGGACCGGCAGAAGCTCGACGGGCTCTACGAGTGTATCCTCTGCGCCTGCTGCTCCACCGCTTGCCCCTCTTATTGGTGGAACAGCGACCGCTATCTCGGCCCGGCCATTCTGCTGCAGGCCGACCGCTGGATCGAGGACAGCCGCGACGAGCGTACCGGCGACCGCCTCGACGATCTCGAGGATCCCTTCCGGCTCTATCGCTGCCACACCATCCTCAATTGCACCAAGGCCTGTCCCAAAGGGCTGAACCCCGCCGCGGCGATCTCCTCGATCAAGCGGAAGATGGTCGAGCGCACCGAATAGGACCTCGTGATGCTCGATCATCTCGGGATCGACGTAGGCGACATCGCCCGTTCCACCGAATTTTATCTGAAGGCTCTTGCCCCGCTCGGCTACGGCATCGTCATGGAGGTTGGCGCGGCAGAGACCGGACACGGCGCCGCGGTCGGCTTCGGCGTGCCGGATGGCAATCCTGAAGACTTTCAGAGCGGCAAGCCGTCTTTCTGGATCGGCGTCGGGGCTGCGGCTTCGTCGGCGCCGGTGCATGTCGCCTTCCTGGCGCCGTCGCGCGATGCGGTCCATGCGTTCTACCACGCGGCGCTCGCCGCCGGCGGCAAGGACAACGGCTTGCCGGGCCTGCGTCCGCATTATCACGCCAATTACTACGCCGCCTTCGTGCTCGACCCCGACGGCAACAATATCGAGGCCGTCTGTCACGCTGCCGCCTGAGCAGCTAATTAGCGGACGCAGCGCGGCAGCGAGAAGGTGCAAGTCGGTACTGGTTCCCGGCGCAACTGCTCCTTTTTTTCCGGATCTTTCTCGCTTTGCCAGGCATAGGGGCTGCGCACCTCCCGATGGGCGAAACTCACGCGGGCAAGCCTGTCCGTCTCGAACACAAGGCTCGCCGAGCAGGTCCAATCCTTGCTCTCTTTTTTCTCGCCGCCGAACGGCTTCTTCTTGTCGTCGGATTTGGGGGCCGCGCCGGGGACCGGCCCTGCGCCGGTATAGCGATAGGTGAACGTCTCGCTCCCCTCGCCGCTGCCGTAGCGCGAATGCGGCTGGCCGGCGCAAGCGATGATCTCGGCCCTGGTCATGCCGAGATAGGTCTTTGCCGGATCGCCATAGGCGATGCTTTGCAGCGTCGACTGCGGACCAGCGCCGCCGCAAGACGCCAAAACGAGCGCCAAGCCCGCGGCCCCGGCAATGATAATCAGAGGACGCATTTCGTCCGCTTTCCTACGGAAACCCGTCCCTATTTTCACTCTCAAAAATGGCGGCGCGGCGGTCATTCGCCGGCTGAACCCGGAACTTCCGCGCGAACGTGCCGTTGGTCCTATGACCAATATGCGAAGAAAAAGCCAACGAAAGGAGGCATTTTCATGAGACGCCTACTCCGCAACGGGGCTCTCGCGCTTATCGTCGCCGCCGGTGCGGCTCTGGTTTCTGCGCCCTCATCCGCCGGTTCCATCCAGAGGGATGGGTATTTCGGCGGAAGTTGGACACCCATCGGTCCTCAGAACAACCGGCATGTGCAGCGGTTCCATCGCAGCCACGGATATACTCCCGGCCGCTACGCCTATTACGGACCTTCCAGCAGATATTACGGGCCCCGCTACAATTATGGCCCGAGCTATTACGGTCCGCCCGGCGGGATCGGCTTCGGGATTGGCATCTATTAGCCGAGACGCCCTCTAATAGAACAGGGCGTAATAGATCACATAGAGCCAGCTGAAGATGCCGTGGATGATGGCCCACAGGATCGAGTGATTGTTGGTGTAGGAGATCGCGATCGCGAGCGCGGTGCCGAAGCTGATGCCGTATTTGGCGCCTTCCATACCGTAGTCCATAGTTCCCTCCCTTTTAAGCGAAGCTTCCGCTGTATATTACGCGGATTTGCGGGGTTAGGATCGACAGCCATGTGGATGAAGAGACTCATCGGCGCCGTCTTGCTCACGGCGGCGATCGGCATAAGCAGCCTCGATGCGCGCGAGGGCGAACCCCCGCCTTCCATCGTCGATTCGCAACAATTGATCGCCGAGGAGCTTGCCGGCGAGCCGGACAAGGAGGCCGTGACCCATGTTTACGGCTTTCCGGCCGGCGCAGTGCTGCCCTGGCATATCCATCCCGACGCTCATGAGGTGGTCTATGTGCTCGACGGCGATTTCACCATGGAAGTCGCCGGCGAAAGCCAGAAAACATACAGGGCCGGGGAAAGCTTCTATCTCGCGCCCAACCTCGTGCATCGCGGCATGAACAAAGGCAGCGTTCCGGCGAAGATTTTCGTCGTCCGGATCAAGCCCAAGGCCAAACCCCTGACCCAGGAAGTCGAGCCCCCGCCTGATTAGCTGGCTTCGCGCCTTGCGCAGCGAGAGGATTGCCTTTAACCAACCTTCGCGTTGATACTGGCCCGCAGGAGCGGTCGCGGCGAGGCGGAATTTAAGGGGGATTTCATGGCGCGTAATCGTATTGCCTTGGTCGGCGCGGGCCAGATCGGCGGCACCATCGCCCATCTTGCCGGCATCAGGGAGCTCGGCGACATCGTCCTTTTCGACGTGGTCGACGGGGTGCCCCAGGGCAAGTCGCTCGACCTGTCCCAGTCCGCCCCGGTCGAAGGCTATGTGCCGAAATTCAAGGGCGTCAACGAATATGCCGAGATCAAGGACGCCGATGTGGTCATCGTCACCGCCGGCGTGCCACGCAAGCCCGGCATGAGCCGCGACGACCTGCTCGAGATCAACCTCAAGGTCATGGAGCAGGTGGGCGCGGGTCTTCGCAAATATGCGCCGGAAACTTTCGTCATCTGCGTCACCAACCCGCTCGACGCCATGGTCTGGGCGCTGCAAAAGACCAGCGGCCTGCCGCGCAACAAGGTGGCCGGCATGGCCGGCGTGCTCGATGCGGCACGGTTCCGCTTCTTCCTCTCCGAGGAATTCGACGTCAGCCCCGCCGACATCCACACCATGGTGCTGGGCGGCCACGGCGACACCATGGTGCCGCTCATCCGCTATTCTTCCGTAGCCGGCATTCCCTTGGCCGACCTCGTCAAGATGCGCTGGATCACCCAGAAGCGGCTCGACGAGATCGTGCAGCGCACCCGCGACGGGGGCGCCGAGATCGTCGGCCTGCTCAAGACCGGCTCAGCCTATTACGCGCCGGCGGCGGCGGCGCTGGAAATGGCCGAGTCCTATCTCAAGAACAAGAAGCGTGTGCTGCCCTGCGCCGCCTATCTGAACGGCGAATACGGGGTGAAGGGCATCTATGCCGGCGTCCCGGTCATCATCAGCGCCAAGGGCGTTGAGCGCGTGATCGAGCTCGACCTTTCCTCGGCGGAGAAGGACGCCTTCATGCATTCGGTCGAGTCGGTCAAAGCGCTGGTCGAATTGTGCCAGAGGATCGCCCCGACGCTCGCCGCCGCTTAAGCCTGTAGCTGTCCACGCATGAACATCCACGAATATCAGGCCAAAGCGCTGCTGCATGACTATGGCGGCCCGGTCGCCGAGGGCCGTATCGCCGCGACGGTGGAAGAGGCGGTGGCGCACGCGGGTGCGCTCGGCGGCGGCACCTTGGTGGTGAAGGCTCAGATCCACGCCGGCGGCAGGGGAAAAGGCGGCGGCATCAAGCTCGTCAAGACCCTCGAGGAACTGCATGCCGAGGCAAACCGCATGCTGGGCAAGCCGCTCGTCACGCCGCAGACCGGGCCGAAGGGACGGCTTGTGAGGCGCGTCTATGTGGTCAAGGACGCATCCATCGCGCGTGAGCTTTATCTGTCCCTGCTGGTGGACCGCGGCTCCGGCCGTGTCGCCTTCGTCGCCTCGACCGAAGGCGGCGTCGACATCGAAGCGGTGGCGGCGAAGGAGCCGGAGAAGATCACGACGCTGAGCGTCGATCCCGCGACCGGCATCAGCGCCTTCCACGGCCGCGTTATCGCCGCAGCACTCAAGCTCGAAGGCGATCTCGCCAAACAATGCGCCGCGCTGGTGCGCGCGCTCTACCAGCTTTTCCTCGACAAGGACGCGAGCCTGATCGAGATCAACCCGCTGGTGGTGACCAAGGAGGGCAATCTGCTCTGCCTCGACGCCAAGATGAGTTTCGACGACAACGCGCTGTTCCGCCACAAGGACATCGCGGCCTTGCGCGACATCCATGAGGAGGACCCGGCCGAGGTCGAAGCCTCCAAGCATGATCTCTCCTATGTGAAGCTCGACGGATCGATCGGCTGCATGGTCAACGGCGCGGGGCTCGCCATGTCCACCATGGACATCATCAAGCTTTATGGCGGCGAACCCGCCAATTTCCTCGATGTCGGCGGCGGCGCCACCAAGGAGCGGGTGACCGAGGCGTTCAAGATCATCCTCTCCGACCCCAATGTGAAGGGCGTGCTGATCAACATCTTCGGCGGCATCATGCGTTGCGACATCATCGCCGAGGGCATCATCGCCGCCGCGCGCGAGATCAACATCGTCGTGCCGTTGGTGGTGCGGCTGGAAGGAACCAATGTCGAGCGCGGCAAGGAGCTGTTGCGCCAGTCGGGACTCGCCATCATCCCCGCTGACGACCTCGACGATGCCGCCAAGAAAGCCGTGGCCGCCGTCAAAAAGGCGGCTTGAAACTTGCAGGATTAGCCCACCGCCATGTCAGTTCTTGTCGATAGAAACACGCGCGTCATCTGCCAGGGCTTTACCGGCGCGCAAGGCACTTTCCATTCCGAGCAGGCCATCGCCTATGGCACGCGCATGGTCGGCGGCGTGACCCCCGGCAAAGGCGGCACCACCCATCTCGGGCTGCCGGTGTTCGACACGGTGAGAGACGCCGTTGCCGCGACCGGGGCCGACGCGAGCGCCGTCTATGTGCCCCCTGCCTTCGCCGCCGACGCCATTCTCGAAGCTATCGACGCCGGCGTGCCGCTAGTGGTGTGCATCACCGAAGGCGTGCCGGTGCTCGACATGGTGAAGGTGAAGCGGGCGCTCAGCGACTCGCAAACGCGCCTGATCGGCCCCAATTGCCCCGGCATCATCACGCCCGGCCAATGCAAGATCGGCATCATGCCGGGCCATATCCACCAACCCGGCAAAGTGGGCATCGTCTCGCGTTCGGGCACCCTGACCTACGAGGCCGTGGCCCAGACCACCGCCGCCGGGCTCGGCCAATCGACCTGCATCGGCATTGGCGGCGACCCGGTCAACGGCACGAGCTTCGTCGATGCGCTGGCTTTGTTCCTTGAAGACGACGAGACCGAGGCCATCATCATGATCGGCGAAATCGGCGGCAGCGCCGAGGAGGAAGGCGCCGCCTTCCTCAAAGAAGTCGGCAACACCAAGCCGGCGGTTGGATTCGTTGCCGGATCGACCGCTCCGCCCGGGCGGCGCATGGGTCACGCGGGTGCCGTCATCTCAGGCGGCAAAGGGGACGCAAAGCATAAAATTGAGGCAATGCGCGACGCCGGAATTGTCATGGCCAATTCGCCGGCAGCCCTTGGAACGACCCTTGCAGGAATACTACATGAAAGGTGAGGCGGGCGCCCAAAGCTCGCCGTTTTTGCCCGGCACGCCGGTGGCCTTAAACAGCCGTCAGGGTTGATCCAATGACGAGACACGAGCTGAACGACGTGTTTGCCCACACGTCGTTCCTGCATGGCGCCAACGCCACCTATCTCGCCGAGATGCATGCACGCTACGAAGAGAATCCCTCTTCCGTCGGCACTGAGTGGCAGAGCTTTTTCGCCAGCCTCGACGACAATCCGGACGATGTCATCGCCGAAGCGCGTGGCCCGTCCTGGGCCCGGACCGACGGTGCCGCGGCAGCTTTGCCCGCCCTTCCAGCCGGGTCCATCACCGAGCAGCAGGCGCTTGCCGCCGCGCGCGACACGCTCGGCGCCCGCATGCTGATCCGCGCCTATCGCTCGCGCGGCCATCTCATCGCCAAGCTCGATCCGCTCGAGCTCACCACGCGCCGCGAGCATCCCGAGCTCAAGCCCAAGACCTACGGCTTCGTGAAAAAGTCCGACTACGACCGGCCTATCTATATCGGCGGCGCCCTCGGGCTCGAATTCGCCACGCTACGCCAGTTGCTGAGCGCGCTGAAGCGCACCTATTGCCGGCATATCGGCGCCGAGTACATGCACATCTCCGACCCCGAGCAGCGCAACTGGATTCAGGATCGCATCGAAGGCTCCGAGGTGAGCTTCACGCCGGAAGGCAAGACGGCGATCTTGAAGAAGCTCATCGAGGCCGAGAGCTTCGAACGCTTCCTCGACGTCAAATATACCGGCACCAAGCGCTTCGGCCTTGACGGCGGCGAGTCGATTGTGCCGGCGCTGGAGCAGATCATCAAGCGCGGCGGCCAGCTCGGTCTCAACGAGATCGTCATCGGCATGCCCCATCGCGGCCGCCTCAACGTGCTCGCCAATGTCATGGGCAAGCCCTACCGGGCGGTGTTCAACGAGTTCAAAGGCGGCTCGGCCCATCCCGACGAGGTCGAAGGCTCGGGCGACGTGAAATATCATCTCGGCACTTCCTCCGACCGCGAATTCGACGACAACCGCGTGCATATGTCGCTCACCGCCAATCCGTCGCATCTCGAGATCGTCGATCCCGTGGTGCTCGGCAAGGTTCGCGCCAAGCAGGACCAGCGCCACGACCGGGAGCGCAAATCGGTGCTGCCGCTTCTGCTGCATGGCGACGCGGCCTTTGCCGGCCAGGGGGTCGTCGCCGAATGTCTCGGTCTTTCCGGACTGCGCGGCCACCGCACCGGCGGCTCGCTGCATTTCATCGTCAACAATCAGATCGGCTTCACCACGGCGCCGCGCCACTCCCGCTCATCCCCCTACCCGTCCGACGTCGCCAAGATGATCGACGCGCCGATCTTCCACGTGAACGGTGACGATCCCGAAGCCGTGGTTCATGTCACCAAGATCGCCATTGAGTTCCGTCAGCGTTTCGGCAAGCCGGTGGTCATCGACATGTTCTGCTACCGGCGCCACGGCCATAACGAGGCCGACGAGCCGGCCTTCACCCAGCCCTTGATGTATGCCCGCATCCGCCAGCATCCGAGCGTGGTCGAGGTTTATGCCAATCGCTTGGTCGAGGAAGGATTGCTCACTTGCGCCGAAATTGACGGCATGCAGGCCGGTTTCCGCGCTCGTCTCGAAGAAGAATTCGCGGCGAGCGACTCCTATCGGCCGAACCGCGCCGACTGGCTCGATGGCAAATGGTCGGGTATCGGCCACGCCGATGAGGGGGCGAGACGCGGCGTGACGGGCGTCGATCTCGACGTCCTCAGGGAAGTCGGGCGGAAGATTACACACATCCCGAAGCGTTTCACGCCGCACAAGACTGTCGCGCGCATTGTCGCCAACCGCCGCAAGATGATCGAGGAGGGGCACGGCATCGACTGGGCGACCGCCGAGTCGCTAGCCTTCGGCACGTTGCTGGTCGAGGGCTATCGCGTCAGGCTGTCGGGACAAGATTCTGAGCGCGGCACCTTCTCCCAGCGCCATTCGGTGCTGATGGACCAGGAAAACGAGAAGAAATACACGCCGCTGAAGCACATCTCCAAGGAGCAGGGGGTGTTCGAGGTGATCAATTCCATGCTCTCCGAGGAGGCGGTGCTCGGCTTCGAATACGGCTACAGCCTGGCCGAGCCAAATGCGCTGGTGCTGTGGGAAGCGCAATTCGGCGATTTCGCCAACGGCGCGCAGGTCGTCGTCGACCAGTTCATTTCCTCGGGCGAGCGCAAATGGCTGCGCATGTCGGGTCTCGTTCAGCTCTTGCCGCATGGCTATGAAGGCCAGGGGCCTGAGCATTCCTCGGCAAGGCTCGAGCGCTATCTCCAGCTCTGCGCCGAGGACAATTGGCAGATTGCCAATTGCACCACGCCCGCCAATTATTTCCATGTGCTTAGGCGTCAGTTGCACCGGCAGTTTCGCAAGCCTTTGGTGCTGTTGACGCCGAAGTCGCTCCTACGTCACAAGCGCGTGGTATCGACCATTGCCGAGTTCGGTCCCAACTCGTCCTTCCATCGCCTGTTGTGGGACGATGCCCAATCCCCGTCCGCCGCTGGCATCAAGCTCGCATCGGACGACAAGATCAGGCGCGTGGTGCTTTGCTCCGGCAAGGTCTATTACGATCTCTATGAGGAGCGCGAGAAGCGCGGGGTCGACGACGTCTATCTGCTCCGCATGGAGCAGCTTTATCCCTTCCCGGCACGGGCCTTGATCCAGGAGCTGTCGCGCTTCAAGGATGCCGAGATGGTATGGTGCCAGGAGGAGCCGAAGAATATGGGGGCCTGGAGCTTCATCGAGCCGAACATCGCCTGGGTCCTCGACCATATCGAGGCGAAGCACCGGCGCCCGCGCTATGTGGGCCGGCCGAGCTCTGCCGCAACGGCGACCGGCCTGATGAGCAAGCATGTGCGTGAGCTGCAGGCGTTCCTCGAAGAGGCATTGGGCTAGGAGCGACTCGAGGCCATGCCGAAAGAGATCAGGGTACCGAGCCTGGGTGAGTCGGTGGTCGAGGCCACCGTAGGCCAGTGGTTCAAGCAGGCCGGCGATTCAGTGGCTGCCGATGAGCCCCTGGTCGAGCTCGAGACCGACAAGGTGACTGTCGAAGTGCCGGCCCCGGTCTCGGGCGTGCTGTCGGAGATCGTGGTGAAACAGGGCGATACCGTCGCCGTCGGGGCCCTGCTTGGCGCCATCAGCGATGGCGATGGTAAGGCCAAACCCGCCAAAGCCAAGCCTGCTGCTGCCCCCGAGACGATGAAGGCCGAGGCCGAGGCCGAACCCGTGGATCATACCTCTGAAGTGCCGGTCGAGCCCAAGAAGCTCGAACGCGAGCCGAGTCCCCGCGAGGAAATTTCCGACGATGAAATGCCCCCGTCGCCCGCGGCCCGCAAGCGTCTCGCCGAGGCCGGGATCGAGGCGAAAGCGGTCAAAGGCTCGGGGCGCCGCGGCCAGATTCTAAAGAATGACATTGCCGCCAAGGCGGCGGAAGCCTTACTTGCGCGCGAGCGGAAGCCGAAGCCGGTGCCGGCCCCCCGCGCGCCCCTCGCGCAGGACGATGAGGCTCGTGAAGAGCGCGTGCGCATGACACGGCTGCGCCAGACCATCGCCAAGCGCCTGAAGGAAGCGCAAGACACCGCCGCCATGCTCACCACGTTCAACGACGTGGACATAAGCGCCGTCATGCAGCTTCGCCGCGACTACAAGGAAGCCTTCGAGAAGAAGCACGGGGTGAAGCTCGGGCTGATGGGCTTTTTCGTGAAGGCTTGCGTGCAAGCGCTCAAGGACATCCCCGCGGTGAACGCCGAGATCGACGGCGAGGATATTGTCTTCAAGAATTACTATCATATCGGCGTCGCTGTCGGCACCGATCGCGGGTTGGTGGTGCCGGTGTTGCGCGACGCCGACCGCATGAGCCTCGCCGAAATTGAAACAGCAATCGCCGATTTCGGCGCCCGCGCGCGGGCCGGCAAGCTCAGCCTCGAAGAGATGCAAGGCGGCACCTTCACCATCTCCAATGGCGGCCTTTACGGCTCGCTGCTCTCCGCCCCGATCCTGAATGCGCCCCAATCCGGCATTCTCGGCATGCACCGCATCGAGGAGCGCGCCGTGGTGCGCGACGGCGAGATCGTGGCGCGACCGATGATGTATCTCGCGCTCTCCTACGATCACCGTCTGGTCGACGGCAAAGACGCGGTCACTTTCCTGGTGAACGTCAAGGAGTCCATCGAGGACCCGAAGCGCCTCGTGCTCGACCTTTAGCCACACTGGAACGAAGGC
>DATMDY010000162.1:0-8363 GCA_035557335.1 Methyloceanibacter sp.
CGCGCCAGCAGCCCGGTATAGAACGGCTGGATGCCGTGGGCGTCGACCGATCCCTCCAGCGTCGCGGACAGCAAGGCCGGCGCGGCCGCCGGAACGCGCGCATTGGTCCCCGTGGTGGTGACGCGAAAGCCGTCCGCCGCGCCCTCCCCGATCGGCTCGGCCGTGATGGAGCCGCCGCGCGGGATGGTGGTCGCGGCCACCACCAGCATGTTGAGCAGGAGCTTGACGCGGTTCTTCGGCAGCAGGATGCGCACGAGCTGCCAGTTCAGGCTGGTCTTGTCGTCCTCCAGGAAGCCGCGCGCGACAGATTCCGCGTCGCCGAGGTCGATCTCGGCGCCGGCCGAACCCCCGGCGCCAAAGGCAAGGCGGGCGAATTGCAACTTGGCTGAGGCTTGCGCGGTGCTCTTACGGATGAGGTCCATGGCCGCCTCGCGCATGGCCTCGTCCGGCTCCTCGTCAAGCAGCTCCAGGCCGTTGGCGATGGCCGATATGGGATTGATCACGTCGTGGCAGATGCGGCTCGACACGAGGGCCGCGAGTTCAAGGTCGCCGATCGCCGTCGGCTCGGTCATAAGCGTCCTCCTTCGCTTGCGCTGCCTGAGGGGAAATGTGGCCCCTGCCGGAATTTCTGTTACAGGAAGGGAGCGTCCGCTCGAAGACTTGGAGAATCGTGAGGCGCGCCAAAACGAATCAAAGTCCCCTATAGAGTATTCTGCCTTGTCAGCCCCGACACACACAACAACAAGCGAGCCCTTCGACTTCGCCCGGGCGGCATCGCTCCTGACCGACGCCGCGGCCCGGGCCGGCGCCGCCATCATGGCGCATTACACCGGGGGCACCGAGATCGAGATCAAGGCCGATTCCTCTCCCGTCACCGATGCCGATCGCGATTCGCAGGCGATTATCCTTGAAGCGCTCAAGGTGCTGGCCCCGGAGATTCCGGTGGTCTCGGAGGAACTGGCTTCAGACCTGACGGCATCGCTCGGCCCGCGCTTCTTCCTGGTCGACCCGCTCGACGGCACCAAGGAGTTCATCAAGAAGCGCACGGATTTCACCGTCAACATTGCGCTTGTCGAACATGGGCGCCCGCGTTTCGGCCTGGTCTATGCGCCGGCGCGTTCGCTGCTCGCCCTTACCGTCGCCGATGGCGAGGCGGTCGAGGCCACGCTTCCTCCCGATGAGGCGGGCGCCGATTTGAGCAAGCTGGCGCAGACCAGATTGCGCGCGCGCGTCGCCGATCCGGACGGCCTGACGGCTGTCGTCAGCCTTTCCCACTTCGATCCGGAGACCGAGGCCTTCTTGTCGAAGCTCAACATCGCCGAGCGCTCGAGCGCAGGCTCGGCGGTCAAATTCCTCGAGCTGGCGCGGGGACGGGCCGACGTCTATCCGCGCTTCGGCCCCACCATGGAATGGGATACGGCGGCGGGGCACGCCGTGTTGGACGCCGCGGGCGGTTTCGCGGTCGCGGCCGATGGCACAAAGCTGCGCTACGGTAAGACCGAAGCGGGCTTGCGCAATCCGGGCTTCGTCGCCTGGGGCCGAAAAGCCGGCGCAAGTCGCCATTAACCATTCTGGAACCACGGCGCCTGGCCACCGTTTAGTAACGGTTTGGGCCAATCATGCTCACGGATGGGCAATCCGGGTCGGCGGGGCACTCCGGCTCAAAGCCCCGAGGGTCAAGGACATGCGTCTTTATATGTCATGCGTTGCCGCGCTCATCGCGGTTCTGTTCCTTTCGGCATCTTCCGCCTCGGCAGAAGAAGCGGATGCGCGCCCGGTCCAACTCGCGCAGGCCGAAGGCCCGATGGTTATCACGCCACATCCCAATCCTGACGCGCCGCACGCCGTCCCTCCCGGGCAGCGCCCCTATCCGGCGGCACCTGGCGCGGACGGTCCGGGCATCCCCTATGAGCCCGCGCCCGGCACGCAAAACTACGCCCCGCCCCAAGCCCAGGACCAGGGCACCTTCTCGATGGACGAGATCAACGAGACCGGCCATCGCTTCTTCGGCAAGGTGTCGATGGGCTTCGCTCGCGTGGTGGAATACGCCTTCCAGCGCGCCGGCCGTCCCAACGGCTACATTCTCGGCGAAGAGCTGGGCGGTGCTTTCGTCGCTGGCCTGCGCTATGGCGAAGGCACGCTCTACACCAAGGACGCGGGCGAGCATCGGGTGTTCTGGCAAGGCCCGTCGCTCGGCTACGATTTCGGAGCCGAAGGCTCCAAGACCATGGTGCTGGTCTACGATCTGCGCAGCCCCGGCGAGATCTATAACGACTTCGCCGGGGTGGATGGCTCCGCCTATTTCATCGGCGGGGTCGGGGTAACCTTTCTCTCCGGAGACCATATCGTGCTGGCCCCGATCCGTTCCGGCGTGGGGCTGAGGCTGGGCGCCAATATCGGTTATTTGAAATATACTCGCGAGCCGACCTGGAATCCCTTCTAATTAGGGGCTAAGGAAGCTGACCGAAGGCTGACACGCGTCGAAAATGACGCGTATTTCGTTCAAGCCGCCCCGTGGAGCGTCGGCTAGAATGCTGCGTGGGCGCCAGGCCCAGGAGCGCTGATTTCGATGATCGAATGGGTGATGATCGGGGCGCTAGGCTTCTTCTTGGGATGCCTGCTCGCGCTGATGCTCGCGCCGCCGCTATGGAACCGCGCCGTCAAGCTCACCACGAAGAAGCTTGAGGCGACCATGCCGATGTCGCTCGCCGACATTCAGGCCGACAAGGATCAGCTCCGCGCCGAATTTGCCATCGAGGTTCGCAAGGTCGAGGTCGCGCTCGACAAGGCCAAGGAGAAGGCCACGCGGGAGCTGATCGAAGCAAACAAGCGGCGGGTCGAAATCCAGGTGTTGGACGCCGAGATCGTCACCGCCAAGGGACAGATTCAGGAGAAGGACAACGCCAACCGGGTATTGCAGCAGACCATCAAGCGCCGGCTGCCCGACCTCGACAATCGCCTGAAGGCAGCGAAGAAGGCCCTCGCCGATCTTGAGTCCATCAACACCGAGCTTCGCACCACCGTGGCGTCCCAGTCCGAGGCGCTCAAGAGCGCGCGCGCGACCCTGCATAATCAGCGCACCGATATCGACCGCCTGCGCGCCGCGCTGGAGGCAGGGGGTACCGCGTCAATTCGCGGCCTGTCGAAATCCGACGCGCGCTATCTCACCGAGAGCCAGCGTTTGAGCGCGGAGCTCTCCCGGGCTCAGGAGGAACTCGCGCGCGCCCAGGCGAGCGTCCATGAGAATGCCTTGCTACGCCGCGAGATGACCAAGCTTGCCTCGCAAGTCCTGGCCGCCACGCGCAGCCAAGGCTTTCGCATGGCCGTGGAGCCCACATCGGCCTTCGCCCAACCTCCGGCACGGCAAGTGCCTGACGCCCCCCGGTACCGTTCCCATGGCCGTAACGGCGAAGGCCCTGAGTCTACGCGGGTCGAGGCTGATATTGAGACCGAGACGGTGAGGATGGAAATGTCCGACGGGAGGACCGTCGAGGTCGAGGAGACCGAAATTTCCATCGAGGAATCGTATGATTCGCCGGAGGCCGTCTCGGGCGAGGCTGTCCCGGACGAGTCTGTCCCAGCCGAAGCTGTCTCGGACGAAACCGTTCCAGCCGAGGCTGAGGAGGAAAGACAAGCCCAGGAGCCGGCCAAGCGCCCAAGCCGCCGGGAACGGCGGCGCGCCCGCAAAGGCGGTGGCAAGAGCCTGGGCGAGCGGCTGCGGGGCCTGGTTGCCGTCGCGCCCGAGACCCATTCCTGACATCAGGTCTGCAAGAAACCCCGCTTGTCGCCTTCCAGCCTGAGCGCCGTCAGCCGGCCGGAGAAGCAGGCGCCGGTGTCGATGCCGATGCGGTTTGTCCGCGTCACCGGCACTCTGCCGGGCGTGTGTCCGTGCACCACCATCTTGCCGAACGGTTCGGGCCAATCGAGGAAGGGCGCGCGTATCCAGATGAGATCGGTTTCCGTTTGCGCCTCGAGCGGTCGATCCGGTCTCACTCCTGCATGGACGAAGAGATAGTCGCCAGCGGCCAGGCTGAGTTCGAGATCCTTGAAGAAGCCGAGATGGGTTTCGGGGAGCGCGGCGGCGAAAGCGTCGCGCCAGGCTTCGGGGGACGCGTTCAAGCGATCCAGACCGCCAATATCCACGCCGTAGGAGGCCATGGTTTCGGCTCCGCCATTCAAAAGCCAATGATCGAGCGTTAGCGGGTCATCGAGAAACCCGAGCAACAGCGCCTCGTGATTGCCCTTGAGAAAATGCGCCGCGAAGCCTTGCGGCAGGTCGGTAATCAGCATCTCGACCACGCCGCAACTATCGGGACCGCGGTCGACATAATCGCCGAGAAAGACCAGCCGCTTATTGCCAGAGCGATCGGTTCGAGCGTCTTCCTCTATCCGGCGAAGCAGATTTTCGAGCAGATCGGCGCGGCCATGAATGTCGCCGATGGCGTAGAGCAACTCGCCTTGCGGAAGGGTTGGTGTCACGTCGGTCCTGCTCGCTTCCTGCACGGCTTCACGCCGGTCCCGCGAGCAAAGACTCAAGACGAGAGCTTGTCCATACCGGATCGGAACGGTCTCAGGCGCTTCCGGACTTGACCGCGAGCTCGCGATACAATTTTCCCGGCAGGCCGAACACCGTCGACACGCAATTCGCCCTCAGCCCGATGAACAGGACCATGTCCCCGTTGCGGAGCTGGTCGTCCTCGGTGACGACATAAAGCACATCGACATTGAGCGGCGGCAGTCCTTTGAGCATGGCTGCGCGCGCCTCGAAGGTCTTGAGGCCGGCGCCGGAGAGATAGTCGTATTTGGCGTGCACCTGCTTGATGGCGGCGAGAATCTCGCTCTCGGGCTTGCAAGGGATCCGCGCCCAGGCCGGCCCGTCGCCGTTGTAATAGGTAGTGCCATGCGCCTGGACGAGCGGGCCGAGCTTTTTCGAATAGGCTTTGAACCCGGCGAAGCCCATCAGGGCGACGGCCAGGACAAGACCAGCGGCAATTCTCGATCGGGTTCGCATGACTAACGCTCGACCTCGCTAGATCTCGGCGTCCACCTCGCAACGCACCGTATCACGGTGGCCGCATTCCGGCATCTTGTAGCCGATGATGCGTCCGCTTCTCGTATCGACGATCGGTGCGGGGCAACCGACGCGCCAGAACCGATAGGCGGAGCTTTTGTGCTCCTGGTCCCATTGCGCGCCGATGGGTATCCCGATCCGAGCGCAGGTCCCATTATCGAAGAGATTGGGCGTGATGGGTTTGGCGCCCAGATCCGCGGCCTGGTCGTGAATCGGGATCACCTGCCGGCGGCAGACCATCATCGAGTTTTCAATGGCCCATTCCCGGTTCTCGGCTTTGGTGTAGGCAGTATTCTGGTCCGTAGGACCGCCGATGACGGTCTTGCAGACGATGAGCACGATGGCGGCTGGCATGGAAATCATGTCAGGTCCTCCGCTCTAGCTTAGCGCCCTGGAAAGGCGCGACCCAGTTCGCTGTCCAAGCAAGCTTGCCGTCCTCGACGAAGCGCAAGCCCGCGAGCATGAACAGAATGCCTTTATGGCTCGTGGTCTTCTCGGACTCGACCACAGCATAGCCGTTATAGCGCCCGCAGACTTCGCCCGCGGCTGCCTTATTGACGAGGTTGATGGCAATCGGCTCGGTCTTGCCGGCGGATTTCGCGGCGACTAGCGCGATTGCCTGCGCTTCGGTCTGGCAGAGAATGGCATTGAGCTTCTGGGGCGGAGCCGTGGGCGGTTGTTTCACGGCTTCGACCTGGAGAAGCAGGCCGGCCATCGCGGCGAGGGTGAGCTTAGTCAGCATGGGTCGAGACCCTCTGTTAGAGTTGCTCAGCCCCTCCTCAGCGTCCCTATGGGGACGATTATTTCCTTCCCTACCTACTGAACCCTAGGAATTTTTCCCATTTATGGTGCAACGCGGAAAAGGGGCTGCTTGGTTGCAGAGCGACTGGTCAAGTCTACGAACGGCCGAACAGGGCCGGACGCTGCTACGACTATCCCTAAGCCTTTGCTTTTAAGCCGCATTTTCCTGTCCGATCGCCAGTTTCAGCGGCTTGGCTTTGCACCGAACGCCGAACCGCCCTTCGCATCTGCGATATTGCACCGCGAAAGGATGATTCGCAAGTCCTAGGTAGGGTAGGCTTAATGTCGCAGGAGCGATAGAGCAGCCGGGCAACACTCGCCAGACAAATGGTAAGCCCCGGGGCATGTGCCCACCGGGTTTGCTCAATCCGCATGCAGAACAGTCCTTCGCTCTTTACGTCCCGCGCGCGAGGCCTGTGGAGTTGAAGGGCGAGACCCAACTGGCCGTCCAGCCGAGCCTGCCGTCGTCCGAAAAGCGCAAGCCGGCGAGCATGAACAGACCGCCGTTCTTGTTTTCGGTCTTTTCGATCTCGACCACGGCATAACCGATATAGCGGCCGCACACCTCGGCGCCCGCGGCCTTGTTGACCAGATTGATGGCCATCGGTTCGGTCTGGCCGGAAGCCTGGCTCGAGGCAAGCTGGATGGCCTGCTCCTCGGTGTCGCACAGGATGGCATTGAGCTTCTGGGGCGTCGCCCCAGGAACCTGTGCCGCGATTTGGGTTGTGAGCAGGAGGCTCGCAGCTATGGCAAGGATGAGCTTTGTGGACATCGGTGAGGCCTCCTGTAGGCGCCCTTAGTTAGGGCTTCGCCTCACCAGTGTCAGTGTTGCCTGGCGCTTACGTCAAGAGTTCCTAGTGGCTTGGTAGGAATTTTTGCCACTCTCGTTTCAACTTCTTCCCGGCCCGGCCTATCGGTAGGAGAAGCCCGTCGTTCAGGCACTATCAGTACTTCGCCCTTGTGGAACGAAGAACCAGGCTGTGCCATTATCTGGTATGGCCCTAAAAATACCGTGGAAGTCCCTGTCGAAGCGGGACACGTTCTCCTCGTTGCGGGATACGTTCTCTTCGAAGCGGGGCGTGTTCTTTGTCGCCGCCGGCCTGTTCCTTGTTGTGGGCCTTGTCCTGCGTTCGGGTGACTATTTTGGTCAGCCCGAAGTGGAGCAGAAAGCACCTGTTACGACTGCAGTGCCGACGCCGTCAGCTCCCGCAACGCCCGCCGTGCAACCGGCTGAGTCCGTCGCCAAGCCTCAACCACCCGCGCAGGAAACTGTGCCTGCCCAGGAAACTGCAACCGCGCCAGGTCAGCAGACCGAACAGACCGGCGAGACCGCCGAACAGCCTGAACAGACTGGCGAGGCGGTTGAGCAGACCGAGCAGGCTGGGCAACCGGAGCTTCCAGACGCCGGCACGATCCTGGTTTCCAGGCGCTCCGTCGAAGTGTTGTCCGGCCCGTCTGCCTCCGCGTCCTCCATGTACGGCTTTCCTGCCGGCCGGCGGTTCCGTGTGATTGGCCGTGAGGGAGGTTTTATCCAGATCAAGGATGTGGTGAGCGGTGCGACCGGCTGGATCGATGAGGCGGGACTCGCCCCGCCGCCGCGCATGCCGGATGTATCGGCACCGTCTCAGTCGAGGCCGGCTGCAGTCAGCCGAACGCGTACGACGGGGGCGACCGATCCGAAGCCGAAAGCGACCAAGAAGGACAGTGAGGTCACTGCCGACTCCCCCGAGCCGGTCCAAACGCCCAAGCGCCCTGGCCTATTCGGCGGGGACGGTCCCTTCAGGGGTATCTTCGGCGGCGGCAATTAGCTCGCGAATGCGGTTTGGCGCTCGGTGATCGACACCACTGAAAAGATTGGCGCCCCCTAGGGGTTTCGAACCCCTGTTTCCGGCGTGAGAGGCCAGCGTCCTAGGCCACTAGACGAAGGGGGCGTTATTGCCGAGCCAAAACCGATGAAAGCTATATCGTGCCGTAGTGAAAGCGATCAAGGCCTATTGCGGCTTGAGCCGCACGCGGGCGGCCACCTTGCCGCTCTTCAGGTCGATCACCAAGAGTTCCTGACCGTTCGGCGTACTTAGATGGAGGGCGAGACGGTCGCCATCTAGGGCAAGCGAGGTAACGGTTGCGTCAGTCGGGATCGCCAGCTCGGTATCGACGCCACCCAAGGCAGGGGCTGAGGCCGTGCTCTCTTTTGCGATCTGTGACGCTTGATAGACAATGGCGGCCATCACGAAGGCAAAGCCGCCGACCAGCAGAAGCCCCATCACAATCACGGCGATCTTGAGCAGGCGCACCTGACGTGGGGTGAACACCGTCCCCGGCAACGGTGTATTGTCAGGCTCGTTCGTCACCGTCATCGTCAAACCTTATGAACCGATCAAACAATACGCGCGCTCCGGAGCGGCTCACCGCGGTAGCCGGCCCTGAACACAAAGGCCAGCGGCTCGACCTATTTTTAAGTGGTTGCCTTCCGCAGCTGAGCCGGACCCGA
>DATMDY010000163.1:0-19183 GCA_035557335.1 Methyloceanibacter sp.
GAGCAGCTTTGAACGAATCACTGGACTTCCCGACAGTGCCGGCGAGTCTACGCTGAAATGACGCGCTTTGCTTCCCTCGACGATTTGCGAACGGCCTGCCTCGATCTGCCTGCCGGCGATCCTGAGGCTGCGGCCAAGGTGTCACGCCGCGAAGCGGCGTTGACCAAGCCGCCGCGCAGCCTTGGGCGGCTCGAAGAGGTGGTGGCGTGGCTCGCGCATTGGCAGGGCCGGAGTCCGCCCCGTTTGAACAACATTGAGATCCTGGTCTTTGCCGGCAATCACGGAGTCACGGCAAAGGGCGTTTCCGCCTATCCGCCCGAGGTGACGGCCCAGATGGTCAACAATTTTGCCTCTGGCAGCGCGGCCATCAATCAACTCGCGCATGTGGCCGGTGCGGAATTGCGCGTGGTGGCGCTGTCGCTCGAGACACCCACGGCGGATTTCACGGAAAGCCCCGCCATGGACGAGGACGAGTTTCTCGATGCCGTGTCGTCAGGCTACGACGCGCTTTCGCCCGAGGCCGACCTTGTGGTCCTCGGCGAGATGGGCATCGGCAATACCACCGCGGCGGCGGCCGTTTCGGCTGCGTTGTTCGGCGGCGGCAGCCGCTTTGCCGGTCATGGCACCGGCATCGACGATGCCGGGCTGAAGCGCAAGCGCGATGTGATCGATCAGGCCCTCACGCGTCATGCCGATGCGTTGAACGATCCTCTAGGTGTTGCTGCTTCGTTGGGTGGACGCGAGCTAGCCGCCATCCTTGGCGCATGTCTCGCCGCGCGCCACGCGTGTATTCCTACGGTTCTCGATGGCTTTGTTTGCACTGCGGCGGTGGCGCCGCTCGCGAAGCTCCACACCGGCGCGCTCGACCATGTGCTCGCCGGGCATCTGTCTTCTGAATCGGGCCACCGTCCGCTGCTGCAAGAGCTTGGTTTGCGCCCGCTGCTCGATCTCGGCATGCGGCTCGGCGAAGGCTCGGGCGCGGCGGTCGCGGTGCTGGTGCTGCGCGCCGCGCTCGCCTGCCACACCGGCATGGCAACCTTCGCCGATGCGCAGGTCACGGATAAGCGCGGCTAAGTTCTGGCCATGGCGTGGAAGAATGTACCGGTGACGTGACCGCGCCGTCCACCGGCTTTGCCGAGCGCGTCTCCCTTGCCATCGGTGAGTTCGACGAGAGGTTCGTCGCTACCCGGCGCGATCAACGCCGCGTAATGAAATTCGTGCCCTCGCAAAACAGTGCCCTGTGGCCCGAGCGGACCGCCGGCGAGCAAATGCGCCTGGCGATAGCCGAGATGTAATTTGCGCTTGGCGAAACTGGTGACATGGCTGAGCAGGCCGGTCATGGCGTGAGACACGCCGTCGCCATCTTCCAAAGCCTCGCCGAGAACCATATAGCCGCCGCACTCGCCATGTACGTTCCGCGTTTCGGCAAATCGCGCGAGCCCATCGCGAAAATTTTTGGCAGCGGCGAGGCGTCCGGCGTGCAGCTCGGGGTATCCGCCGGGAAGCCAACAAGCGTCGCAAGACTCAGGTGGCAGCTCGTCGGCAAGCGGCGAGAAGGTTGCGATTTCGGCGCCAGCTTTACGCCAGCCGTCGATCACATGCGGATAGACGAAGCTGAAGGCGGCGTCTTGCGCCAGCGCGATGCGCTGACCCGGCGGCGGCATCGTCGGATAAGCCCCAGCGGCTGAAAGATGGGGCGGAGCCGTGAGCCTTAGGATGGCATCGATGTCGAGACATTGCTCCGCCATCGCCGCGAGCCTGTGGAGCCACGCCGCAAGGTCCGCGTGCTCGGCTGCCTGCACCAGGCCGAGATGGCGTTCGGGCAGCATGAGTGTATCGTCGCGCGGCACGGCGCCGAGAACCGGCACGCCCAATGCGGCGATGGCATCGGCCACAAGTCGGCGATGCCGCTCGCTGCCGACACGGTTCAGCACGACGCCTGCGATCCGCAAATCCGGATCGTGCGCGGCGAAGCCCCGCACCAAAGCCGCCGCCGATTGCGATTGACCGGCGACATCGATCACCAGCAGCACCGGCAGGTTAAAGCGCGCGGCGAGATCGGCCGTGGCGCCGGTGCGTCGCGGCGGCGCTTCGATCCCGTCATACAGGCCCATGACACCTTCGATGACGAGCACATCCGCGCGCGCGGCTCCTTCGCCCAGGAGTGCATCGAGCAAAGGCGGCGGCATGGTCCAGCTGTCGAGATTGAAGCTCGCTCGGCCGGTTGCGGCTTCATGGAAGGCGGGATCGATGTAATCGGGGCCGGCCTTGGCGCCCTGCACGGCAAGCCCGCGCCGATGAAGCGCCGCAAGCAGCGCCAAGGTCACGGTGGTCTTGCCGGCGCCGGAACGCGGGGCGGCGACGATGAGGCCGCGTGCCGTCATCGCGCTTCCCGAAAGCGGCGGCGATAGTCGGCGTCGTACAGCGCGCTGTCGCGGAAATCCTCAGCCGCGAGCGCGCGCCCGACCAGGATCAGCGCCGTGCGCTCGATGGGCTCCACGGCAAGCTTGGCGGTAATGTCGGCGAGGGTGCCGCGCACGATCCGCTCACCCGGCTGGCTCGCCTGCGTCACCACTGCCACCGGGCAGTCCGGCCCGTAGAACGGGGTCAGCTCCTCAACGATCCGGTCGAGCGCCTGGATGGCGAGATGGATGGCGAGCGTGGCGCCGGTTGCGGCGAAGGCTGAGAGCTTCTCGGCCTCGGGCATGCGCGAGGCGCGGCCCGCGACGCGGGTCAGCACCACGCTCTGCGCCACTTCCGGCACGGTGAGCTCGCGCCCGATGGCTGCGGCAGCGGCGGCAAAGGCCGGCACGCCCGGCGTGAGCGTATAGGGGATGCCGCGCCGCTCAAGCCGGCGAAGCTGCTCGGCCAGCGCGCTGAACACGGCGAGATCGCCGGATTGCAGCCGCGCAACGTCAAGGCTCGCTTCATGCGCTGTCACGACCTCAGCCTCGATCTCGTCGAGAGACAACGGCGCGGTATCGACGATGCGCGCGCCTGCGGGGCAATAGTCGAGCAGCGCCTTAGACACGATGGAGCCGGCATAGAGGCAGACCGGACAGCGCGCGATGAGATCGCGGCCGCGCACGGTGATGAGATCGGGGGCGCCTGGGCCCGCGCCGATGAAATGCACGATCATGGTTTGACCCATACCCATTGCGTCACGGGCAGGGCCGGGCGCCAGCCGGTCTTGCCGCCGACCGGCTCGGCGCGCGTGAGGGCGAAGCGGACAAGCTCGCCACCTTGTGCCGCGTGCCGCGCGATCAGCAGAGCTTCGGTGACGAGCGTCACGGCGTTGACCACGAGACGTCCGCCGGGACGCAGCGCGGCGATGGCGGCATCCAGAACACCCTCATCGCTCGCGCCGCCACCGATGAAGATCGCATCGGGTTGAGCCAGTTCTGCAAGGGTTTGCGGTGCCGATCCCTCCACGACTTCAAGGCCCGGCACGCCAAAGGATGCGGCATTGCGGATCATGCGTGCGGCACGCTCGGGGTGCGCCTCGATGGCGATAGCGCGCATGGACGGATCGGCGAGCATCCACTCGATGACCACCGAGCCAGACCCTGCGCCGATGTCCCATAGAAGCTGGCCGCGAAGCGGCGCGAGCGCGGACAGCGTGATGGCGCGGATCTCGCGCTTGGTGATCTGGCCGTCATGCTCGAACAGCGCATCCGATAGGCCCGGCGTGAAAGCGATGACGCGCGCTCCTGGCCCAGCTTCCACCTCGATGGCAACGGTGTTGAGCGGCGCCATATCGGTAAGGTCGAAACTTGAGGCGGTTGTCGTGCGCACCTGCTCAAGCTCGCCGCCCAACGCTTCGAGCACGGTCAGGCGTGAGGCCCCAAACCCGATCTCACCCAGGAGCTGTGCGAGATGAGCCGGTCCGTCGCTATCGGAGGTCAGCGCCAAGACGCGTGCGCCGGGATGAAGATGCGGCCGGATGCGGTCGAGCGCGCGGCCATGCAGCGACATGAGCACGACTTCCGGCAGCGGCCAGCCAAGCCGCGCGGCGGCCAGGCTGAAGGCCGAGGGCGCCGGCACTACCAAGGTTTCCTCCGGCGACACATGGCTCGCCAGCACCGCGCCCACGCCATAGAAGAACGGATCGCCCGAGGCGAGCACGCAGACCTGCCGCCCACGTTCCGCCAGGACCTCGCCGACCGAGAAAGGGCTCGGCCACGGCTTGGTCTCGCCGCGGATCAGGGGTGCGGCGAGCCCTAAATGCCGCTCCCCGCCGAACACGATGTCGGCGCGGGACACGAGGCCGCGCGCGACCGGACTCAAGCCCTTCACGCCGTCCTCACCGATGCCGACGATGGACAGCCAGCGCCTCGGTGAGGCAGTGTCCGGCATGACCGGTTCACCGCGCATCACGCGCATCCTCATACTCGGCGGCACGAGCGAAGCGCGGCGGCTCGCGGAGGCGCTCGGCGACCGCGCCGACATCGCCGTGACGGTCTCGCTCGCCGGCCGCACCGCGTCCGCACCGCCTCTGCCCGTGCCGGTGAGGATCGGCGGCTTCGGCGGCGCGGATGGACTCGCGGATTATCTCCGCGCCGAACGGATCGATGCGCTGATCGACGCGACCCACCCGCATGCGGCCGCGATCTCCGCCAATGCGGCTGAGGCCGCCAGAACCGCCGGTGTCAGGCTGCTCGCGCTTCGCCGTCCCGCCTGGGTGCCGCAAACGGGCGACCGCTGGGTCGAGGTGGCGACCATCGATGAGGCGGTGCGGGCGCTTGGGCAAGCGCCGGCCCGCGTGTTCCTCGCGCTTGGCCGCAACGCCGTCCGCCCCTTCGCCGCCGCGCCGCAGCACATCTATCTCATCCGCAGCGTCGATCCGGTCGATCCACCGCTTGCCGTGCCGCAGGCGACTTACATCACCGCGCGCGGCCCTTTCACCGAAGCCGAGGACCGCACGCTGATGGAGCGCCATCGCATCGATTTGGTGGTGGCCAAGAACAGCGGCGGGGAAGCGGCACGCGGCAAGATCGACGCCGCCCGCGCGCTCAGCCTGCCAGTGATCATGCTGAAGCAACCGGTGCTTCCAGAGGTGCCATCGGTCGGGACGGTCGGAGAGGTGTTGGCGTGGCTCGATCATGCCATGACCTTCGCCACGGCACGCGGCGTATAGACGAGAGGCGGCTTGCCTTCGCGCGGGACCACGCGCGTCTCCGCCGAGCCCACGATGATCAGCGTCGCCATGTCGGCGCCGACTTCGTCGGCGGCTTGAAGGGTCGTCACCGTCAGGCTTTCGTCAGGCCTCCCCACGGCGCGGCTGAAGATGACGGGGACCGTGGCAGGGAGCTTGCGCCCGAGAAGCGCAAAGGCGTGGCCGAGTTGCCAGGGCCGCGCCTTGGAGACGGGATTGTAAAGGGCGATGACGAAGCCGGCTTCCGCCGCGGCGTCGAGACGCCGCTCGATCAGTTCCCAAGGCTTCAAATTGTCGGAGAGCGACAGTGCGCAGAAATCGTGCCCCAGTGGCGCGCCGGCGTGGGCCGCGGCGGCGAACATAGCGGTGATGCCCGGTACGATGGCGAGATCGAGGGTGCGCCAGGCAGGTGGTCCTGCCTCGATCTCCTCGCACACGGACGCCGCCATGGCGAACACGCCCGGATCGCCGCCCGAGACGATGGCGACATGCCTGCCCTCGGCGGCATGGCGAAGCGCGGCACGTGCGCGTTCGCCCTCCTCGCGGTTATCGGAAGGGTAACGCGACTGGCCGTCCCTCACCGGAACGCGGTCGAGATAAGGGCCATAGCCGTATAGCGCGTCTGCGGCTTGCAGGGCCTCGACCGCATCTTGCGTGAGATAGCGCGCGTCTCCCGGACCGAGCCCGATGACGAACAGCCGTCCGCTCATGGCCGCGCCTCCCAGCCCGGCACCAGCACCATGGCGAAATAGGGCGCGCAGCCGTCGAGCTTGTCGGTGAGCTTCATCACCGAGGCATTGGCCATGGTGCCGCGCTCGACATAAATGGCGCGATCGAGCCGCCCGGCGCGGTCGAGCGCGCGGCGGACCTTGGCGAGATGGCGTCCGATCTTCATCACCACGGCGGCGTTGACGTCGGCGAGGCGACGCTCCAGCTCGTATTCGGGGAGCGTGGCGGGAAGCACGGTGAACACGTCGTCGCCTTGCGCAATGGGGGCGCCGATCGCCGACCAGCAGCCCGACATGCCGGTCACGCCGGCGATCACTTCGGTCGGATAGCGGGAGACCAGCCGCACATGCAGATGCATGTAGGAGCCGTAGAACAGGGGATCGCCCTCGGCGATCACCGCGACCACGCGGCCAGCATCGAGATGCTTGGCGATCGACGCGGCAGCACTGTCATAGAAGGCGCGAAGTGCCTCGCGATAGGCCGCGTCCTCCTTGGGGATCTCCGTAGTCACCGGATAGAGCAGCGGCAGTTCCTCGACACCAGGCTTGAAATGCGCTGCAGCAATGGCGCGCGCGTTGCTCGCGTTGCCTGCCTTGGCGAAATGCGCCACGATGTCCGCCTGCTTGAGCGCATCGATGGCGTTCAAGGTGAGCAGGCCGGGATCGCCCGGGCCAACGCCAACGCCGATGAGGCGGCCGCTCATAGTCCAGGCCTCGCCAGGGCATTGACCGCGGCGGCGGTCATGGCGCTGCCGCCCATGCGCCCGCGCACGATGAGATACGGCACGCTTTGCGGGTTGGCCGCGAGCGCCTCCTTGGATTCCGCGGCGCCCACGAAGCCTACGGGCATGCCGAGGATCACGGCGGGTTTCGCCGCGCCGGCCTCGAGCATTTCGAGTAAGCGGAACAAAGCGGTCGGCGCATTGCCGATGGCGACCACGCTGCCATCGAGCCGGTCCCGCCAGAGTTCGAGCGCGGCGGCGGAACGGGTGGTACCGAATTTCTCCGCCAGTGTCGGGACGCGCGGATCGCGCAAGGTGCAGATCACCTCGTTGTTGGCCGGAAGCCGCGCGCGCGTTATGCCATGCGCCACCATCTCGGAGTCGCACAATATGGACGCGCCGCGCTTCAGGGCGGCGCGGGCGGCGGTCACCAAGTCTGGGGCGAAGGCAATCATCCCAGCGGCGTCAACCTGGCCGCAGGCATGGATCATGCGCACGACGATGTCGGCCTCATCCGGCGTGAAGCGGGAGAGATCAGCCTCGGCGCGGATGATAGCGAAGGAGCGCTCATAGATAGCGCCGCCGTCGCGCAGATAATCCTGCTTAAGCATCGACAGTCTCTCGCGATTCGATGATGCGGTCGATTTCCTCAGCGAGATCGGCGGCATCGGCATAAGCCGACGGCGTGGCATTTGCCGTGCCGCAGCATACGATACCCGCCCCGCGCGCCGTGCCTACAACGGTAAGCGGCGTAGGCGTGGGATGAGCGCAGCCTTTGGCGCAGCCCGAGACATGCAGGGCGATGCCATCGCCGGAAAGGGGCAGATCGCGCGCAAGGTCGGCGGCGATTTCGCGGCTCGCGATCAGGCCCGAGGCGCAGGCGGGCGCACCAGGACAGGCCACGACCCGCCGGCGGGGATCAGTAGCGTCAACTGCGAAGCCCAGACGCCGCGCCTCGTCTCTTATGGTCTTTACCGTTGTCCTCTTGAAAGGCCCGAGCAGCAGGGTGCGATCGGGTGCGGGCAGCGCCCACGAGCCACCTTGCGCACGGGCGATATCGGCAAGTGCGCGGAGCGTGCCGGCCTCGGTGTGGCCGAGGGCGAACCCGATGCCCAGCGCATAGAGATCGTCCTTCAGACCATGCGTGCCAACCATCTCGGCGGGAAGCCGGGCCGGCGGGTGTAGCCCAGACACGATGTGGCTTCCGATGGCGTCCTGGAATGCAGCGATCCCCAAGCGCCGCAGCACACCGGCGGCCCGCGCTTCCGGACCATGGGCGGCAATCAATGCAAGTAGGCGAAGCACCGCATCGCAAACCTCATCTCGCGCGACCGCGCCAAGCGGCGAGGCCGTTGCGCCATCCCCGGCAAGCGCGACATGAAGCAGCGGACTGTCCGAAGTGGCGAGGGCGCGGACTCTGATGTCCGAGTTGAGAATATCGAGGTGAAGCCTGCCGCCGCCATCCACGATCACCGAGAATTTCGGTGCGAGCGCAAGCCTCGCTGCCGCAATGGCCTGGCGAAGTTCACGCGCCAGCGCGTCCGCGTCGATCAGGGCAGAAGGCTCGTCTCCCAGGGGGTCGGCGATGACAGGGACGCCATCGCTGATCTCGATACCGAGCGCAGAGACCGCAGTGGCGAAGGGTGGTGCAGAGGCCGGCGTGAGCCCGCGAACCTGGATGCTACCGCGTGCCGAGATTTCCATCGTGCCATTGCCATGCGTCAACGCGGCGGCGCAGAGACTGGCCAACGCCTTGAGCTTCACGGGACGGGCGGGCAGGATGCGCGCGAGCAATCCGTCGCCGGTCGGCATCGGCGCCAGGAGGCTCGGACAAGCGCCACGGGCAAGAGACGCGGTCATAACGCGATCTCCGTCTGAACCGTCAGATCGGCGCCGAGATCGTTGCGCCGCGGATGCCACAAGCCCTTGCGGCGCGCGGTCTCGAGCCGTTCGGCGATGGCCCGCGCCGCGTCCGGGTTCTCGCGCAGGAGAAACTCGCGCACGTCAGGATCGGCAAGATAAGCGTCGTGCACCAGATCGAACAGCGTGCTCGCGACTTGGCCGGTAGTCTCGGCGAAATCGACCAGGCGATCGACGGTCTCGGCGAGCTCGGCCGCGCCGCGTGCCCCATGCCGCATCATGCCTTCGATGAAACGCGGATTTACGGCACGCCCGCGCACGATGCGCGCCAGCGCCGCCGCCAGCGGCCGTGCGCGCGGGCGGTTCGGATCGGTGGTGTCGAGCATGATGAGATCGGCCTCGCGCCCGAGCGACGCGGCAGCCGAGGCGAAGCCGCCAATATGGGCCACATCCTCGGCCCCTTCGAGCAGGTCGCGGGTCGGATCGTCGCTGCCATGCAGGAGCAGGTCGGCGCGTGCCATCTCGGCGGCGAAGGCGCCAGGTTGCGCGGCCCCCTCTCCTTCCGCGCCGCCATAGGTGTGTGAGGTGGCGGCGAGATAGGCGGCGCCAAGCGCGTCGCTGTCGGCGTCGCGTCCGAGCAGGTTCTCGACACCCGCGCCATAGGCGCCCGGCGCGTTACCGAAGATGCGCGCCAGTGTCGCGCACCCGGACCCCTTGGCGCGACGAGCCGCCGCAAGCGGATTTTCCTCATCATCTTCGTCGCGCGCAGCAATCAGCCTGGTCGCGGCATCGAGCAGGGCGATTTGCGCCGGGAAGAGATCGCGGAACAGGCCCGAGATGCGCCAGGTGACATCGACGCGCGCCCGGCCTGTTGCCGCGGTGGGCAGAGCCTCGATGCCGGTGACGCGGCCCGTGGCGGGGTCCCAAACCGGACGGCAGCCCATCAGCGCCAACCCCTGGGCGATTTCCTCGCCGCCGGTGCGCAGCGTGGCGCTGCCCCACAGGTCGATGACGAGGGAGCGCGGCATCTCGCCGTGAATTTGGAGGTAGAGGCGGACCACTTCGTCGGCGGCGAGCCTGCCGAGCTCAAAAGCGGTCGGCGTGGGCAGCACACGCGGGTCGGCGGTGAACAAATTGCGCCCCGTGGGCAGCACGTCGCGGCGCCCTCTGGCAGGGGCGCCCGCCGGGCCCGCAGGCACGCGCTTGCCGTCGAGCGCGGCAAGAAGTGCGGCACGCTCGGCTTCGGCGCTCACCGGCCACAGCGGATCGCTTATCTCGGCGGACGCGCGTCCATACACATGCAGCCCGTCCTTGACGGCGAGGTCTTTCAGGTCGCAAAGCCACGCATCGATCTTGCGCAGCGCGTCGTTCGGGCGCTCGCCGGTCTCGACGCCCGCCTCGCGCGCGAGGCCTGAGCCTTGCGCCTTGTCGACGATCAGTTTCGCCAAGCGTTCGCGCCGCCGACGGTCGAGCCCGTCGGCGATGGCATATTCGTCGACCAGATGCTCGAGCTCCCGCGCCGCGCCCGACAGTTCGGTGTCGGCGAGAGGTGGCGGCAGATGGCCGATGGTCACGGCGGCGATGCGGCGCTTGGCCTGCGCCGCCTCGCCGGGATTGCTGACGATGAATGGATAGATCACGGGAAGCGCGCCGACCACGGCTTCCGGGAAGCAGGAGCTTGTCAGCGCCACGGCCTTGCCCGGCAGCCATTCGAGCGTGCCATGCGCGCCGAGATGCACGATGGCGTCGGCCTTGACTGCGTGCTGGAGCCACAGCCCGAAGGCGAGCAGAGCGTGGCGCGGCGGCAAGGTCGGATCGTGATAATCGGCGCGGCGGTCATGCGCGCTGCCGCGGTCGGGCGGCAATACTGCCAGCACATTGCCGAACCGCGCGGCGCGGAAGCGGAATGCGCCATCGCGGCAATCGGGATCGTCGGCCGCTTCGCCCCACGCCGCGTTCACGCGCTCAGCGATATCGGCGGGGAGGTCGGCAAGAAGCCTTGTGTAATCTTCGAGCGAGAGCGCCGGATCGTCAGCGCCCGCCTCCAATTGTTTCAACAGGGCGCGGGCAGTCGCGGGCGCTTTATTTACGTGGTAGCCGGCTCCGGCAAGATCGGCGAGCAGAGCGACGATGCTTGCCGGCACGTCGAGCCCGACGGCATAGCCGGCGCGGCCCCCGGCAGCCGGATAATCCGGCAGCACCACGGCGATACAGCGTTGATTCTGCTCGGTATTCTGCAAGCGTGCCAGCGCCGCCACCCGGTCGGCGACCATGGCGACGCGGTCGGGCTCGGGCCGGCTGGCATAGGCGGTGAAGGCCAGCGTGTCGTCGCAGGTGAGCGCGTCCTTGAAGGCGAGCGCGCCGGCCAGCACGCGGCCGTCAAGCTCGGGCAGGACCACATGCATGGCGAGGTCGGCGGGGCCGAGACCGCGCGCGTTCTCGCGCCAGGCCTCGCGGCGCGTGGTGGCGATCACCGCTTGCAGCACCGGCGCGTTCACTGCGTCAAGAGCTGACGCGTCCCCCGCGCCGCCGGCGGCGAATGCCGTGGTGGTGACGATCACAATAGGCGCAAGCCGCTTGAGCGCGTCGCCGATGAAGGCGATGGCGTCCGCGTCTTTGAGGCTCGGGACGAAGAGCGGCGCAGGTGAGAGCCCGCGTGCGGCAAGTGCGGCGCATAGCGCGTCGATGGGTGCGGTGTCGGCGGCGAGAAGCGCGGCGCGATAGAAGACGATCGGCACGACAGGTTTACCGGCAGCAAGCGCGGTCTGGAGCCGATCGAGAGTGATCGCTCCTTTGCCCGGCAGATATCCGGCCATGCGCGGCACGGCCTTCGGTGCGAAGGTTTCGAGCTTCAGCCCGGCATGGCACGCGAGATGGCGCAGCAGAGCGCGCATGTTGTCGCGGCCGCCCTCGCGGAAGAACGCGAGCAGCATTTTCAGTTCAGCCGAGGACAGTGTCGAAGCCTGGTCGAGGCGTGCGTCGTCGCGGTCCTCGCCGGGAAGAACGGCAAGAGCGATGCTGCGTTCGCGCGCGATCGACGAGAGTGCATCGACGCCGTAGCGCCACCAGTCGAGCCCGCCAAGCAGCCTGACCACGATGATCTTGGCGTGCCGCGCCACCTTGTCGATCCACAGATCGATGGACATCGGGTGACGCAGATCGCGCAAATGCGCGAGGCGCACGCTCGGCAGCTTATCCTTCTCAGCCGCATAAGCGGCTGCCAGACCGGCGAGATCGCTGTCGGTGAAGGACAACACGACGATGTCGCCAGGCGGTTGGGCGAGATCGATAGGCTCGACCAGATCGTCAAGATGCGTGGAGCTGGTCTGAAGCAGATGCATCGCCTACCCGGAAAGACTCTTGGTCACGGCCTCGCGATCGAGCCCCTTGAGCCCGATCACCACGAGGCTGCCTTGGCGCGGCTCGGCCGTGCGCCAGGGCCGATCATAATAGTGGCTCACGCGCGGGCCCACGGCCTGGATCAGCAGGCGCATGGGCTTGCCCGTGACGGCAACGAACCCCTTGACCCGCAACACCTTTTGGTCCCCGGCAAGGTCGGCGATGCGCCTAGCCAGTAGGGCGGGATCGGCGGTCTCGGGGAGCTTCACGACGAAACTGTCGAAATCGTCATGGTCGTGCTCGAGCTCGAGATCGTGATGCGTCATGCGGTTGTCGATGTCGTCTTCGGTGCCGACGCCGAGGCCAAGCAGCGCGGCCGGGTCCACCTTGCCGTCGGCGACGGTGACGATGCTCACCGCGCGCGGCAAAGCGGCGGCCACCGCGGCAAGAGCCTTCTCGATGCCTGCTTCGTCGAGCAGGTCGCGCTTGTTGAGCACCACGAGATCGGCGCAGGCGATCTGGTCCTCGAACACTTCTTCGATCGGGTCGTCGTGATCGAGGGCGCTGTCGGCCGCGCGCTGGCGCGCGAGCGCGTCGAGATCGCCGCTCACTTGGCCGTCGGCAAGTGCGGCGCCGTCGACCACCGCCACCACGCCGTCGACGGTGACGCGGCTCTTGATCGCCGGCCAATGGAACGCCTGCACCAGCGGTTTGGGCAGCGCCAGGCCCGAAGTCTCGATGACGATGTGCTCGACGGCCGGCTCGCGTGAAAGGATGGCGTCGAGCGCCGGCACGAATTCGTCGGCGACCGTGCAGCAGAGACAGCCATTGGCAAGCTCGACGATGTTCTCTTCGGGGCAGGCGGAGTCGCCGCAGCCTTTGAGGATCTCGCCGTCGATGCCGACATCGCCGAACTCGTTGACGATCACCGCGAGCCGGCGCCCGTTGGCGTTGGCGAGTACATGGCGGATCAGCGTGGTCTTGCCCGAGCCGAGAAAGCCGGTGACGATGGTGCAGGGGACGCGACCGAGCGAAGCCATTCACTCTTCCTCTGGATAGTCGATGGGGGGCACGCGGGCGATCAGGCCGCGCTTCAGCACGTCGGGGCGTCCGACCCACGGCAGCAGGCCGTCAGCCGATTTCGCCAGCAGCCGCGCGCCTTCGATCAGCGCTTCGGCATCTTTGTCGGGATCGAGACCGCCGAACACATAAGTCCAGGCGCCGTCACGGCGGAGTGCCGCGCTCAAGCCTCGGCTGCAATTGGCGAGGCAGCGGATGCGGCGGACGCTGACGGTCGTGCCTTCGGCGGCGCGCGCCGCGGCACGCGCCAGGGCCATGCCTTCGCGCGGGGCGTCCTCAGGCTCGCCCGCGCGCCGGCAGGTGATGCACACATAGACGATGGCCGAAGTCGAGACCTCGCTCTCGTCGCCACGCGCGCGCGCAATGTCGGTGAGGGCCACCCGAAGCCGCTCCTTGGCTCGCTGCGACCGGGGTGCCAAAGCGGCCAGGATAAAAGCCGCCACTTACCAACCGTGGCCGAGGCACCCCGCCCGGCAGCCGATCAGATCGACGGTAGGTCTCCTGGCTCGCGGGTCATTACCCTCGCCGCCTTCCCGGGGTTTTCCCAGTGGTCCTGTGGCTTGGGCTCGCCGCTTACAGTTGCGGGGGCAGCCGCGGATTTGGACAGTGTCCTTACCGCGTTCCCTGTTCGCTCTCATCCTGAGAGACCGTCGATCCGGCCACTAAGGAGGCCATCAGCCCCTTTGTCAATGCAGCACCTTTCGCACCCCACTTGCTCCGGCCGTAGCGGCCGCTATAGTCCTCGTGTCGTCGGTTCCCGCATGAGGCGGGACGTAAAAGGGAACGCGGTGAGGAAAACCAATGCCGCGGCTGCCCCCGCAACTGTAAGCGGCGAGCACCCCTCCACCTGCCACTGAAGCACGCGCTTCGGGAAGGCCGAGGGAAGGCGTCGACCCGCGAGCCAGGAGACCTGCCGGCGACTCAACCTTAACCGCGCCCTCGGGTGGAGGGCGCAAGGGGGATCAGATGAACGCCAATCCGCTACGCCTAGCTGCTTTCCTTGCAGCCGTTTGCCTCGCGGCGGTCTCGCCGGCTTCGGCCCATCACATGATGGACGGCGATCTGCCTTCGACCTTTACCCAGGGCCTGCTGTCGGGACTTGGGCATCCCGTGATCGGGCTAGACCATCTTGCATTCCTCATCGCTGTCGGGGTCGCGGTTGGCGTTGGCGGGCTTAGTCTCGCGCTTCCCATCGTTTTCGTCGCGGCCTCGGCGCTTGGCGTCTGGCTTCATGTTCTCGAGTTCAATCTTCCGGGCGTCGAACTGATCGTCGCCGCCTCCGTCGTCCTGATCGGTGTGCTGGTGGCCTTGGGCCGGGAGCTGCCGCTAGCCGCCTGGGCCGCCCTGTTCGGTCTCGCCGGCATCGCGCACGGCTATGCCTATGGCGAGTCGATCGTCGGCGCCGAGCCTGCCCCGCTCTGGGCCTATCTGATTGGTCTCGTCATTATTCAGAGCGCCTTGTCGGTCGGCGTCGCCATGATAACGCGCCGAAGCGGCGAAAGCGTCTCGGCAATCGCCCCGCGCCTGGCTGGCGCCGTGGTCGTCGGCGTGGGACTTACCGCGCTTATCGGACAGCTCCTTCCAGGCGCGTGATGTCCTGATGGTGAAAGCCCAAGCCGGGCATGGGCGCTTGACGCTCGTGCTTGGCGGCGCCCGCTCGGGCAAGAGCCGCTACGCGGAAAGCCTGGTCGAGAAGCTACCCAAGCCCTGGGTCTATGTGGCGACGGCGGAAGCACGGGACGCCGAGATGACCGAGCGTATCGCCACGCACCGAGCGCGTCGCGCTGCGGATTGGCAGACGATCGAAGCGCCTCACGATCTCGCCGTTGCTATTGGCAAAGCACCGAGGGGAGCAGCGCTGCTGGTCGATTGCCTGACGCTGTGGCTTTCGAACCGCATGTTGGCGGAGGCCGACATGGAGTCTGAGATCGATGCGCTGGAGAAGGCATTGACCGCTTACGAAGGCTCAATGGTGCTGGTGGCCAACGAGGTTGGATCGGGCATCGTGCCGGACAACGTGCTCGGACGCCGCTTCCGCGACCTGCAAGGATTGCTCAATCAACGCATCGCCGCCCGTGCCGACCGCGTGATCCTCATGGTCGCCGGGCTGCCGCTCACCATGAAGGACTCCCCATGACCAAGATCGTCGATGATAAAGAAGCCGAGCGCCATCGCGCCAAGATGGCGAACCGCAAGGCGCGGCAGGATGAGGAGCTCGTCGGCAAGACAAAAGAGAAGGGCCTGCTCATCGTTCATACCGGCACGGGCAAGGGCAAATCCACCGCGGCGTTCGGCCTTGCGCTCCGCATGCTCGGGCGGGGAAGGCGCGTCGGCGTGGTGCAGTTCATCAAGGGCGCCTGGCACACGTCTGAGCGCGACGCGCTTGCCAAATTCGGCGATCAGGTCTCGTGGCACTCGATGGGCGAAGGGTTCACCTGGGAGACGCAGGACCTCGCCCGCGATATCGAAGCTGCCGAACGCGCTTGGGGCAAGGCGCAGGAGCTCATGGCCGATCCGAGCTTCGCGCTGGTGATTCTCGACGAGCTCAACATCGCGCTCCGTTACGACTATCTCGCTCTCGACAAGGTGCTGGCCGTGCTCGCCGCCCGCCGTCCCGATCTCCACGTTGCTATCACCGGACGCAACGCCAAGCCCAAGCTGATCGAGGCCGCCGATCTCGTCACCGAGATGGTTCCGGTGAAGCACCATTTCGCCGCGGGGGTGAAGGCGCAAGCGGGTATCGAGTTCTGATCGTGACCGCCCGCGCGCTCATGTTTCAGGGCACGGGCTCCGACGTCGGCAAGTCGCTGATCGTCGCGGGGCTCGCCCGGGCGCTTTCTACCCGCGGGGCGAAAGTCGCGCCGTTCAAGCCGCAGAACATGTCGAACAACGCCGCCGTGACGCCTGACGGCGGCGAGATCGGCCGTGCGCAAGCGCTACAGGCCCGCGCCGCGCGTGTACCGCCAAGCGTGCACATGAACCCGGTGCTGCTAAAGCCGCAAAGCGAGGTCGGCGCGCAGATCGTGGTACAGGGCCGCGTCTATGGCCGCGCCAACGCCACCGACTTTCAGCGCATCAAGCCTGAATTGATGCCGTTCGTGCTGGAGAGCTTTGCGAAGTTGAAGGGTGACGCCGACATCGTGCTGGTCGAAGGCGCGGGCAGCGCCTCGGAAATCAATCTGCGCGCCAACGACATCGCCAATATGGGCTTCGCCCGCGCCGCCGATGTGCCGGTGGTGTTGATTGGCGACATCGACCGGGGCGGCGTGATCGCGAGCTTGGTCGGCACCAAGGCGGTGATCGACGCGGAGGATGCGGCGCTGATCCGCGGCTTTCTGGTCAACAAGTTTCGTGGCGATCCGGCCCTGTTCACCGACGGCATGGCTCTAGTTGCCGAGGCGACCGGCTGGGAAGCACTTGGGCTTATTCCCTTCTTCGCGGAAGCGCGGAAGCTGCCTGCGGAAGATGGGCTTGCGTTGAACGCGGCCGATCTGGCCAAGCCCCACGCCACCATCAAGGTCGCGGTGCCGATCCTGCCACATGTCGCCAATTTCGACGACCTCGACCCGCTCGACGCCGAGCCTTCCGTCGATGTCATGCGCGTACGGCCCGGCATGCCCATCCCGGGCGATGCCGATCTGATCGTGCTGCCGGGCTCCAAATCGACGGTCGGCGATCTCGAGGCTTTGCGCGAGGCAGGCTTCGATACCGACATCGCCGCGCATCTCCGCCGCGGCGGCATGGTGCTTGGCATGTGCGGCGGCTACCAGATGCTCGGGCGCGTGTTGCACGATCCGCATGGGGTCGAAGGTCCACCGGGGACCACGCAAGGGCTCGGCCTGCTCGATGTCGAGACCACCTTCTTAGCCGAGAAGCGGCTCGCCGTGGTCGAGGGCCGGAGCGTCGACGGCGCCAGCTATACCGGCTTCGAGATCCACAAAGGGGTGACCGACGGGCCCGATCGCGCGCGGCCTTTCGCGCATTTCTCCGACGGCACGCCGGAGGGTGCGCAGTCGGCCGATGGCCGTGTGGTCGGGACTTACCTCCACGGCCTGTTCGTCGACGACGATCAGCGTGCGGCGTGGCTCAAACGTTTCGGCGGCAAGGCTGAGATTGCCTATGACGCGGCGATCGAAGAAACGCTCGACCGCCTCGCCGCCCATCTCGAAGCTCATGTCGATATCGATCGTTTGCTCACGCTATCGCGATAAGGATCGCGATCAGCGCCACGATGCCGATCAGGATGGCGTCGGCGCGCGCATAGAGCATAAGCGCCGCGCGGATATCGGCGGCGCCGACATCGCGCCGCCCATCGCCCATCCACGCGCCGTCCATGTGCAAATCGCCGTAACGGCGTGGGCCGCCGAGAGCGAGACCGAGAGCGCCGGCCATGGCCGCTTCCGGATAGCCGGCATTGGGCGAAGCATGTTGCGAGGCGTCCCGACCGACCGCCTCCCAGGCATTCGCCGCCGAGGCGCCAGGCGTAAATGTCGAAGCGCCCACTATCGTGAGCGCTGCAAGGCGCGACGGCGGCAGATTGACGAGATCGTCGAGCTTCGCCGCCGCCCAGCCGAAATCGCGATAGCGCGCGGTGCGGTGGCCGATCATGCTGTCGGCGGTGTTGATGGCCTTGTAGACCGCAGCCCCCGGCAAACCTCCAAGCACCATCCAGAAGGATGGCGCTACCACCCCGTCGGAGAAATTCTCGGCCAGGCTTTCGATGGCCGCACGCGCGACGCCGGCCTCGTCGAGGTGAACGGTTTCGCGCCCAACGATATGCGATACTGCTTCCCGCGCCGCTTGAAGATCGCCGCTTTCCAGCGCGAAAGCGACGCAAGCGGCATGGGCATAGAGGCTTTTCTGTGCCAGCAAGGTGCTGGCGAGGATGGCTACCGCCACGATCCCGAGGGGAAGCAGCAGCAGGCTCCGTTCGACCATGAGCGCCGCAACGCCGACCGTGAAAACGAGAATGAGAACCGCAAATACGCCGGCCCTTCGGCGCAGCGCCGGATCTTCGGCCTCGCGGTTCAGGCCGCGGTCGAGCAAGGCGATCAGCCGGCCCATCCAGGACGCGGGATGGCCGATGCGGCGCGCCACCCAATCTGGATAGCCGAACATGGCCTCGATCAAGAGCGCAAGTAACGTGACCGGCGCGTTCATGGCTCCCTCGTCCGAGCTTGCCCCGCTCCATGGCGGCGATCTTGCCGCCGCAAGCAGACTGTTCCCCGGCGCGCCCGAACCTTTCCTCGACCTGTCGACCGGGATCAATCCAAATCCCTATCCCGTCCCGCCGCTCGCGCCCGATTTATGGACGAAACTGCCTGGGCCCGAGGCGCTCTCACGGCTTGCGGCGATTGCGGCGCAAGCCTATGGCGCGCCTTCTTCCGCGCATATAGCGGTGGCGCCGGGCACGCAAATTTTGATGGCGCTCGCCGTGGGTCTGGCGCAGCCGGGCCTCGCCGCAGTGCTGGGGCCGACTTATGCCGAGCATGCGCGCTTGGCGCGGCTTGCGGGCCATCGGGTCACCGAAGTCTCCAATGTCGATGAGCTTGGAGAAGCCGATCTCGCCATCGTGGTCAATCCGAACAATCCCGATGGCCGGATCGTGGACAGGGAGGGGCTGCTCACGATTGCCGATCGATTGCGCCCGCGCGGCGGTCTGCTCATTGTCGACGAAGCGTTCATGGATGTCGGGCCAAAGCGTGCGAGCCTTGGCGATGAAGCGGCACGCGGCAACATCGTGGTGCTCAGATCCTTCGGCAAGTTTTTCGGCCTCGCGGGTTTGCGGCTCGGCTTCGCGCTGGCGAGCACTGACCTAGCCGCGCGTCTCGCCGCTTCGCTCGGGCCGTGGCCCGTTTCCGGCGCGGCGCTTGCCATAGGCAGGGCGGCTTTGGGCGATACGGCGTGGCGGGCCGCGACTCGCGTCTCTCTCGCCGGGTCAGCGCAACGACTCGATGCGATGCTCACAAATGCGAAGCTTGAGATTGTCGGCGGCACGGCCCTGTTCCGCCTGGCGCGATCGCCCGCGGCGCCTGAGTTGTTTCAACATCTCGGCCGCGCCGGCATCTTCACGCGCAGATTCGCCGAGGAATCGTCTTGGCTGCGCTTTGGGCTTCCCGGTGACGGGCCGCAATGGCAGCGGCTCAGCGCCTCGCTCGACTCATTCGGTAAATCTCCACGATAACGAGATTAGTGCGCCCAGCGCCTGATGTGCTGTTGTGCCGCTTCGAGGTTGCCTTGCGCCTCTTCCGGCAAGAGCCTGGCGATGACGCCCATGGCGAGCTCGACGGAGATGTCGC
>DATMDY010000164.1:0-13757 GCA_035557335.1 Methyloceanibacter sp.
GCCCGGTTCGGCCAGCAGCCGCACCAGCAGCTGCTGGGCCTGGCGGCGGTGCTCCCGCTTGGTCGACTCGACCAGGGTGATGGCCCGGGCCAGCACCGTGCGGTCGCCGGTGGTGATCGCCCGGGCCCAGGCCTCGGCGTCGAACACCGCGGAGGTCCCCCGGCTCACCCGGCCTGCGACGCCCGCTTGTCGAGCTCCTCCAGCAGGTCCACCGCGGCCTCGGCGATCACCGTGCCGGACGGGAAGATGGCCGACACCCCGGCGGCGCGCAGCTCGTCGAAGTCCTGCGGCGGGATCACCCCAACCACGACGATCATGATGTCGGGCCGGCCCAACGAGGCCAGCTCGTCGCGCAGCTGGGGCACCAGCGTGAGGTGCCCGGCGGCCAGCGAGGACACGCCCACCACGTGCACGTCGGCCTCGACGGCCTGGCGGGCGACCTCCTCGGGCGTCTGGAAGAGGGGCCCGACGTCGACGTCGAAGCCGAGGTCGGCGAACGCCGTGGCGATGACCTTCTGGCCCCGGTCGTGGCCGTCCTGGCCCATCTTTGCGACCAAGATGCGTGGCCTGCGCCCATGCGCGGTCTCGAAACTGTCGATCAACTCTTTGACGCGGGTTATGCTGCCAGCCATGCGGCCCATCTCCGCCTTGTAGACGCCGGTGACCGCCGTGACGTCGGCCCGGTGACGCCCATAGACTTTCTCCAGCGCATCGGAAATCTCACCGACCGTGGCCTTGGCGCGGGCGGCTACGACGGCGCCTTCGAGCAGGTTTCCGGTCCCTGTCTCCGCGTAACGGGTCAACGCGTCAAGAGCGCGTTTGACCTCCGCATTGTCACGCTCGGCCCTGAGCCGTTCGAGCTTTTCGAGCTGGCGTCGGCGGACGGCGCGGTTGTCGACCTTCAGGATGGCGATCTCGGCTTCGCTGTCGGGACGGTATTTATTCACGCCGACGATGGTCTGACGGCCTGAATCGATGCGTCCTTGCGTGGCGGTCGCCGCCTGCTCGATCATGCGCTTGGGAATGCCGGTCTCGATGGCCTTGGCCATGCCACCGATCTTCTCAACCTCCTTGATATGCGCAAGCGCGCGGGCGGCAAGATCGTAGGTCAGCCGCTCGACATAGAAGCTGCCGCCCCACGGGTCGATGATGCGGGTGGTGCCGGATTCCTGCTGCAGCATGAGCTGGGTGTTGCGGGCGATGCGCGCCGAGAAATCGGTGGGCAGCGCCAGCGCCTCGTCGAGCGCGTTGGTGTGCAGCGATTGGGTATGGCCTTGCGTTGCCGCCATGGCCTCGACACAGGTGCGTACCACATTGTTGAACACGTCCTGCGCGGCCAGGCTCCAGCCGCTGGTCTGGCAGTGCGTGCGCAGCGCCAGCGAGCGCGGGTCTTTCGGCCTGAACTCTTCGGCCATCAGCTTCGCCCACAAGAGACGCGCGGCGCGCATCTTGGCGATCTCCATGAAGAAATTCATGCCGGTGGCCCAGAAGAAGGAGAGCCGCGGCGCGAAGCTATCGACATCGAGACCGGAGGCGATGGCGGCGCGCACATATTCGATGCCGTCGGCCAATGTATAGGCAAGCTCGAGGTCGGCGGTGGCGCCGGCCTCCTGCATGTGATAGCCGGAAATCGAAATCGAGTTGAAGCGCGGCATCTCCTTCGAGGTGTAGGCGATGATGTCGGAGACGATGCGCATCGAGGGCACGGGCGGATAGATATAGGTGTTCCGCACCATGAACTCTTTGAGGATGTCGTTCTGGATCGTGCCGGACAATTTCTCGTGCGGCACGCCCTGCTCCTCGCCGGCGACAATAAATAGCGCCAGCACCGGCAGCACCGCACCGTTCATGGTCATGGACACAGACACCTGATCGAGCGGAATGCCGTCGAACAGGGTGCGCATGTCGTAGATCGAGTCGATGGCGACGCCCGCCATGCCCACATCGCCGGTAACGCGCGGATGGTCGGAGTCGTAGCCGCGATGGGTGGCGAGATCGAAGGCGATGGACACGCCCTGCTGTCCGGCGGCGAGATTGCGGCGATAGAAGGCGTTGGAGTCCTCGGCGGTGGAGAATCCGGAATATTGCCGCACCGTCCACGGCCGCTGCACATACATGGTGGGGTAGGGGCCGCGCAGATAGGGCGGCACGCCTGGCATCCCGTCGACGAAGTCGAGGCCCTGGAGATCATCAGCGCCGTAGACCGGCTTGACCGCGATACCCTCAGGCGTCTGCCAGGCATCGGCTTCCGGCGGTACGGTGCGGCCGCCGTTCCGGACTTCGAAATTCACCTCGGCAAATGACGGAATGCGGGTCATCGGCGCTAAATCTGTTCGTAAGCGGCTTCGAGAATGGCGAGCGTATCACAGCCCTGATGCAGGAAGGTGCTGATGCCGGCTTGCATCAACGCGGCCTGATCGGTCGGCTTGCCGGCGAGATAGACGCGCTTGGCCCCGGCCTGGATCAGCGCCTCGGCGGTACTCGTGGCTTCGCTGGCATAGATCTTGTCGGACGAGCACAGGCAGGCGAGTTTCGCGCCTGAATTATTGAAATCTTTCATAAGGTTATCTTCGCCGCCGTCCACCGCTTCGATGCCGCCCGACTCGAACAGGCTCTTGGCGAAACTCGCCCGCGCATTGAAATCTGAAGGACGGCCGAGACAGGCAAGAAACACTTTAGGCCGCGCGCCATGCTCGGCGAGATAGGCATCGCTTGCGTCGCGCAGACGCTCGAACGGTTCCGCGAGTCTCATGCGAGGCAATGGGTCCACACCATTGCCACTCGCCTTAGGGCGGGACGATGATTCCAGCGTTGCGAGCACGGCAACCGAATCCTCGGCGAGAGCGGGGAAGTCGCTGGTACCAACCAAGCTCTCCTTGCGGCGCGCGACATTGGCTTGGCGCGCCGCGCGCACCTTGGCGACCCCCTTCTGGATCAACCCAGATTCGAGGGCGTTGGCAGAGCCGCCCTCATGCTCGATCGCCTGGAACAGTGTCCAGGACCCTGCACAGAGTGCATCTGTCAGCGCCTCGATGGCGCCGGAGCCCGCGGCCGGATCGGCGACGCGGTGGATATTGGCTTCCTCGATGAGGATGGTCTGGGTGTTGCGGGCGATGCGGCGGGCGAACGCGTCGGGCATGCCGAGCGCGGCGCTGAACGGCAGCACGGCGATGGCGTCGGCGCCGCCGATTGCGGCGGCGAGCGCGGCGATGGTGCCGCGCACGATATTCCCGTGCGGGTCGCGCCTGGTCATCATGCGCCATGCCGTCTCGGCGGTGACGAAAGCGGGTTCGGGCGCAAGTCCGCTCGCGTCCTCGATACGCGCCCACAGCTTCCGGAGGCTGCGGAACTTGGCGACGGTGAGGAGCTGGTCCTGGTCGGCGGCGAGCCGGAAGAAGATGAAGCGCCGCGCCTCATCGAGGGCGATGCCGCTAGCTTCTAGCGCACGGAGATAAGCTACGGCATTGGCCAGTGCGAAGGCGAGCTCCTGCGCTTCGGAGCCGCCGGCTGCATGAACGGGGCGCGCATCGGCCACGGCAAACGGCCCGGTGAAGCCTTGTGCGGCGAGATCGCCGATCATCCCGGCAACCGCCGGGGCGATTTCGCTCCACGGCTTCGGCAGGGCGCCATGTACGGCCAGCGCGCCCAGCGGGTCGAAGCCGAAGCGCAATTTTACGTCGCCCGGCGCAAGCCCCACGGCTTTGACATGATCGACGACAATGTGCGCGGCCTCGCGCGACGGCGGGCCGAAATCGAGCGTCAGGTCGATGCCCCAATCGAGATGCACGTCCTGCAGCACACGCGCGATGGCCGCTTCGCTATGCGGCAGCGCATAGCCGTAATCGCCGACCGCGCCGCCGAACACGCACACCACGCCGCTCGCGCCATTGTTCAGATCCTCGAGGGTCTGCGCGTTGGCCGCCTCCGGGTCAGGCAGGTCGAGGCGCTGCATCACCGCCCAGGGCGTGCCCGCCGCGCGCCCGGCGATGACCTGCACGTCCTCGGCACGCGGATAGAGCGGCGCGATGGCGATGCCGTCATAGCTCCGCGAGGTCAGCGCCGAGACGGGCGCGCCCTTTAGCGCCTCCTTCACGAGCGCTTGCCACGCCGCCTCGTCGGCGGGCGGGAAGTCGCGGGCCAAGGGAAGTTCCGCCATTGTGCTCAAGCTCATAGATGCGTGCTGACCCCTCCTAGCATGAAGCTTAAGGGCCAAGGAACCGGCCCGTCGCCACAGCCTTGGCGCGTCTTTGCCGGGGGCTCATGCCCAAGCTAGAGTATGGCCAGCGAAACGAGGGGGTGGCCATGGCCAAGGCAAAAGCGGCGCCGAAGACGGCGAAACGCGCGAATATGGAAAAGTCGGCCGAGCCCCGCACAACGGGCCCAAGCAAGAGTCCCGAAGGGACCGTCTATATCGGGAAGAGCGTCAAGCCGGAATATATCTGGCTGCGCCTCGCCAACCGTCACGGGCTGATCACCGGCGCCACCGGCACCGGCAAGACCGTCACCCTGCAAGGCCTAGCCGAGAGCTTCTCCGATTCCGGCGTGCCGGTGTTCTGCGCCGACGTGAAGGGCGATCTCTCCGGCATTGCCGAGAAGGGCGAGCCCAAGGGCTGGATCGAGGATCGCGCTAAGCAGATCGGCTATACGGTCGAATACACAGCCTACCCGGTGATTTTCTGGGACCTGTTCGGCAGACAGGGCCACCCCATCCGCGCCACGGTCACCGAGGTCGGGCCGCTGCTGCTGTCGCGGCTCATGGATCTGAGCGAGGCGCAGGAAGGTGTGCTCAACATCGCCTTCAAGCTCGCCGACGAGGAGAAGCTCAAGCTGCTCGATCTCAGGGATTTGCAGGCCCTGCTCGAAGACCTCGCCGCGCGCGCCGACACCCTCACCACCCGATACGGCAACATCACCAAGGCAACGATCGGCGCGATCCAGCGGTCTCTGCTGGTGCTCGAGCAGCAGGGCGCGGAGCATTTCTTCGGCGAGCCGGCGCTTCGCATCGCCGATTTGATGCGCACGGGAAGCGACGGGCGCGGATATATCGGCGTGCTCGCCGCCGACCGGCTGATGAGCGCGCCGCGGCTTTACGCGACCTTCCTCCTGTTCCTGCTGTCCGAGCTGTTCGAGGAGCTGCCGGAGGTCGGCGATCCGGACAAGCCGAAGCTCGTGTTCTTCTTCGACGAGGCGCATCTTCTGTTCCGCGACGCGCCGAAGGCGCTGCTCGAGAAGGTCGAGCAGGTGGTGCGGCTGATCCGCTCCAAGGGCGTCGGCGTCTATTTCGTGACGCAGAACCCGCTCGACATTCCCGACACGGTGTCGCGCCAGCTCGGCAACCGCGTCCAGCATGCGCTGCGCGCCTTCACGCCCGCGGAGCAGAAGGCCGTGCGGTCGGCGGCGCAGACCTTCCGCAAGAACCCCAAGATCGACACCGAGCAGGCGATCATGGAGCTCGGCATCGGCGAGGCGCTGGTCTCCACGCTCGACGAGAAGGGCCAGCCGACAATGGCCGAGATCACGTGGGTTAAGCCGCCCAATTCACGCGTCGCACCCATAACGGACGCGGAGCGCCAGGCGGTGATCGCCGAAAGCCCGGTGAAGGGCGTGTACGACGAGCGCGAGGATCGGGAGTCGGCCTACGAGATCCTGCACAAGCGCACGTCCGAGCGCGTCTCCCAGGCCGGCACCGCGCCGGTACCCTCGGGCCGCAAGACGGGGACAGAAGAAGAGAGCGCCGGCTGGTTCGACTGGATCCTCGGCACCGGCACGCGGAAGAGGCTCTCGACCGGCCAGAAGGTGGCGCGCGAGGTCACGCGCAAGACCGGCGACGAGATCGGCGGCACGCTCGGCCGCGCCATCGGCGGCAAGCAGGGCGAGGCGCTCGGCAAGTCGATCGCGCGCGGCGTCCTCGGCGGCATCCTGCGACGCTAAGCAGCAATTCCGGCTCAGGTCACCGGGGTGGCTTCGCCGCGGACAGTCGGCTATTGACACCCATGCTTACACTTGACGGCATCACGCTGCGTCTCGGCGGCCATCTCATTCTCGATCGCGCTTCGGCCTCGCTCCCGCCGAAAGCCCGCGTCGGACTGGTGGGCCGCAACGGCGCCGGGAAATCGACCCTGCTGAAGCTCATCGCCGGCCACCACGAGGCCGACGAGGGGACAATGGGCGTGCCTTCCGGCATCCGCATCGGCTATATCGCCCAGGAAGCGCCGGGCGGAACGGCCTCGCCGTTCGACACCGTGCTGGCCGCCGACACCGAGCGCACCGCGCTCCTCACCGAAGCGGAGCATGCCAGCGATCCGCAGCGCATCGGCGAGATCCACGAGCGTCTCAACGCCATCGATGCCTATGGCGCGCCGGCCCGGGCGTCCCGCATTCTCGCCGGCCTCGGCTTCTCCGAGGAGGAGCAACACAAGCCCCTCAATACCTTCTCCGGCGGCTGGCGCATGCGCGTGGCGCTGGCGGCGCTGTTGTTTTCCGAACCCGATTTGTTGCTGCTCGACGAGCCGTCCAACCATCTCGATCTCGAAGCCGCCGTCTGGCTCGAATCCTTCCTCAAGACCTATCGCCGCAGCCTCATCATCGTCAGTCACGAACGCGACCTCCTGAACAACGTCGCCGATCACATCCTCCATATCGAGCGGGGCAAGACCACGCTCTATGCCGGCAATTACGACGCTTTCGAGCGGCAGCGGCAGGAACGCCGCGCCCAGACCGAGGCCATGCGCGCCAAGCAGGAGGCGCGGCGCGACAAGCTCCAGGCCTATGTCGATCGCTGGCGTTACAAGGCGCATACGGCGCGCCAGGCGCAGGCCCGCCTGAAGGCGCTGGCGCGGATGGACCCGATGCTGGCGGAGGCCGAGGACCCGTCCATGGTCTTCGACTTTCCCAGTCCGAAGGAGCTCAGGCCGCCGCTGGTCGTGATCGAGGACGCGTCGGCCGGTTACGCGGCGAACGCCCCGGTGCTGTCGCATCTGGATCTGCGGATCGATCCCGACGACCGCATCGCGCTGGTGGGGCGGAACGGCAACGGCAAGACGACCTTGGCGCGGCTTCTGGCCGGGCAGCTGACGCCGATGGCGGGCACGCTCAAGGCAAGCGGCAAATTGCGCGTCGGCTATTTCGGGCAGCATCAAATCGAGGAACTGGTCGCCGGCGAGACCCCGCTCCAGCACATGGACCGGCTCTTGCCGGGCGCCAAGCCCGGCGCGGTGCGCGCGCAGCTCGGCCGTTTCGGTTTTTCCGGCGACAAGGCCAATGTCGCGGTGCGCCAGCTCTCCGGCGGCGAACGGGCGCGTCTGTCGCTCGCGCTCATCACCCGGCACGCCCCGCATATTCTCATTCTGGACGAGCCGACCAACCATCTCGACGTCGATGCCCGCGAGGCGCTGATCCAGGCCCTGACCGACTACCAAGGCGCGGTGGTGGTGGTCAGCCACGACCGCCATCTCCTGGGGCTGATCGCCGACCGGCTCGTGCTGGTAGCCGAGGGGACGGCGCGCGCGTTCGACGGCAGTCTCGACGATTACCGCGACATGGTGCTGGGGTCGGGCCAAGGCCGCGCCGAGAATGGCAAGAAATCGCCGCGCCAGGGCGGCAAGCCTGAGCGGCTCTCGGGCGGCGAAGCGCGCGAGCAAACCAAAGCCTTGCGCAAGGTTGCCGTGCAAGCCGAGGCAGAGCTGAAACGGCTGTGGCAGCTTCGCGCGGAGATCGACCGGAAGCTGGCCGCGCCGTCAGCCAATGGCGGCGCGTCCGTTAGCGAGTTGATGAAGACCCGCGCCGAGCTCGACGGCCAGGTCAATACCGCCGAGCAGCTTTGGCTGGAAGCGAGCGAAGCCGCCGAACGCGCCGGGTCCTCAGGCTAAGGCGCGCCCGGCGTGCGGCGTCCTCGGCGGCATTTTAAGGTGGTAGGAGAAGAAAGCGGTGCGCGACTCATGAGCGACACGGATACTAACCTCACATTCGTACGTGAATGGGCTAATCCTCACTCCTGGCTGCTCACAGCCGATAACTTACACGAACAAGCCTTGGCGCAGTTTCAACGGCGGGGTAGGTCCATTTTGACGATGCGCGGCGAAGGTAAGGTTCAATCATGGGACATGGTGGATAAATCGATTTTTCTTCTGGGTGGCTTCGCGCTTGAGAACGCGATTAAGGCGTTCCTCGTTTATGAGAATCCAGACTGGGTGTCGGGAGGGAGGCAATCACGCAATTTAAGAACGCATTCGTTGACCAAACTCCAAGGCGAGGCAAAGAGCATTCCGTACAAGAATCGCCACATCGACATACTCAAAGGCTTCGAAGGCGGATTAGATTCCTGGGCCAGGTATCCATGTGGATTGACATACGGACAGACGGAATACGCCAATTCGTTGGCGCCCGAGCTTTGGAACGGCTACCTGCGCGTTATGCGGGCATATGGAAACCGGCTTTGCAAACTCTTATCGAAAGGCATTTGGCATGGACCGCACGGATTTTCTGGCCAATGGCGATTTGAGGGAGAATTTCTTTCCATGTGCCAGGATACAAAGTTAGGCCGAAGACGTAGCCCGCAATCAGACTAGAGGGGGCTGATCAACTGGATCGCTGAACGTGGTTTCCGCAAACGACATCCCCTTTATGCCGCCGATGTCACGGACTACGCGTGTGATGTGGTGCGCAGTATTGATCTCGCGCCACGTTGAGCCGGTGCCAGGGCCATCCCAGCCCTTTGCTGTTTTAAAGATATAGTCATCGGCGGAGCAGAATCCGCGCCCGGCGAACTTCCCGCTTTGCAAAATACGCTCGCAAACGCTGCGCATGACGGTCTTGGCACGACCGGCTCCCGCACCGCGGACAACGAGCCAACTGTCTAGTGTCGTGTACCTATAGTGCCGGATGGGGATACCGCCCGACGCTTTCTTGAACTCAACGATTGCGCAATCTGCTCCATAGTCGCCAAACACTAGATGCTCTGGCGAGCTACCATCGAGCTTAATCGCCTCTTTCCAAGCAAGCCATTCGTTGCGAGGAATAACCTTATTCTTGCCGGGCTCAGCTGGATTAACCACTGGATAATTCGTTCCTTGGAAGACGACTTGGCGCCAACGCCCAATTGCCTGCAGCTCTTCAAGTGCGGCTTGCGCAATGTTCGCGACGATTGTGACGTCCGAGAAGTCGGCTTCGGCGAAATCCGCTAGAACAGTACAGTCGGCCGGAACCACGCCAAGGGCGGACATCGCCGCTGCGACGCGGTCCGCGAGTTCTTTGTCAATTTCCCCAGATTCGATGCGAATTGCACACTTCGCAGTATCGACCGCCAAGGCCTGACGAAAGGCTGCCACCCTCGGTCCAAGCGCATCGCTGAGGCTTAAGAGAGGAATTGGTTTCGAATTGGCCTTCCGAGCTACGTCAAACATCCGCGGCAACCAATCAGTGCACTCGTCCTCACCAAAGTCTTTGAAGAGAAAACGAACGTCTAGAAATGCCTCACGCATGATCCAATGATCGGCTATGCGCCGCCCAGTCTCGTATACGATCTCATCTTTGGTAAGGAGGCGCTGTTTCTCTGGATCGCGCTCCTTCGGGGGAGGAACGACGAGGCGTGGGACAATCTTATCCGCAACGTCAGTCGCAAGTCGCCGCAAGCCACGATACTCGCCCTGCTTCAGGCGTAGCGCTGGCACATAAATCGGACGAGTATTACGACTCATGGCTTCTGGTCCCTTTCGGCTGCTCAATCAGTTGTTTTCTTACCAACCCTTTTCCGATCCAATTGGAGAAAATTGCGAAATTTCCCCGTTCCTTTTGTATCCTTCCAAACACGATGGCTGGGTGTACTCCCAGCTCTTTTGCAAACTTTTCTATTACTTCAGGGGATTTGGCAATGCGGGCTGGCGACCGCTTCCATCTCTCATCGGGGACGAGCATGTTGGAGGCAAACTCATCAGCCTCTCTCTCGACTTCATCAGTGCTGGTGGTATCGGTATCATCAAAAAAGCCGATACTGAGTCCTGTCCGATAATGAAGGATAATATGACCAACCTCATGCAGTAGCGTGAACCAGAAACTGTCCACCGTGTCTCGGCGTACCGTTAGGCCAATAATCGGCACACCCTTGAGCAAAAAGGCAGCGCCATCGACTTTCATTCCGGGTATTTGCGGTTCAGCCACAAGCACGATCCCCTTGCTTAACAGGAGGTCACGCGCACGTGCTGGGCCGTCGTCATGTCGACTAAGCCCGACCAATTCCAAGAGCCAAGTTATATCCAGCGGGCGGAAGATTACGTCATGGGCGGCGATGATCCGTTCAGCACGCCGAGTTACTCGAGCTTTCCATGCCACCAATGAAAGGTCCTCGGAGTGATCCTGGGCGTTCAAGCCGGTTCGTAGGAGAGACGGACTTCCATATTTCAGGATGTGATCCGATACATATCGCTGAAGGTAGTTGAAGCTTTCCTCTTCGGCCAGAGTCGCGGAATCATCATTGTCGAACCAGCCGCTTGCGCGGGCGTGTTTCAGTATCTTCCTGACTTCTGTTGCGGAGACGTCACGCGCGACATTCCAGCCCCCGCCAAACCATTCGGAGAGCTTTATCTTCCAATCGAGACCGAGGAAATTCGCTATGCGCAGAAAGTTGGCTAGGCTGATGGAGTTATATCTGTCGGCCTCATACCTCTGAATTTGCTGCTCCTTCAGTCCTAGCTTTCGCGCCAATTCTTTCTGCGTGAGATTTCGTGCAATGCGAGCGACTATCAGCGAAAGGCCAGGGTCGTCTCCGGCCCGACGTTGTAGATGTTCGAAATCTCCTTCTTTGGCGGTTTCATACGCTGCAATAAGAACCTCAAGTTCTCTCTTCTCAGTTTTGATTGCTTTACGAAAACCGCTCACTACCTCAGGCGGAAGGCCAGCTATAATCGGCTCAAATGCCTGGGCGGATGACAGCAGCTTATCGAGCTCTGAAGCCATCGCCCGAGCATTTCGTGCGTCCCGTTCGTTCAGAATCACCGCCAAATCCACCATGCCCCCTTTGTACACAACAAAATCGTTGTGTACAAGCACGGCTACTGCAAAGTTGTGGATTAGTGTCGTCCCGCAGCCTCGGTGCAGAGCGGATACAGTGGCTTCCAGCAGTGCCGAAGCGAAGCTCTAGTTCGCGCAGGCAGGCGCGCGAGGACAAGTAGAAATGCCGATTGGCGCGCGTATACACCCCGTGAAGGGTAGGGATGGCCCCCTACTTCCCAGGCGCTTGGGTGTACATCTCCTCGACGTGGTCCCAATTGATGAGATGGTCGAACCACGCTTCGAGATATTTCGGCCGCTCGTTCTTGTAGTCGATGTAATAGGAATGCTCCCACACATCGACGCCGAGCAGCGGCCAGCCGCCATGCACGAGCGGGTTCTCGCCGTTCTGCGTCTTGGTCACTTCGAGCTTGCCATCCTTGTTGAGCGCGAGCCACGCCCAGCCTGAGCCGAACTGCGTTTTGCCCGCCTCGATGAAGGCTTCGCGGAACTTGTCGTAGCCGCCGAGATCGCGGTCGATCAGCGCGAGCACCGCGCCCGGCACCTTCTTGCCGCCGCCGCCCTTCTTCATCCACGGCCAGAACTCGATGTGATTGAAGTCCTGCGCGGCGTTGTTGAACACGCCGGCGTTCTTGCCGAAGCTCTTCTTGATGATCTCCTGGAGCTCCATGCCCTCGAACTCGGTGCCTTTGATCAGCCTGTTGAGATTGTCCACATAGGCCTTGTGGTGCTTGTCGTGGTGGTAATGCAGCGTCTCGGCCGACATGTAGGGCTCGAGCGCATCGTAAGGGTAGGGGAGGTCGGGGAGTTCGAAGGCCACGGCGGTTCTCCAATCTATGCGACTGACGAGGAAAGCCCGCGCGAAAGCTAAAGGTTCCCCGGGATTGTGGCAACTACCTACCCCTCGTGGGGAGGTCGACCGGCGTAGCCGGTCGGGTGGGGGGAGTCTTCAAAGACAGGGGTATTCACCCCACCCGGCGCGCTCCGATGAGCGCGCCGCCCTCCCCATCAAGGGGAGGGATTTAGAGAGGGGAGAGGGTGGGCGCGGCGCCCCTGAACGCCGCGCCCGGTGCCGAGGAAGGTTTGCTTAACGTCAGTGCAGGGATCTGACCGGCGGCACTTTGCGAGGCTGCGCCTGAACCGCGCATGAACCGGCCCTGCAGCTTTCCGTCAGGAACTACTTGATGAGCGCCTGGAGCTCCTTGAACTCTGGCGTGCCGGCCTTCTCCAGCCACTCGAACAGCACCATCTCGCTGTCGACGACATCGACGCGCGAATTGAGGAGCCGCATCAGCGCGAGCTTGCGGCTGACCTTGGCGCGCGAGCCCACGGCGTCGGCGGCGACGAAGGCCTCGAAGCCTTCCGCCTCGAGCCCCATGGCCGTCTGCGCCACGCAGACATGCGCCTCGATGCCGCCGATCACCACCTGCGAGCGGCCTTGCCGGCGGAGCGCGTGCAGACGTTCGCGCAAGGGCTCGCTCTTGAGGCAGGAGAACTCGACCTTGTCGACGATCACCCCGTCATTGGCGAAGGCCTTGCGAATCGGATCGACGGTGGCGCCGAGACCTTGCGGATATTGCTCCGAAAGCGTGATCGGCACGTTCAGCAGCCGCGCGGCGCGCACGAGCCGCACGCAGCGCTCGACCACGCGATCCTTGCCGGAAATGGCGGCGAGCAGCTTCTCCTGCACATCGATGATGAGAAGCTGGGACTTGTCGCGGGCGAGCAGCATCGGCGGCCTGTAACGGGCCGGGCCGCGATCGGCAACCCCCTTTTTGCTGGCGTTCGGGGAGAAATCCGGTTGCGAAAAGAACGCGCAATCAAATTCTATCGGTTGCGGTGTTTATTCCCTGTTTTTCTTGGTCGGAATCGTCTCGGAACTTGTGACTTTGCCAAGAACTTTCTCGGCTTTGGTCATGTGAGGGAACACTTTCGATAGGGGTGCGTTACTGGTCCGCAAGATAGGCATTTCATCGGTTTTAGTGCAGAAACTGGTCAGGAACTCACGGAGGCTTGATCCAGGGAAGTTGAGGTCCTGCGAAGGCTGGTGAATTAAAGAGTTTTATAAGTGTTAAAACGCGCTGTGTGACAAGGTTACGCAGCGGAGGGGGGTTATGTGGGAAAACTAAAGTCCATTCAATTCTTTATTTGGTCTTTCGGTTCATGATCTTTCGTAGAAGAGATTCATTGCAGCCTTGTCAAATTGTGCTATAGAGGAGAAATCAGTTAAGATCGTTAGGGTGCCGTGCATTCTCTAGTTGCGAACATAGTAACTTCCCGTCATATGAACGGCGAAATCAGATGTTTCAAGAGTACGATGTTGTCGCGGAAATTAAGTGAGCATGGCAGATTGACGGCGCGCTGGTCGGACTGGGGAAAAAAGCAAGATCAAGGAGCCATTTCATGGAAGCGAATTTAGAGAAAAACGAACTTGTTGAGCTTACTGCCGAAATCGTCTCGGCGTATGTCAGCAACAATACGGTTGTGGCTACGGACCTTCCTGGAGTCATCCATAATGTGTTCGATGCCTTGAGCAAGGCTTCCACCGTCTCAGGCCTGCCGACACGGGAGGAATTGAAGCCGGCTGTCTCAGTGAAAAAGTCGGTCACGCCCGAGTACATCATCTGTCTCGAAGACGGTAAAAAGTTCAAATCGCTGAAGCGCCATCTGCGCACCCATTATGACCTCTCCCCCGAGGATTATCGCGAGAAGTGGGGCTTGCCGCACGACTATCCGATGGTTGCACCGAACTA
>DATMDY010000165.1:0-4214 GCA_035557335.1 Methyloceanibacter sp.
CTCGGTCGGTTCGCGCAGCACATAGCCGCGGCCCCACACCGTCTCGATGTAGTTCTTGCCGCTGCTGGCATTGGCGAGCTTCTTGCGCAGCTTGCAGATGAACACGTCGATGATCTTCAGCTCGGGCTCGTCCATGCCGCCGTAGAGATGGTTGAGGAACATCTCCTTGGTCAGCGTCGTGCCCTTGCGGAGCGAGAGCAGCTCCAGCATCTGATATTCCTTGCCGGTCAGGTGCACGCGCGCGCCGCCGACCTCGACGGTCTTCTGGTCGAGGTTGACCGTGAGATCGCCGGTATTGATGACGGATTGGGCATGGCCCTTGGAGCGGCGCACGATGGCGTGGATGCGCGCGATCAGCTCGTCCTTGTGGAACGGCTTGGTCATGTAGTCGTCGGCGCCAAAGCCCAAGCCCTTGACCTTGTCCTCGATGCCGGCGAGCCCGGACAGGATCAGGATCGGCGTCTTGACCTTCGAGACGCGCAGTGAGCGCAGCACCTCGAAGCCGGACATATCCGGCAAGTTCAAGTCGAGCAGGATGATGTCGTAGTCGTAGAGCTTACCGAGATCGACACCTTCTTCGCCGAGGTCGGTGGTGTAGACGTTGAAGCTCTCGGACTTGAGCATCAGCTCAATCGATTGCGCCGTAGCGCTATCGTCCTCGATCAGCAAGACGCGCATGCCAGTCCCCTCATTCGCCCTGCAGCCACAAAACCGATAGTGCCGCAGGGGCGGCCCGTGGATACGCCTTGGGACAGTCTGATTCGGAACGTACGCGAGGCATGGTTAACAAAACCTGATTCTCGCCGGCAAGCATCGACTGGAGATATCCCCCGAATCGACGTAAGATGTTGCCGGTGAGTGGTTTTTTGGCCACGTTATCGTTCACGTTCCGCATTAAGAATCGAATACAACCGACTCATGAGACTCAGCCCTTCCATTCTGGCCGGGGTGAGGCTCCCGCAATCCCAACGACGGTGACGCAATGATTAACGACCCGGGTAAACAGGCGGTTAAGGCAGATCCTCTTAGGACTACCGCGGGGTAGACGCGATGAGGGTTTTGGCCGAGCAGATCAGGGAACTGGACGGCGTCGAAATTTACGGCCGGGTGGTCGGCGTGCGCGGCCTGATGGTGGAGGTGGCGGGGCCCATCCACGCCATGTCGGTCGGCGCCCGGGTGGTGGTCGAAACCCAGGTCCACGGCGCAACCAAGCCCATTGCCTGCGAGGTGGTCGGCTTCTCCGGGGAGAACGCGCTGCTGATGCCGTTTGCGCCGCTGGAGGGCGTGCGGCGCGGCTGCCGCGCGGTGGTGTCGGCGGGGCGGGGAGCGGTGCGGCCCCAGCAAGGCTGGCTCGGGCGGGTTGTCAACGCCATGGGCGAGCCGATTGACGGCAAGGGCGAATTGCCTGGGGGGCCGGTGTCCTATCCATTCCGCGCGCCGGCGCCGCCGGCGCATTCCCGCAGGCGGGTAGGCGGGCCGATCGATCTCGGCGTGCGCGCGCTCAACACCTTCGTGACATCGTGCCATGGCCAGCGCATGGGCATTTTCTCGGGCTCGGGCGTGGGCAAGTCGGTGCTGCTGTCGATGCTCGCCCGCAACGTGGTCGCCGATGTCGCAGTCATCGGGCTCGTTGGCGAGCGCGGCCGCGAAGTGCAGGAGTTCCTGCAGGACGATCTCGGCGAAACCGGGCTTGCCCGTTCGGTCGTGGTGGTGGCGACCTCCGATGAGACCGCGCTGATGCGGCGCCAGGCGGCCTACCTGACGCTTGCGGTGGCGGAATATTTTCGCGATTGCGGCCAACACGTGCTGCTGCTGATGGATTCCGTCACCCGGTTCGCGGTGGCGCAGCGCGAGATCGGGCTCGCCACCGGCGAGCCGCCCACGGCCAAGGGCTATACGCCGACGGTGTTCGCCGAGCTGCCGCGGCTCCTGGAGCGGGCCGGGACCGGCACCGGCGACGGCACGATCACCGGCATCTTCACGGTGCTGGTCGAGGGCGACGACCACAACGAGCCGATCGCGGACGCGGTGCGCGCTATTCTCGACGGCCATATCGTGATGGAGCGGCAGATTGCCGAGCGCGGCCGTTATCCCGCTATCAACGTCTTGAAATCGGTGTCGCGTTCCATGCCGCGGTCGGCCGACCCGGCTTATCTTGACGTGCTGGCCCGCGCCCGGCGGGTAATGTCGACCTATGCCGACATGGAGGAATTGATCCGGCTCGGGGCCTATCGGCGGGGCTCGAGCGCCGAAGTTGACGAGGCGATTGCGCTGCAGCCGGCCTTGGAAGCCTTCCTGGGGCAGCGCAAGGAAGAATCCACAAGCCTTGCCGAGGGATATCGGATGCTCGCCCAGATTCTGCCCGAGCCGAAGCCGAGCTGACGGCGGCCGGGCGGCGATTGTCCGGGGGGCGAAACCGGCGATCTCCGGGATCATGGAAACAGAAAACTAACGTTATCGCCCCACAATCGCGCTGGTTGCCCGCCTTTGCGGGGTGCGCCGGCGGTCATGCCAAATTGTGGTCCCGGGGCTTCGGGGGAGTAAGAGTCGATGAAGTCACGCGATACGCTCATTCGCCTGAAGAAGTTTCAGGTCGACGAAAAGCGCCGGAAGGTCATGCAGATCGAAAGCATGATCGCCGAGTTCGATCGCATGGCGACCGAGCTTGAGCGCGAGATCAAGACCGAGCAGGACCGCGCCAACATCCACGATCCGGGGCATTTCGCGTATCCGACCTATGCCAAGGCCGCAATCCAGCGGCGCGACAACCTCAAGCGCTCGGCCGACGAGTTGAAAGGCCAGCTCAACGACGCCAAGGAGGCGCTGGCCGAGTCCTTCGAGGAGCTCAAGAAGGTCGAGCTTCTGGACGAGCGCGACCAGATGCGCGAGCGCGCGGCCGAAGCCGCCATCGAGCAGTCCGACCTCGACGCCATCGGCCTGATGCGGGCCCGCAACGCGCCAGCTTAACGGTTCTGGCACGGATCCAATCACGTCATGCCCGCGCTTGTCGCGGGCATCCACGTCTTTGGACGTCTTCCAAGAACAAGACGTGGATGGCCTGGCACTTCGCCCGGCCATGACGGTTGAGAGGCAAGCGCAAAAAAATCGCGCGCCCGAAGGCGCGCGAGTCGATGGTGAAACGTCTGAATATCAGCGAATGGTGGTCTGCGCCGCGTCGGTCCAGATCACATTGCGGTCGGGCTTGAGCACCGGAGCGCGCGCTTCAAGCTGCGTGCTCATGTCGGGCAGGCTCGGCCGGGCGGCGATGCCGACGATCACGACGACGATTCCAGCAACCAGCGACATGACCACGATCTTGAGGTGGGTCAGGCGGTCCGCGGTGCGCATCGTGTAATTGTTCATGGCACGTCCCCTTCTACGGGTTAGTCGCTTGAGTCCAGGGCCAGGTTCAAAACCGGGTTTCGATTCGTCCAGCGCGGTTTCCCAATCCTTTACAAAGGCATAGAACAGGCTTTCCGACCCCTCACTCGGGGCAAGGCTCTTCCGCCCTCCCATGACGATTACGGAGCAACAACGTAAGAGGGTACGGCGGGGTTCCAAGGCCTGTTCACGTTTCGTTGAAAAAGCGTGATGCGGCTTAGATGCTGCCGACGGTCTTCAATCGGGCCCGCGGATGGATCTCGGACTGTGACAGCACGCTGGTCTGGGCGCGGAAGCGCTCGATGATGCCGCGCACGAACGGCCGGATCGCGGGTGAGGTGACCAACACCGGCGCTTCGCCCTCGCGGGCGGCGTCCTCGAAGCGCTCGCGCACCAGCGTGATGAACTCCGACAGGCGCGAGGGCTGCATGGCGAGGCTGCGCTCCTCGCCCTGGCCGACGATGGATTCCGCGAAGTTCTGTTCCCACTTGGCCGACAGCGCGATCAGCGGCAAGTAACCGCCGGGCGCAGTGTATTGCGCGCAGATCTGGCGAGCGAGCCGCACCCGCACGTGCTCGACGATCGTGACCGGGTTGCGGGTGAAGGGAAGCGCGTCGGCAATGCCCTCCAGGATGGTCGACAGATCGCGGATCGAGACGCGCTCGCCGAGCAGAAGCTGCAGCACGCGCTGGATGCCCGAGACCGTGGTCTGCGCCGGCGTGATGTCCTTCAAGAGCTCGCCCTGCTCCTTCGGCAGCTCTTTCAGGAGCTTCTGCACCTCGGCATAGGACAAGAGCTCCGCGGTGTGCGACTTCAGGAGTTCGGTGAGGTGG
>DATMDY010000166.1:0-2228 GCA_035557335.1 Methyloceanibacter sp.
CACGCAGGGCGGTTGCTCGGGCTGGCCGCGCAGGGCGCATTGCCGCGCGATGCCGGCATGTACCAGCGCCACGTCGCGCGCTTCGCCTTCGATGGAATCGCCAAGGATTACGGGTTTGATGCCTGCCTTGCGCGCCACCTGGGCCGCGGCTTCGAGCGAGGCTTGCGGCGTAGCGATCATGATGTTCTCGACTGAGGCGAGACGTTTGTCGCCGGGTTTCGGCGTTTCGCCGGCCCTCTGCAACAAATTGCGCACGCTCGCCGGCACCTCGATCCCGTATTTCGCGATGATGCCGAGCGCGTCCTTATTGGTGGAGGGATCGGGCACGGTCGGACCCGAGGCAATGATCGAGGGATCGTCGCCCGGCACGTCGGAGATCATCAGCGCCACCACCCGCGCAGGCGCGGCGGCGGCGGCGAGCCGTCCACCTTTGATGGCGGAGAGGTGCTTCCGCACCACGTTCATCTCGGAGATGGTGGCGCCGCTCTTCAGCAGCGCCTTGTTTACCGCCTGCTTGTCTTCCAGGCTCACGCCCTCGGCGGGCAGCGCGAGCAGGGCCGAGCCGCCGCCCGAGATGAGACAGAGCACGAGATCGTCTTCGGTGAGGCCCTGCACCAGATCGAGAATGCGGCGCGCGGCTTCGCGCCCGGCGGCGTCTGGCACGGGATGGGCGGCCTCGACCACTTCCAGGCGCTCAGTCGGCACGCGATAGCCGTAGCGGGTGACCACCAGCCCTTCGAGAGGCCCGTCCCAGGCATCTTCCAGCGCCTTGGCCATGGCGCCCGATGCCTTGCCGGCGCCGATGATGACGGTGCGGCCCTGGGGGCGAGGAGGCAGATGCGCCGGCACGCAGAGCGCGGGCAGCGCCGCCTCCACGGCCGCCTGGAACATGGCCTTGAGCAGATCGGGCGGCGTCATTCCGGCGAAGAACTCCGAGGGTGGGCGTTGAAACTGCACAGACGATTGCCAGAACGCAAGCGAATGAATACCTTGCCCAAACTGGTTGCAGATGGAGCACAAGTCTGGGGGTTTGGTCGTTAATGTCAGTTCAGCCGCGTGAAAGTGCCGCTAAACAGGGCAATCGTTCCGCCGAGCAGCACAAGAATCCGAAATCCGACATCGAGATCAGCCAGGCCGCGCAGATGCGGCCGATCGTCGAGGTCGCCACCGACCGGCTCGGCATTCCGGCCGAAGACTTGATCCCTTACGGGCACTACAAGGCCAAGGTCTCGCTCGACTACATCGCCTCGCTCAAGGGCCGGCCCGACGGCAAGCTGATCCTGGTCACGGCCATCACGCCGACGCCCGCGGGCGAAGGCAAGACCACCACCACGGTCGGCCTCGGCGACGCGCTGAACGTCATCGGCAAGAAGGCCATGATCTGCGTGCGCGAGCCGAGCCTCGGGCCGTGCTTCGGGGTCAAGGGCGGCGCGGCCGGCGGCGGCTATGCCCAGGTGGTGCCCATGGAGGACATCAACCTCCATTTCACCGGCGATTTCCATGCTATCGGCGCCGCCAACAATCTGCTGGCGGCGATGATCGACAACCATGTCTATTGGGGCAACAAGCTCGATATCGACACACGCCGCGTCACCTGGCGCCGCGCCGTTGACATGAACGACCGCGCGCTCCGCTCCATCGTCACCTCGCTCGGCGGCGCCTCCAACGGCTTTCCGCGCGAGGCTGGCTTCGACATCACCGTGGCCTCGGAGGTCATGGCGATCTTCTGCCTCGCCTCGGACCTCGCCGACCTTCAGCGGCGTCTTGGGCAAATCCAGATCGGCCAGACGCGCGACAAGAAGGCGGTCACCGCCAAGGATTTGTCGGCGGCCGGCTCGATGGCTGCGCTGCTCAAGGATGCGCTCGCGCCGAACCTGGTGCAGACGCTCGAGAACAATCCCGCTTTCATTCACGGCGGGCCGTTCGCCAATATCGCCCATGGCTGCAACTCGGTGATCGCCACCAAGGCGGCGCTCAAGCTCGCCGACTATGTGGTGACCGAGGCGGGCTTCGGCGCCGATCTCGGCGCGGAGAAATTCTTCGACATCAAATGCCGCAAGGCGGGTCTCAAGCCCGATTGCGTGGTGATCGTCGCCACCATTCGGGCGCTCAAGATGCATGGCGGCGTGGCCAAGGACGATCTCAAGAAGGAGAATCTCGAAGCGTTGGAGAAGGGCTATGCCAATCTCGCGCGCCACGTCGAGAACGTGCAGAAATACGGCGTGCCG
>DATMDY010000167.1:0-11371 GCA_035557335.1 Methyloceanibacter sp.
GCCGAAGCTCGACGAGCCGACACGCAAATTCCTCAAAGCGTTGGGACCGGCGATCATCGGCGCGGGCGGCGTGCAGCTCGCTCTATTCGCCGACACGCTGATTGCATCCTTCCTACCGACCGGTGCCCTGTCGGCCCTCTATTACGCCGACCGCATTAACCAGCTCCCCATCGGCGTGGTCGGCATCGCCGTCGGCACCGTGCTTCTGCCCGAAATGTCGCGGCGGCTGGCTGCCGGCGATGTACAAGGGGCGGCATCGGCACAGGCGCGGGGCGTGCAGCTCGCGCTGCTCCTCACCATTCCCTGCGCGGTGGCCTCGCTGCTCATTCCCGACCTGATCATGCGCGCGCTGTTTGCCCGCGGCGCGTTCACCGCGGACGACGCGGCGGCAGCTGGCGCGACGCTCGCCGCCTATTCCATCGGGCTCTTGCCCTTCGTGTTGATGCGGAGTTTCACCGCGCCATTCTACGCGCGTGGCGATACGCTCACCCCGGTCAAGGCGGCGCTGCTGGCCGCCGCCATCAACATTGCGCTCAAAGTGGTGCTGATGGGGCCTATGGCGCAGGTAGGCTTGGCGCTGGCGACCAGTATCGGCGCCTGGATCAATCTCGGTCTGCTTGCCATCTTCGCCCGCCGCCAGGGCTTTGCCGTATCGGGCGCGGCCATCGGCAGGCCGGTGGCCTTGCTCATCGCCGCCGGCGTGATCCTTGGCGTGGCGATTGTCGCCGGACAATACGGGCTCGACCGCTCGCTCGCCGATATGCGCGTGTTCCGCGACGAGACCACGCTTGCCATCCTGTTCCTCTGGGGCGCGATCGTCTATGGCCTTGCGATTTTCTTGCTGCTTGGGCGTAAATGGCTGAAGAGCCTGCTGAGCGAGGTGGCCGTGATCGCGGATACGCCCGCGCCGCCCAACCTGGAGTATCCCGATCCGACCGACGATTCGGAAGCGCTGCCCGACAACGAGCCGCCGCCGAAGGTGTAGACCACCCCCTTTGTCATTGACCGGTTGGACGCCTTCGCGGGGTTATAGAGAGCGTAAATCAACCAATTCGACCGTGGCGACGTCGATCGGCCGGCCGAGAAAGATCTCGCCGACGCGTGCGAAACGCTCAGGGGAATCGGTGGCGAAGAAACGTGTGGGCGCGCTCTCGTCCCCCTCGCTCGCCAGGCCGTTGCCGGCAAGTGCCTCGGCCACGGCCTCTGCCGTCGTCTCGGCCGAATCCACGAGCGCCACGGCGCTGCCGACGATCTCCTGGATAGCCCCGGTCAGCACAGGAAAATGCGTGCAGCCGAGCACCAGCGTATCGGGCGGCGAGGGACCGGCGAACAACGGGCCGAGATAGTATTCCGCCGCGGCAAGGGTCGCAGGCGTATCCGCCCAACCTTCCTCGGCGAGCGCCACGAAAACCTGGCAGGGCTGTTGCACGATGCGGACATCGCCACGAAGCGCCGCGATGGCGCGCGCGTAGGCGCCGCCCTTCACCGTGCCTTCGGTGGCGATCACGGCGATTGAATTGTTGCGGGTGGCGGCGACGCTCGCGCGCGCGCCGGGCTCGATCACTCCGATCACCGGCACCGGCGACAGCGCCTCGGCCAGCGCCTTGAGCGCCACGGCGGAGGCAGTGTTGCAGGCGACCACCACCATTTTTACCCCCTCGGAAAGGAGCAGGCGCGTCGCCTGCAAGGCATAGGCCTTGACCGTGTCGGCGCTCTTGGTGCCGTAAGGAAGCCGGGCCGTGTCGCCGAGATAGACGAAGCGCTCATGCGGCAGGCGCACTGTGAGCGCACGCAGTACCGTCAACCCGCCCATGCCGGAATCGAATACCCCGATCGGCCGGGCGTCACCTTTCATCGGCGCCCCCAAAAGTCTGGAAATAAAGCTCGATGAAGCGGCGATAGATGGCGGTGAGCTGTTGCAGGTCGGTCAGCGCCGCGTTCTCGTCGACCTTGTGGATGGTCTCGGTCAACAGGCCAAACTCGACCACCGGGCAATAGTCCTTGATGAAACGGGCATCCGACGTGCCCCCGTCGGTCGAGAGCGCGGGCGTGAGCCCCGTGATCTCGTTCACCGCCTGGCTCAACAGCGCATCGAGCGGGCCGAGCTGGGTCAGGAACTGATGGCTCGGTGGCTCGAACTCGAGCGTGAAGGATAGATCGATTGGCACCAGCACGGCCTGAATCTGCTCGCGCAATTGCGCCTTCAGTGTGTCCGGCGAATGCCTGTCGTTGTAGCGAATGTTGAAGCGCGCCTCAGCGCTGGCCGGAATCACGTTAGATGCCTTGTTGTCGACATCGATACTGGTCACTTCGAGATTGGAAGGGGAGAAATGCGCGCTGCCGTAATCGAGTGGCGCTTCATAGAGGCGCGAGAGGGCCTGGATCAGGCCTTTGATCGGATTACCGGCAAGATGCGGATAGGCGACATGGCCTTGCACGCCACGCACGGTCAACCTGCTGTTCAGGCTGCCGCGCCGCCCAATCTTGATGGCGTCGCCAACACGCTTGGCATTGGTGGGCTCGCCGACCAGGCAGTGATCGGGGCGGTTCCCGTTGGCCTCCATCCAGGCGAGCACCTTGCTGGTGCCGTTGACCCCGGGCCCTTCCTCGTCGCCGGTGATGAGCAGGCTGATCGAACCGTCGATCTCGCCGCCTTTCTCCTTGACGTAATCGATTGCCGCGGCGGCGAAACAGGCGATCGCCCCTTTCATGTCGGAGGCGCCTCTGCCGTAGAGCCGGCTGTCGGCAACATCGGCGGCGAAAGGCGGATGCGTCCAGCCCTCCTCGTCTCCCGGCGGTACCACGTCGGTATGACCGGCGAAGCAAAGATGAGGCGAGCCGTCGCCGATGCGGGCGAAGAGATTGTCGACCGGTGCGGTGCCGTCCTCGGTGAAATTGAGTTTCTCGCAAGCGAAGCGTGCCGGCTTCAACACCTTGATCAGCACGCTGAGCGCGCCCGCATCGTGCGGAGTGACGCTTCGGCAGCGGATCAGGTCTTTGGCGAGTTCAAGCGCCTTGTCGTCGAGATTGCTCATGGATCAGCACCAGGGGGCTGCATATGGCCATGCGCCGCCTACCGCAAGGGCGGAGGCAGGAAGCGGCTCTATCTAACGGCGGCCAGGGGATCGCCGCCGAAGGAATTGGGGCCGGGGGTCCCTTTGAGGATGCCGAGCTCGATGAGGAACCAGAGGCCGACGCCCCAGGTGATAAGCGCGCAGATCCAGCCGACCGCGTTCAGCTCTACCGGCGTGCCGGTCAGGCCGAAGGACTGCAAGAGGCTCGCGAGCAGCAAAGGGGCGAGGCCGTAAAGAGCGGTGATGCCCGGCCTGTTACGGTCCTGGAAGCGTTTCGCGCACACGGCATAGGCCGGATAGAACAGAGCGAGAGTGACGAGGGCCACAAGGATGGAGCCAAGGGTAAAGCTGCCGAAAATCAGATCGACAATGAACCAGATAACGAAAAGCATACCGATGCCGGCCCACCATTTGGCCCGGTTGATGCGCCCGTCGGTCGACGCAAAGAGATATTTGAAGTCGAGCTCCATGGTGTCCCTCCCTGCGGCCTCGTGCCGGGCCTGTCCTCATCTTGTAAGGCCGAAGGGTAGGGCTGCGGAAGAGGGGATGTGCGGCAACTCTAGCCGAGAGTGGCGTCGGCCTGGGATTGGCCCAAGGGATCCAGCCCGTAACGGTTCGGACCTTGCGTTCCCTTGAGGCAGCCAAGCTCGACCAGGATCCAGAGGGCGACGATAACGAGTATGACATCGAGGAAGCGGGAAACCGCGCTGGGTTCGACCGGATCGAGGACGCGAAACGTGTAAAGCAGGTTGACAACAAAAGTCGGCACGATGCCGATCAGCGCCAAGGTGCCGGGCTTGTCGCGGTCCTGAAACCGCTTGGCCATGAGCGCGTAGGATGAATAAGCGAGCGCGAACGCCACAAGGACGCTGAGCATCACGCCTGAGGTCGTCGGGCCTGCGGTGGCAAGGATCAGCATCATGGCGGCAGTGCTGATCGCAGCAAGGATGAGCGTGCCGATCCAAAAGCGCAGCCGGTTGATGCGTCCGTCGGTGGAGAGAAAGAGGTCGACGAAGTTCACCGTCTAACCTCCTGCCAGGGAGAGAGGGCCGTCTTCCGTCTTGGGCGCGCGCGGATCGGCGCCGAAACGATTCGGGCCTTGCGTGCCTTTCAGAAAGCCAAGTTCGATCGTGAGCCAGATGCCAATGGCCATCGCCGTGAGCAGAATGGCAATGCCGACGACGAAATACGGCGTCGATTGGTCCTCGGGCAGGTTTGACGCCCACGCGATCGCGGCGAAAGCCGCAGATATGGCGATCAACGGGAGGACGAGCCACCAGCCGGTGCGGTCACGGTCGTGCAGACGTTTGGCGGCGATGGCGCAGCTGATCCAGAGATTGAAGAGGCCCAATGTGAGGATGGCGACGACATAGGGCGCCGACGGCACGAATTCTTGCGTCGTCGGGTCGATCGTGCCGTGGCCGGAAGTTTTCGCCATGATTTCCATCAGGGAATTTGCCATGCCGGCAAGAAAAGCGACCGCTAGGCTCCCGAACCACCAATATCGGCGCCCGATGCGCCCATTGAAGCTGAACAGAAAGTGCTTCAGGTCGATCATCGTGCCGGCCGCTTCCCCCAGGTCAATCCCTGAGCAGCTCGTTGATCGAGGTCTTGGCGCGGGTGCGCTCGTCCACGGTCTTGACGATGACGGTGCAATAGAGCGAGGGGCCCGGCGAGCCGTCGGGCAACGGGCGGCCAGGCATGGTGCCCGATACCACGACCGAAAAAGGCGGCACGCGGCCGTGATGCACGAAGCCGGTGGCGCGGTCGATGATCTTGGTCGACTGGCCGAGATAGACGCCCATGGACAGCACCGAGCCCTCGCCGACAATCACACCCTCCGCGACCTCGGCGCGCGCCCCGATGAAGCAATTGTCCTCGATGATCACCGGGTTTGCTTGCAGCGGCTCGAGCACGCCACCGATGCCGGCGCCGCCCGACAGATGCACGTTCTTGCCGATCTGCGCGCAGGAGCCGACCGTGGCCCAGGTATCGACCATGGTGCCGGTGCCAACCCGCGCGCCGAGATTGACGAAGCAAGGCATCAGCACCGCGCCCGGCGCGATATAGGCCGAGCGGCGCACCACCGCGCCCGGCACCACGCGGAAACCGGCTTCCTTGAAGTCCTTGGCTTTCCACTTGGCGAATTTGGTCGGCACCTTGTCCCACCAAGCGCCGCCGCCCGGACCGCCATCGACCTTATGCGGCTCATGCAGGCGGAACGAGAGCAGGATCGCCTTCTTCAGCCATTGATGGACGACCCAGTTGCCGCCGATTTTCTCGGCGACCCTGAGCTCGCCTTTGTCGAGCAGGTCGAGCACTTCATCAACGGCGTCGCGCACCACGCCCTTGGTCTCGGGCGTGATCTCGCTCGCGTGCTCGTAGGCGCTGTCGATGAACGTCTTGAGATGATCGTGGCTCATGCCGCTTGCTCAGCCCCGTCTACGGCGCGCGCCGTGTCGATGCCTTCAAGGAAGGCGGCGAGCGCGTCGGTCCGGTGATGGATATGGGCGGGAAGCCGGGCCCAACCCGCGACCGCCTGATGCTGGGGATGCTCGGTCAAGCTGCAATCGACCAGCACCGTAGTCATGCCGAGCGCATGAGCGGTCTCGAGGTTGGCGGGCAGATCGTCGAACATGGCGGCGCGATGCGGCGCCACGCCATGCGCTTTGGTAAAACGGTCGAAGGCCTCGCGCGCGGGTTTGGGGTGAATGTATTCCAGGGCATGAATGTCGAAAATGTCCTCGAAGCTCCGGTCGAGCCCAAGCCGCATGGTCACGGCTTCCGCATGTTTGCGCGAGGCGTTGGTCAGGATGAATTTCCGCCCCGGCAGCGCCTCGAGGGCTGTGGCAAGCTCGGGCGCCGCGGCGACGGCGCTCAAATCGATGTCATGCACATAGTCGAGAAACGCGTGCGGCGAGATGCCGTGAAGCCGCACCAGTCCGGACAGCGTGGTGCCGTGCTCGTAATAATAAGTCTCGCGGAGGATGCGCGCCGCTGCGAGCGGAATGCCCAGGCTCTCGGCGATGAACTCCCCCATGCGCCGGTCGATCTGGGGAAAAAGATTGCACTCGCCGGGATAGAGCGTGTTGTCGAGATCGAACACCCAAGTCTCGACATGGTCGAAACCGCCGTTCACGTCGCGCTGGTCAATCATGCCGATCCTCTCGCGTCGTTCTTACGCCGGCGCCGCTCGATCAGGGTGCCCGCGCCATGCTCCGTGAACAATTCGAGCAGAACCGCATGCGGCACCTTGCCGTTGATGATGACCACGCCCTCGACGCCTTCGGCGATCACGTCTATGCAGCTCTCAATCTTGGGGATCATACCTCCGGTTATGGTGCCGTCCTCGATCAGGGCCTGCGCCTCGGCCGTAGTCAGGGACTTAATCAACTGGCCGTTCTTGTCGAGCACGCCTTCGACATCGGTAAGCAACAGCAGACGCTTCGCCTTCATGGCGGTAGCGAGCGCCGCGGCGAAACTATCGGCATTGATGTTTAGCGTCTCGCCGTCGGGGCCGATGCCGATCGGCGCGATCACCGGGATCAGGTCTGACTGGATAATGACGTCGACGATGTGAGGATCGACCGCAGCCGGCTCGCCGACAAAACCGAAATCGGTGATTTCCTCGATATTGGAGGAGGGGTCCCGCCAACGCCGCTCCAGCCGACGCGCCCGCATAAGATGGGCGTCCTTGCCGGAAATGCCGACCGCCTTGCCGCCTTGGCCGTTGATGGCGGTGACGATCTCCTTATTGATCGAGCCTGCAAGCACCATCTCCACCACGTCGACGGTGGCCTGGTCGGTCACCCTGAGGCCGTCCTTGAACTCGCTTCTGATGTTGAGCCGCTCGAGCAGGGCGCCGATCCGCGGGCCGCCGCCATGCACCACGATCGGGTTCACGCCAGCCTGCTTGATTAGCACGATGTCGCGGGCGAAATCCCTGGCCCGGGCCGCATCGCCCATGGCGTGGCCGCCATATTTCACCACCACGGTCTTGCGGTCGTAGCGCTGCATATAGGGCAGCGCCTCGGACAGCACCTTGGCCTTGGCGTGCACCGAAGCGAGCACCTCCGCCAGGCTCGCTACCGGGCTCGGCTTCGGCTCGGCGCGCTCCTTAGGTCTCACGGAGGATGGTTTGGCCTTGCTCACAAGCCGCTTATAGCGGCGCGAAGCCTCGCGGCACAACGCGATTTGCGGGACTTTCTGAACAATTCTCCCGGCTCCGCGTTCTCCTTCACAAGTCACCCATCGCTAAGGAGCAGTCGAAATGCGAGCAAAGCGTAAGAGCCTGCCAGCGCTGGCCTTGGCCGGGATTCTCGGCCTAACCATTGGCCTCCCAGCCGGAGCAGAGACGATGAAGCAGCCTGCCGACGACATCGAAATCGAGAACATCGCCAAGTTCTCAAACCCCTGGGCGCTGGCCTTTCTGCCGGACGGCAAGCTGCTCGCCACCGAGAAGCTTGGCAATCTGTACATCTTCGCCGACGGCAAGATGTCAAGTCCGATCGAGGGCGTTCCGAAGGTCGAATACAAAGACCAAGGCGGTCTGCTCGACGTCGCGGTCGACCCCGATTTCGCCAACAACAAGTTCGTCTATTTGTCCTACTCCGAGCGGGCCGAGCAGCAGCCGGCCGATGCCAAGGAGGAGAAGGACGAGCGGCTTGGCGACTATCAGGATTTGAGCGACACCGTGCTGAAGGGCTTGGCCGTGGCCCGTGGACGCCTCGAGGGCGACCGGCTCGAAGACGTACAGGTCATCTGGCGGCAGGTGCCTAAGACCATCGGCCGCGGGCATTTCGGCGGGCGGCTGGTGTTCGCGCCGGACGGCAAGCTGTTCATCACCTCAGGCGACCGCCAGCGCTTCGAGCCCGCCCAAGACATGGCCTCGAATCTCGGCAAGGTCGTGCGCATCAATCCAGACGGCTCGATCCCCGACGACAATCCGTTCGTCGGTCAAGACGGCACGCTGCCCGAGATCTGGACGCTCGGCCATCGCAACGAGCTTGGCGCCGCGATCAATCCGGCCTCGGGCGAATTGTGGATTCACGAGATGGGCCCGAAAGGCGGCGACGAGGTGAACATCGTCGTGCGCGGCAAGAATTACGGCTGGCCGCAGGTAAGCCAGGGCGCGCATTACGACGATCAGCCGATCCCGGATCACAAGACGAAGCCCGAGTTTGCCACCCCCGCTTATTCCTGGGATCCGTCTATCTCGCCCGCAGGGCTTATCTTCTATACGGGCGACAAGTTCCCGGCGTGGAAGGGCAAGGCGCTGCTCGGCGGCCTTTCCTCAGAGGCGCTGATCGTGCTGACCCTCGACGGCGACAAGGTCGTGAGCGACGAGATCATCGAGATGGGCCGCCGCATCCGCGATGTGGCACAGGCACCCGACGGCACGGTGCTGCTGCTGGTTGACGGCGAAAGCGGCGGCGATCTGTTGCGGCTGACGCCGAAAGGCGAAGCGCGCTCCGGCTAGGGTTGGCTAGCAATCTCGGCAACGGCGGCGCGAAGCTCGGGGATGCCTCCCCCGGTGCTGGCCGAGGTGGTGAGGATTAGTGGATAGGCCGCCGGGTGCTTGGCCAGTTCGTCGGCGACCTTGGCTTGCACGGCGGCAAGCTCCGAAGCCTTCGGCTTGTCGGCCTTGGTCAGCACCACCTGGTAGGACACGGCCGTCTCGTCCAGGAGCTTCATGGTCTCGCGGTCGTTGGGCTTGATGCCATGGCGGGCGTCGATCAGCAGGAACGCCCGCTTCAGCTCGCGGCGCCCTTTCAAGTAATCGCCGATCAGCCGCGTCCAGCCCTTGATCTGCGCTTTGGCGGCGCGGGCATAGCCATAGCCCGGCATGTCCACGAGATGAAGCTCGCCTTCCTTGCCGAGCACGAAGAAGTTGAGCTCCCGCGTGCGCCCCGGAGTGACCGAGACCCGGGCGAGCGTCTTCTTGCCGGTAAGCGCGTTGATCAGGCTCGACTTGCCGACATTGGAGCGGCCGGCAAACGCCACTTCGTGGCGATTGTCCTTCGGCAGGTCCTCGATGCGCGTGACGCCCTTGACGAACACGCAGGGCCCTTTGCAGAGCGCCTCGCCCCTGGCGATGTCGGCCGCACTGAATTCTGGACTGTCCATGATTATCGCCTGTTTACCAATCACCTGCGTCATGCCCGGCCTTAAGCCGGGCATCCAGGGCAACGAGTTCAGTGCAAACCGCACTGGATCGCCGGGTCAAGCCCGGCGATGACGAATTTGGTTGGAAGCTAGCTCTTAGGAGTCTCGCCCTTGGTGCTTTTCGACCGTGCCGATTTCTCCTCAGCAACGGCTTCCACCGGCTTCTTCTTGTTGTTCTTGAAGCCGAGATTTTCGAGCAGCGGAATTTCCACGCCCTGACGCGCCATGATCGTTGCCTGCTGGATCACCGACAAGAAATTGTTCCACGCCCAATAGATCACCAGCCCGGCGGGGAAGGAGGCGAGCAGGAAGGTGAAGAACACCGGCATCCACATGAAAATCTGCGCCTGGATGGGGTCGGGCGGCGCCGGGTTCAGCTTCATCTGCACCCACATGGTGATGCCCATGATGATGGGCCAAATGCCGATCATCAGGAACAGCGGCGGGTCCCAGGGGATCAGGCCGAACAAATTGAAGATGCTGGTCGGGTCGGGCGCCGACAAATCCCTGATCCAGCCGAAGAAGGGCGCATGCCGCATCTCGATGGTGACGAACAGCACCTTGTAGAGGGCGAAGAAGATCGGGATCTGGATCAGGATGGGCAGGCAGCCCGAGGCCGGGTTCACCTTCTCCTTCTTGTACATCTCCATCATCGCCTGCTGTTGGCGCACGCGGTCGTCGGCATAGCGCTCCTTGATGCGCTGCATCTCCGGGGCGAGCTTCTTCATCTTGCTCATCGCCACATAGGACTTGTTGGCGAGCGGGAAGAACACGAGCTTTATGAGCACCGTGACGATGAGGATAGCCACGCCGAAATTACCGACGAGCTTGAAGAAATAGTCGAGGACGAAAAAGAGAGGCTTGGTGAGGAAATAGAACCAGCCCCAGTCGATCAGGAGGTCGAATTTGGGAATGCCGTATTTCTCGGCGTAGCCGTCGACGACATTCACCTCCTTGGCGCCGGCGAAGACATTGCCCTTGACCTCTGCCGTGCCGCCGGGGGGGATGGTCAGCGCGCCCAGGAGATAGTCGGTCTGGAAGCGCTCGCGCTCGCCGGTCTTACTACCCGAGAATTTGGCGTCGAATATCTGGCCTTGTTCCGGGATGACCACCGTCGCCCAATATTTGTCGGTGATACCGAGCCAGCCATGATCGCTTCTGGCCACCGTGGGCGGATCCTCGACCGCGCTCGAATAGCTGATTTCCTCGAGGCCCCGGTCGGAAAGCACGCCGATCAGCCCTTCATGCAGGATGAAGAACCCCTGTATGGGCGGCAGCTCATGGCGGGAGACGAGCGCGTAAGGATGAAGGGTGACGGGCTCCGAGCCGGTGTTCACGACCTTGTCGGTGACCGTGAACATATATTTGTCATCGAGGGTGATGGTGCGGGTGAAAGTGAGCCCCTTGCCGTTGTCAAAAGCGAGGGTAATGGGCGAATCCTGGGTCAGCGGCCCTTGCGACTCAGCCCGCCACAGCGTGTCGGCGGTGGGAAGCGGCAGATCGTTACCGCCGCCCCCGACAAAGCCATGCTCCGCGTAATAGGCCTGCGGGCCGCCGGCCGGCGACAGCAGCACCACGTTCGGGCTATTGGGCTCGACGGTGACGCGATAGTCCTTCAGCGTGAGGTCGTCGATGCGCGCGCCCTTGAGAGCGATCGAGCCTTTGAGGCTCGGCGTATCGACGGCAATGCGCGGTGAAGCGGCAAGCGCTGCTTCACGGGTCAGCCCGGCAACGCCGGTCGAAGGAGATTGCGGCGCGGTCGTGCCGGGGCTCACGCCTTCAGGAGCCGGTTGCGGCGGTCCTTGCTCGGTTGCCTGTTGTTCCGCCGGCTTCTGTGTATCGGGCTCCGGCAGGAAGAAAAACTGCCAAGTGAACAGCACGGCCATCGACAGCACGATGGCCATAATGAAATTGCGATTGTGGTCGTCCATAGGGCTTTCAGCTCAAGGGCCGCTCGGGTCCGGGCGTCGGCGGGAGGCGCGTGCGTTTCAGGCATTCAGCGCTTTTTTGCCGTGGCAGGCTCGTGCACCTTGGCAAGCGCGCGTTCAAGGTCCTTGATCAGCTCGGTGAAGGGCCGTTGTACCGTGCCCGTCCGTGCGATCAAAACATAATCATAGCCTTTGACGGCGTGG
>DATMDY010000168.1:0-7458 GCA_035557335.1 Methyloceanibacter sp.
AACTGAAGGGCGTTTCTCGAGGCGATCTTGAGGCGGGACGGGGTGCGGTGTCCCGCGGGTCAGGCTTCGCAAGCTTGACGCTCGGGCGGCGCCGGGGCTCCGCCCGGGTCCACTATGAGGCCCCGCCAGGAGCTGGCTGACCGTAAGGTCCATACCAAACGCCCCCGGTCTACCTCTCCGTGTGAAGGAAAAAACCGGGAAGCGGGTCACTTACGGCGAAAGCGCGGCCCGGTCGTCCGCTAAGTCATCGCGTTCGGCGCGCCGAGAGGCGCCGCATCCTCGCCGAGGATGCGTACCATTGTTACGGATTGCGTCTTTCGGCGCGCCGTCCCCCCTTCGCCTCGAAGGGGAAACAGCAAACCCCGGATGCGGAACACGCATCGCGGCAACGAAGGCGCATGTCTGAAGAAGGAGGCGAGATGTTATTCCGCCGCTTCGGCGAGCGTGTCGAGGCCGGCGAGATGCTTCTCGGCGTCGAGCGCCGCCATGCAGCCAAGCCCCGCGGCGGTGACCGCCTGGCGGTACACGTCGTCGGTCACGTCTCCCGCGGCGAACACGCCGGGCAGGCTGGTGGCGGTCGAGCGCGGCGCGGTGACGATATAACCCGACGGCTTCATGTCGAGCTGGCCCTTGAACAGCTCGCTCTGCGGGTCATGCCCGATGGCGACGAAGATGCCGTCGATGGGAAGCGAGATGACCTCGCCGGTTAGCGTGCTCTTGAGCCGCGCGCCCGTAACGGACAGCGGATCGTCGTCGCCCAGCACCTCGTGGAGCTCGTTGTTCCACATCACGTCGATCTTCGGATTGGCGAACAGGCGCTCTTGCAGGATCTTCTCGGCGCGCAGCACGCCGCGGCGATGCACCAGCAGAACCTGCTCGGCGATATTGGCGAGATAAAGCGCCTCCTCGACCGCGGTGTTGCCGCCACCGACCACGATCACCCGCTTGCCGCGGAAGAAGAAGCCGTCGCAGGTGGCGCAGGCCGAGACGCCGTGACCCCTGAATTTGTGCTCCGACGGCAGCCCGAGCCAGCGCGCCTTGGCGCCGGTGGCGATGATCAGCGCGTCGGCGGTGTATTCGGTGCCGCTGTCGTCCTTGAGCCAGAACGGCTTACGCTTGAGGTCCACCTCGACGACGTGATCGGCGACCATCTCGGTGCCGACATGGAGGGCCTGGAGGCGCATCTGCTCCATGAGCCAGGGCCCCTGGATCACGTCGGGAAAGCCCGGATAGTTCTCGACGTCGGTGGTGACGGTCATCTGGCCGCCGGGCTGAATGCCGTCGATCAGCAGCGGCTTGAGCATGGCGCGCGCGGCGTAGATGGCGGCGGTGTAGCCGGCCGGGCCGGAGCCCAAGATGATCACCTTGGCGTGGTGGGCTGCCATGACATGCCTCTTACGGGAAAGACGGGAAGAGGTAAGCACAAGGAGGCCGTGGCGCAACCCGCGCTCCGGCTAAGGGCGATTCAGGCTTTTCTTTCAAGGCTAAGCCATCTCGAGGCCGAGCGCGCGGCGGATGGCGGAGGCCACCAGCTCGGTATCGTTGACCGGTGGATAGGTCCACGATTCGAGCCGGCCTTCGAAGGGGCGGGTGGCGCCGTGTTCCCGCATCAGCGCGTGGAAGCGGGCGAGCCGTGTCGATCTGCCGGGCAGGGACTGGACATAGACCGGCTTGCCGGTGCCTGCCGCTTCCGTGACCATGTTGACCGAATCCCCGGTGACCACGATGGCGTCGGCGGTAGCGAGAAAAGCGAGATAGGGATTGTCGCCGGTCCCGTCCCACACGAAATGCGGCACGCCGTCGATGGCGCGGACGAGCGCGGCAAGCGAAGCCGGCGCGGTGCGGCGCGAGGGCGTGACCAGCAGCGAACCGCCCGACTCGCGCGCCAGCGTGGCGAGCTTCGCGCCGAAGGCAGCGGCTTCATCGGGAGGAAAGCTGAAGGCTTGGCTTTCGCCGCCAAGGATCACCGCGATGCGCGGGTGGGGGAGAGGATCGATGCGTCCCGCGAAGCTCTTGGCCGCTTCGGCCAGGCGCTTAGGCGTCACCCCATGCACCGCGCCGAAGGTGACGATGACGTTGTCGCCGGTGAAATCGTCATGCAGCGGCGCCGCCACCAGGTCGAACAGAAGCGCCGGTACTTTCGGATTCTGGATGTGCAGCGCGAAGGCGCCCGAAAGGCGCTTCACGGCCAGCGCGATCGGCACGCTGCGCCGCCCGATGGAGATGACGAGGCGCGGCCAGGGGGCGGCAAGCGGCTCGTTGGACTCGACGAAGCGGAGAAGGCGCGCTGGCGGGACCAGGAGCTGCAAGGGCGCGGGCAAGAGGCGCATGGCGCCCCGGTCACGCACGCGCTTCAGCCTGAAGGGGAGCCCCACCGCCTCGGCCACGGCGATGCCCTGTGCCTCCATGCCGACCGAGCCGTCGGTCACGATCCAGGTCCGCGCTCCGGCCTCGCTGGAATTTTCGGAACGAGGAACGCTCAAGTTCTTTTCGATTCTTCTGGCAAGAGGACGTAATATTGCGCGATAGGCCAATAATGCCCAGGTTCGCGCCGCGCCAGCCGCCTTCTAGCGCGCGTGCCCGGCCACCGTCCAGGGAGGAGACCCCCATGCGCCGCGCCCGCCTCGACGCCACCGACTGGCGCATCCTGCGCGCCCTACAGGAGGACGGCCGTATCACCAATGTCGAGCTCGCCCGCCAGGTGGGCATCTCGGCGCCCCCTTGCTTGCGCCGCGTGCGCGCGCTGGAGGAGGCCGGCATCATCGAGGGCTTCACCGCCCGTCTCGCCGACAAGGCGCTCGGGTTCGATGTGACCGCCTTCGCCATGGTCGGTCTGCACAGCCAGGCGGAGGCCGACCTCATCGCCTTCGAGGAACGGGCGCGCAGCTCACCCATCGTGCGCGATTGCTACATGCTCTCCGGCGAGATCGATTTCCTGCTCAAATGCGTGGCGCCAGACTTGAGCGCGTTTCAGGAGTTCATCATCCACGAGCTGACCGCCGCGCCCAACGTGGCGAGCGTCAAGACCTCGCTGGTGATCCGCGCCTCGAAGCACGCGGCCGGCGTGCCCGTGGAGCTGGTGGACGAGGGCAGTGGCGCGGTGCGAACGTCCGCGCGCGCCCGGACGCAATGAGCAAGCCCGGCAATCCGATCCTGGTCGAAGTGATCAGGGGAGAACTGGTCGAGAGCCGTCATGCTGGCGCCATCGCGGTGGCCGATGCGCAAGGACGACTGGTGATGGCGCTCGGCGATGTCGAACGTCCCATCTATCCGCGCTCAGCGGTCAAAGCGTTGCAGGCCATGCCGCTGGTCGAGAGCGGCGCCGCCGATGCTTTCAGGCTAAGCGCGGAGGAGCTTGCGGTGGCCTGCGCCTCGCATAGCGGCGACAGCATCCATGTCGAAGCGGTACGTAGCCTGCTCGGCAAGGCGGGGCTCGACGAGAGCTACCTCGCCTGCGGCGCGCATTGGCCAGTGAGCGAGGCGGCGACGGCCGAGTTGGTGCGTGCGCGGAAACGCCCGCAAGCCATCCACAATAATTGCTCCGGCAAGCATGCCGGCATGCTGGCCACCGCGGTTCATCTCGGGCTTTCGCCAAGGGGCTATGAGCGGCCCGACCATCCCGTGCAACGCGCCATCGCGCAGACGCTCTCGGAGATGTGCGGAGCGGAGGTGGACCAGGCGCGCATGGGCATTGACGGCTGCTCGGTGCCGACCTTTGCGCTGCCGCTTGCCGCCTTGGCGCGCGGCTTCGCCAGGCTCGGCAGCCGCGAAGGACTCTCGGTGTCGCGGGCAGATGCCGCAAGACGGCTCATCGATGCCTGCTTCGCCGCGCCGGTCCTGGTCGCGGGCGAGGAGCGGTTCGACACCATCGTCCTGCGCGGGCTCGCGCCGTCAGCCTTCGTCAAAGGCGGGGCCGAGGGGGTGCATTGCGCCTCTTTGCCTGAGCTTGGACTGGGCATTGCCGTGAAGATCGACGACGGAACCAAGCGCGGAGATGAACGCGCGCTTGCCGAAGTGCTGGCTGCCTTACTGCCAAAAGCGCGAAAGGTCCTCGCCGATCAGCTTAAAGGCGAGATGCACAATTGGCGGCGGCGCAAGGTCGGCCGCATTGCCGCCGGCGCGGCTCTCGAGGAAGCTCTTGCAACGCTTGCTACGCCTCGCCACCGGGCCGAAAGAGCGGCTCGTTGATCTAAGCGATGTCGATATAAGCGTTGCGGATCGAATTGCCGGCGACGCGCGCCATGGACGGGTCGCCAAGCAAGATGCCGTAAGCTGGCGCGCCGTCGATGACATTGCCGCGGATGATGGCCCCGCCATCGGTGACGATGCCGACGCCGCTATGCATCAAAGTCTTGCGCAAGAACAGGTCGCGGATGACGTTGCCTTTGGCCATGACGGAACGGTCGCTCGGCGCGCCGGTAAGCGAAAGTCCTACGGCGGCGTGTTCGATCCTATTGTCCATGATCGCCAGATCGCGGCACTCCACACTCAAGAGAGCCCTGCCGCCGATCCGGCTCATCGTGCATCCGGTGATACGGCCCGAGACGCAGTGCAGCGCGACACCGTCTTCGCTGCTTCCAAGGAAGTGGCACTCACGGATCGTGAGTTCCGCTACATCGTCTGCCATGAGCAGGGCACCATCCGTGCCGAGCGGGTGGTTGTCGCCGTCGAAGACGAGGCCCGAGAGGCGCACATTTTCCGCCTGCTCCACGCGCAGGATCAATCCGTCGCCGAGAGAGCGGAGAACGGTCCGTCCCGGCACGCCCTCGATGCGGGTGCCCGATTTCAGGGTGAGCCGCCGCGTTGAATAGAGTCCAGCGGGGATAAAAAGCGTCGTGCCCGAGTGTGCCGCCGCGTTGATAGCGCGCTGAAGCATCGCCGTCTGGTCGGTCTCACCGCCGTCCGGCTCGATTCCATAGGTATGGAATGGTTCCGTTTCGCGCGCGCTGAGGAGACGTGGTGCGACCATCGTGACGACGCCCAGGCCCAAACCGGCCAGCATCAATTGCCGCCGCCTTACGTCCATGACTCACGCATCCTTCATGCTCAACATGGCCTCGCTCGCTGCATGCACCGGTCCTGCCGGAACCTGTCTTGCGTTCTGCCGCGCGCCCGCGAAATCGAGGGCGAAATGCAGCGTCTCGTGCGCGCCGCGCAGGAGTTCAGCTTCACTGAAGGGACCGCCATGGGAAACCACCGGCGGGATATGCACGAACAGCGCGACGGTGGGCCTTTCCTGCCGGGACGCCCATTCAAGCGAGCGGTAATACAGAAAATTGCAGAGATAGCGTCCGGCAGAGTGCGAATGCGAAGCGGCGAGACCGCGTGCTCTGAGATGTGCGGCAAGGCCGGTAGTAGGAAAATCCGTGTCGAAACGGTCGGGACCTTGCGGCAGGATCGTCCGGGTTTTGGGCAACGCGCCGCGTATGTCGGCATGGGCGAAAACACGGTTGTGAGCGGAACGCTCGATGCGGAAGCCTTGAGCGCTTCGGCAAAGCCCGAAATGAATCATGATCTGCGGTTGCAGCGCCTCGTAGAGATGAGGGGTCAGCGCCGCGACTGTGTCCCATTCGGTGGGCAAAACCTGGGCCTGCGGCTCGCAGTCGAGGCCCCGCTTTTCGGCGGCCAGCGTTTCGGCGAGCCAAGCCGACGGATTGTCTGGAACGCCAGGAAAAGGGCCAAAACCGGTAATGAGGACGCGCGGACCTGCCATGGATTGGACTTACAAGCCCCTCCGGCGCGAGGGAAGGGGATTCGCGCGACCGGTTATTTCGGCGGCTTGATGCCGGCGATCTGGCCAAGCTCATGAGCGGCGGCGGCCGGCGTCATCTCGCCCGCGCGTACTTTGTCTTCCAGATCCTGCCAGTGGAGCGCGGCGCGCCGGCCGCCCTTGAAGGCGGCAAGCAGGCGCTGCTCGAAGATCTCTCGCATCCAGGCCACCGCCTGATCGGCGCGGCGCGCGTCGAGCGCGCCGGACTTGGCGAGCGCCTCATGGCGCGCCTCGACTTTCTGCCACAGCTCGTCGAGACCGCGATTGTCACGCGCCGAGATCGTGAGCACGTGCGGCTCCCAATTGGGATGGCCTGCGGCGAGGATATGCAGCGCGGTCTTGTATTCCATGGCGGCGCGATTGGCCCGCTCGACATTGTCGCCTTCCGCCTTGTTGACGGCGATGACGTCGGCAAGCTCGAGAAGCCCGCGCTTGATGCCCTGCAGCTCATCGCCGGCGCCGGCAATGGCCACCACCACGAAGACATCGACCATGTTGGCGACCGCCATCTCCGACTGGCCGACGCCGACTGTCTCCACCAGCACCACGTCGTAGCCCGCGGCCTCAGAGAGCGCGATGGTCTCGCGCGTGGTCTTGGTCACGCCGCCGAGGCTGTCGCCGGCGGGAGAGGGGCGAATGAAGGCATGCGCCTCCGCGGCAAGGCGGCCCATGCGCGTCTTGTCACCGAGGATGGAGCCGCCGCTCCGCGACGAGGTCGGATCGACCGCGAGCACGGCGACCTTGCGCCCTTGCGCCAGCAGATTGATACCGAGCTGGTCGATCAGCGTGGATTTGCCCGCGCCCGGCACGCCGCTGATGCCAACGCGGATTGACTTGCCGGTATGAGGCGAAAGACGCTCCAGCAGCTCCTGCGCCGCTTCCTGATCCTCGGCCTTGGCGCTCTCGACTAGGGTGATGGCGCGGGCGAGCGCCACGCGGTCACCGGCGCGGATCGCCTCGACGAGCCGTGCGGTATCGTGACTCAATTTTCTGTGGGCACTCATGTCGAGCGGGGTACGGTCAAACAAGCGCGAAGGCAAGCCAGATGAACGATGAACCTACTCCGCGGCTGCTTGCTTGGATTTGCCGCTGGTCTTAGTGCCGAGCTTGCCGAGCAAGTCGATGGCCGCATCGGCGATGGGCGTGCCGGGGCCGAAGATGGCCTTGGCACCGGCCGCATAGAGTTCGGGATAATCCTGCGGCGGGATCACACCGCCGACCACGATCATGATATCGCCGCGGCCCTGCGCCTCGAGCGCCTCGCGCAAGGCAGGGACCAGCGTTAGGTGCCCAGCGGCGAGCGACGACACGCCGATGATATGCACGTCATTCTCGACCGCCTGACGCGCGGCCTCCTCGGGCGTCTGGAATAACGGGCCGATATCGACGTCGAAGCCGAGATCGGCGAACGCACTGGCGATGACCTTCTGGCCCCGGTCGTGGCCGTCCTGGCCCATCTTGGCGATGAAGATCTTGGGCTTGCGCCCGTCGGCGGCCAGGAACGCCTCCACCATGGCCCTCGCCCGCGCCACGGCCGGATCGGCGCCGGCCTCCTTGGCGTAGACACCCTTGATGGTCTGCACCTGGGCGTGGTGGCGGTCGAACACGTTTTCCAGCGCCAGGCTGATCTCGCCCACCGTGGCCTTGGCCCGCGCGGCGTCCACCGCCAGGGCCAGCAGATTGCCGTC
>DATMDY010000169.1:0-4431 GCA_035557335.1 Methyloceanibacter sp.
GTGAAGGCGATGTGATCGATCTCCTCGATCCCCTGCAAAATGCTTATGGCTTCGAGCAGGCCGGAATCCTTGCCGGGCGGCAGATCGACCTGGGTCGGATCGCCGGTGACGATCATCTTGCTCTCATCGCCAAGCCGAGTCAGGAACATCTTGATCTGGACCGGCGTGCAGTTCTGCGCCTCGTCGAGAATGACGATGGCATGGGAGAGGGTGCGGCCGCGCATGAAGGCGAGCGGGGCGATCTCGATGATGCCGGCGGCAAGGCCACGCTCGACCCGCTCGGGCGGCAGCACGTCATAGAGCGCGTCGTAGAGCGGACGGAGATAGGGGTCGACCTTCTCGCGCATGTCGCCGGGCAGGAAGCCGAGCCGCTCGCCGGCTTCCACCGCAGGCCGCGACAGGATCAGCCGGTCGCATTTGCCGCTTTCCAGGCACGCAGCGGCAAAGGCGACCGCAAGGTAGGTCTTGCCGGTGCCGGCGGGGCCGGTGGCGAACACCAGATCATTGCGCTTCAGCGAGTCGAGATAGGCGCTTTGCGCGGTCGTGCGCGCGGTGATCAGGCGCTTGCGCGTGCGGACCTGCTGCGCGGCGGGCACCTCTTCATGGCTTAGTGCATCGTCGCCGGGCTCATAGGCCCGGGCATGGCGGATGGCGCCAACCACTTCGCCCACGCCGATCATCTCGCCTTGTGCGAGACGCGCGTAAAGCTGCTCAAGCACCGATTTCGCCGTGGCGCAGGCGATGTCCGACCCGCGCAGGGCCACGGCATTGCCGTTGACTACGGCCTCAACGCCGAGACGATCTTCGAGCACGGCAAGATTGGCGTCATAATCGCCGAGGAGATCGCGCACGAGCCGCATATCGTCGAAATACACGATGGTCGGTTCGCCGCCATTGGCCTGCGCCGGGACAGGACGCTTCACCGCTTGGCTCCCGCGCCCACGCGCCAATGACGTTTTCCTAACGTTGGCCTTGCTGGTCACACGGCCGCCTGAACTGGCTCGCGCCATGCAAACTCCGACTTGATGACACCGGTAAGACTGTTCGGGCCAGCGGCCAAGATGTCAACCTCCGCGATCTCGCCGATCAATTCCTGAGGCCCCTCGACGTGTACAGCCTGTAGATAAGGAGAACGCCCGGCGATCTGCCCTGGTTTCCGCCCTTTTCCTTCGAACAGCACGTCAAGCCTCCGGCCGATTGTGGCGCGGTCGAAGGCGTGGCGGGCCTGGTCGAGCAGGCTTTGAAGGGCCGCGAGGCGCTCGCGCTTGGCCGCTTCCGGCACCTGGTTGTCGAGCTTCGCCGCGGGCGTGCCGGGGCGCGCACTATACTTAAAAGAGAAGGCCTGAGCGAAGCGAGTACGTGCTGCGAGCGCCAGGGTCTCCTCGAAATCCGCATCCGTCTCGCCGGGGAATCCGACGATGATATCGGTGGAGAGCGCGATGTCGGGGCGCGCTTGCCGCACTTTGCCGATCAGCTCTTCATATTCGGCGATCGTGTGCTTGCGGTTCATGGCGGCGAGGATGCGGTCGGAGCCCGCCTGGAAGGGCAGATGCAGATAGGGCATGAGCTTCGCCTCTTCGGCAAAGAGCGCGATCAGTCCGTCGTCCATGTCGCGTGGATGGCTCGTGGTGTAGCGCAGCCTGTCGATTTCAGGAATTTCGGCGAGTCTGCGCAGGAGCTTGGCGAGGGACCAGTTCAAGCGGTCCTCGTCCATGCCGTGATAGGCGTTGACGTTCTGCCCAAGCAAGGTGATTTCGCGAGCGCCGCGCAGGGCGAGACGCTCGACCTCGGCGACGATCTCCGACGGCGCACGCGAGAACTCTGCGCCGCGCGTGTAAGGCACCACGCAAAAGGTGCAGAACTTATCGCAGCCTTCCTGCACGGTGACGAAGGCCGATGCTTGCACCTTACCTTTCGGCCGCTCAGGGAGATGAGCGAATTTGTCCTCGGCCGGAAATTCCGTCTCAACCAAATCTTTGCCGCCACGCGCGGCTTCCGCGACGAGATCGGCAAGGCGGTGATAGCTCTGCGGGCCGACGACGATATCGACCACCGGCGCGCGGGCGATGATCTCGCGCCCCTCGGCCTGCGCGACACAGCCGGCCACGGCGACAAGCGTGTCGCGGCCTTCGTGATGTCTGCGCGCCTTGGCGAGGCGCACGCGCCCAAGCTCGGAATAGACCTTCTCCGCCGCTTTCTCGCGGATGTGGCACGTATTGAGAATGACGAGATCGGCGTCTTCCGCATCGTCGGTAAGGGAATAGCCCGCAGGCTGAAGCGCTTCGGCCATGCGCTCGGAATCGTAAGCGTTCATCTGGCAGCCGAAGGTCTTGATATGGAGCTTCTTGGGCGAAGGCTTATGGGGGGCTTGCGCCATCCCCTGTTTGTTGGACAGAGGCCCCACCCTCGTCAAGGGCTAGAAGGCGGGAAATCCAGGCCAATGCGCGGGAACGCCCGGCATTTATGGCCTGGCGTTCCCTAAATTGCGCGCTCAACTGTTGCACTCGGGGAGGTGGGCGATAGCCTCCTGTGCCTCATCGAGGCTCGAATAGGCCGACTTGCCCACCATCCTCAGGATGACGCCGTCAGGCTGGGTCATCATCACACGGCACTGATTGGCCGTGGTGTCGAGCGCCACGAAGAATTCCTGTGCCGCAAATGCCGGGCTTGCCAGTCCAAGCATCAGCGTGCCGGCCAATAGGGATTTGCTCATTGAAGGTCTCCTTATTGGGTTTGAATGCTCCAAGTCAGCCTGACCAACGTCTGGGGAGGAGATGAGTTGAGCCCGTCGGCGATTATTTGAGAAAAAGCTTGATGTTTCTTGGGAGCATAGGCGGCTCGAGCTGCTCGAAAGTGCACTGTTTCGGCGATTTGTCCGGGCGGAAGCGTACGAGCTTGGTGCCGTGGCGAAAGCGGTTATCCGTCACGTGGTCGTAGCGCACCTCGACCACGAGTTTCGGTTTCAGCGGCTCCCATTCGCCCGATCGCTCGGTGCTCCACCGGCTTGGGCCACCTGGGGCTTTGCCAGTGAAACCCGGGGGGGCGATTAGAGCCTCAAGCCGCTTGGTCAGCGCCGGACGCTCGTCATGGGTGATGGTCGCGGTGAAGCCGACATGATCGAGCCTGCCCTCGCTGTCGTAAAGACCGAGCAACAGCGAGCCGACATAGCGGCTTCCCGACGCATAACGGAAGCCGCCGACCACGCAATCGGCGGTACGCAGATGCTTGACCTTGAGCATCGCGCGTTCGCCGGGGAGATACGAGCCGTCGAGACGCTTGGCGACGACGCCATCGAGCGCGCCGCTTGCGCGATTGAGCCAGTCGCGTGCCTTGCGCAGGTCGAGCGTATAGGGTGACAGCTTGAGGTTCTTGGCGTCTCCAGCCGATTTGAAGAAACCTTCCAGAGCGGCGCGGCGCTGCTTGAGCGGCGCCTCAAGCATGCTCTGTCCTTTCGTATCGAGCAGCATATCGAACAGGATGAGCAATGCTGGAGTCTCGCTCGAAAGTTTTTTTATGCGGCTTTCCGCGGGATGGATGCGCTGTTGCAGCGCTTCGAAGGCGAGCGTTCCGCCTGCGGGGATCACAAGCTCGCCATCGAGCACGAAGCATTTCGGCTTCAGCTTCTTCAGGAAGGCCACGACCTCCGGGAAATAGCGCTTGAGCGGCTTGCCCGACTTTGCCCTGAGGTCGATCTCGTCACCTGCGCGATAAGCGAGACACCGAAAGCCGTCCCATTTCGGCTCGAACTCCCAGCCCGAATCTTCCGGCAGATCGGTGACAAGCTTCGCCTCCATCGGCTCGATGTCCAAAGGCACGGCAAGCTTTGCAAGCGATGAAGGACAGGCCATTCCCTTATTGCAGCCGGACCATGACGCTGTCGGCGGCGCCGGTCGCGTCGGTGACGGTGAACCGCACAAAACCCGGCCCGTCAGGCGCGAAGAATAATGTTCGCGCACTCTTCTTGGCGTCGATTGGCATGCCGTTGAGAAGAATATTGAGGGGCGGCGTGCCGCCAGTGATCTTGACGGGAATAGGATCGAGCGCCTGGCCCGCGCCGGAAAGCTCAAGGCTGGCGCCGTTCGGCGGAAACACGATGCGCACTTTTTTTGTCATGGCCTCGCCGGCATTGGTGCGAGAGGCGAAGCGCTGCAGCGGCGGTGGGAGCTTGGACGTGGCAGCCACCAGCGCCCCTCGCGGCGGCGACGCCAGCTTCTGGCGCGGGCTGTCCAGTCGTGCGAAAGCGTCGAACAGGATGGGGGCGGCAGCGGAACGGCCCATGAGGCCGGCGACCGGCGCGCCGTCAGGCCGTCCCACCCACACTCCGATCGTATGCTTGCCGTCGAAGCCGATGGCCCAGGCGTCGCGATAGCCGTAGCTCGTGCCGGTCTTGAAGGCGATGCGTCCGCCGGCAGCGTTGTCGGGGGGCGGCGA
>DATMDY010000170.1:0-2064 GCA_035557335.1 Methyloceanibacter sp.
ATCGTGCTCCCGCTCCAGACAATCGAACGGGATGCCGCGTTCGCTGAAAGTCTTGGCGGCGGCAAGACCGGATGACCCGGCGCCGATGATGCAGACCTTGTCGGTGTTGCTCTTCACATCCATGTGTCCTGCATCCTTTTACCGGTGACGACCGGGTTCCGGCTAAACTAACGTAGCGGTCTTATTGCCGCAGAGTTAATCCCCGCCAGTAACGCTGTGGCATATTATGGCGTCGATGGTCCAGTCACACAAAGCGCTTTGGGCGCGCCTGCCATGAGCATAGTCTCGCCAAGGAGAACGACTCACAACGGAGCGCGCACCATGCGTCTTCCGCTTGTCGTGGCTGTAGCTATAGCGGGTCTCGGGCTGTTTTGCGGCAGCGCGCAGGCGGCGAGAATGTGGCTGCCCAAGACCGAGAATCCCTATTGCGACATCACCACCTATACGGTGCGGGAGCTTGCCGAGGAGGCGATGTCTATGCGCGATTCGAACGGGAAGCCCGTGATCGTAGTGAGCGCGTTTACCCTGGTCGACAAACCATCTTATGGCCGGTTCCTCATGGCGCATGAATGCTGCCACCATTCACTCGGCCATGTCGGCCGCTTCCAGGAGGGTCTCGGTCAGGTCGGGCCGCAGCGGTTCTTCTATCTCGCGCCGGCCCTGAAGCAGATGGAGCTCGAAGCCGATTGCTGCGCCGTCAAGATGCTGAGATCGAAGAACCAGACCGACAGCATCGGATCGGCGGAAGAGGCGATGATGAGCTTTGGTTCCACACCGACCGGCGCGCACTATCCGACCGGAACCGAGCGGGCCGCAAATATCGCCAAATGCGGCACGCTGGACTGACCCCTGACGCGGCAGTTCTGGGCCATGTCTGTCAGCAAAGTTTAATGTTGCGGCCGGCTGGCTACGCTTCCGGCCGATCGCCATATTTATCGAGCGGTCGACCTGGCCGCGAGGACCTCCCCTTGGCCTTTCAAGCGCTGTGCTAAAGTGAGCGTCCCCTAAAAGGCGCGGAGAGGAAGCTGTGAGCAGCCAGACCGTCATGGCGAAGCCAGCACGGAAACCGGCTTGGGCCCGGGTCGTGGTTGGCGCCTGCGTCGGCCTTGCCGTTCTTCTCGGTCCGGCGCGCGTCGAAAGCGCGGAGCCGGCCGGCAGCGCCGCCTTGCGCGTCTGCGCCGATCCCGACAACATGCCGTTCTCCAACGCGAACGGCGAGGGCTTCGAGAACAAGCTCGCCGAACTCATCGCTCAGAAGCTCGATGCAAGGCTGGAATATTCCTGGTTTGCGGAGGCGACCGGCTACGTTCCCAATACGATGGGAAGCGGGGCCTGCGATCTCGTCATGGGCTACGCGCAAGGTACGGGACTGATCGAGGACACCAATCCCTATTACTACACCTCCTACCTCCTGATTTATCGCCAGGACGACGCCACTCTCGGAGAGGTCGAAAGCCTTTCCGATCCGCGTCTCAAGGGCAAGAGGATCGGCTTCGTCGCGCGGACGCCGCCGGCGAGCATCCTCGCCATGCACGGGCTGGCGGCGAAGGCGAAGCCCTTCGAGACCCACTCCGACGAAGGCGCCTCAACGGCCGCGGTGACGATGATTGCCGAGATCGCCTCCGGCGCGCTCGACGCGGGAATTCTGTGGGGGCCGGTCGGCGGCTATTACGCGCAGCGCGCCGATGCGCCGCTCAAGCTGGTGCCGTTGGTGAAAGAGACTGCCGGGCCGCGCACCATCTACGGCATCACCATGGGGGTGCGGCCGAGCGAGCCTGAGTGGAAGCACACGGTCAACAAGTTCATCGCCGCAAACCGGGGCGAGATCAACCTGATCTTGCAGAGCTACAACGTGCCGGTGCTGGACGATAAGGGTAATCTGATCGCGGCCGCCTCGGCCGAACGGTGAGGTGGCGGCCGCCCGGCGCGTTCACATCTTGCACACACTCTCAGGCTCGTCGATGCCGAGCGTGTCCACCTCGATCTCCGGGTGGCTTGCGTGCGGGAAGCCGCGCTGCGGCGAGAAGGCGACGGGGACCTTGTCGGTGGCGATGATGATCGGCT
>DATMDY010000171.1:0-3226 GCA_035557335.1 Methyloceanibacter sp.
ACCTGCACCTTGCCGCCAAGCTCGGGGTGATCGCCAAGCTGCTTGAGAACGCTCGAACTCTGCGGCCGGCGGTTGGCCGCTTTCTCGGCAAGCAGGCTCACGGCGCGGTTGATGCCGACCTCGAATACCTCCTCGGGCGTGCCGAGGCTCGCATATTTGCCCTCATGCTGGACGTAAGGCCCGTAACGGCCGTAGCCCGCCAGGATCGGCTTGCCGGACTCCGGATGCATCCCGATCTCCCGCGGCAGCGACAGAAGCGCCAGCGCGCGATCAAGATCGACATCCTCGGGGTCGGTGCCTTTGGGGATCGAGGCGCGTTTCGGCTTGTCGCCGCCATTGGCCTCGCCAAGCTGCGCGTAAGGGCCGAACCGGCCGGTACGCAGGCTGACATCTAGGCCGGTCTCGGGGTCGGTGCCGAGCACCTTCCCTTCGGCGGCAATGGCAGCCTTGTCACCGGTATCGGCGAGTTGGCGGGTGTAGCGGCAATCGGGATAGTCGGAGCAGCCGATAAAGGCGCCGAATTTCCCGACCTTGAGACTGAGGCGTCCGGTGCCGCAGGACGGACAGGCACGCGGATCGCCGCCTTCGCCATTGTCGGGGAAGATATGCGGCGCGAGCAGGTCGTTGAGGGCGTCGAGCACCTCGGTGATGCGCAGATCGCCGATATCGTTCACCGCGGCGATGAACTCGCGCCAGAAGTCGCGCAGCACGTCCTTCCATTCAAGCTGACCGGAGGAGATGAGATCGAGCTTCTCCTCGAGGTCGGCAGTGAAGTCGTATTCCACGTAGCGGCTGAAGAAGCTTTCGAGGAAGGCAGTGACCAGGCGTCCCTTGTCCTCGGGGTAGAGCCGTTTCTTGTCGATGCGCACATATTCGCGGTCGCGCAGCACGTTGAGCGTCGAGGCATAGGTGGAGGGGCGGCCGATGCCGAGTTCTTCCATCTTCTTGATCAGCGTGGCTTCGCTGTAGCGGGGCGGCGGCTCGGTAAAATGCTGCTTCGCCTCGATGTTGCGCGGGGCGAGCGCATCGCCCTGGGCAAGCGCGGGAAGGGCTCCATCTTCGCCCACGGCCTCGTCCATGCCTTCTTCGTAGATCTTGAGGAAGCCGTCGAAGCGGACCACGGAGCCCGTGGCGCGCACGCCGTAAGGCTTGCCGTCGGTGCCGGTCACGTCGATGTCGGCGGTGGTGCGCTCGATCTCGGCGCTCGACGCCTGGCTCGCCAAGGTGCGCTGCCAGATGAGCTTGTAGAGCCGCGCGGCGTCGGCATCGAGATAGCGGACGACGGAATCGGGATCCTTGGTGAAGTCGGTGGGCCTGATGGCCTCGTGCGCTTCTTGCGCATTCTTGGCCTTGGTCTCGTATTGCCGCGGCGAAGAGGGCACGTAGCGGTCGCCATACATTTTGGTGACCAGGCGCCGCACGGCCTCGACAGCTTCGGGCACGATCTGCACGCCGTCGGTCCGCATATAGGTGATGAGCCCTTCGGCCTCGCCGCCGAGATCGACGCCGTCATAGAGGCGTTGCGCCAGCTGCATGGTCATGCGCGGCGAGAAGCCGAGCTTGCGCGACGCCTCCTGCTGCAGGGTCGAGGTGGTGAAAGGCGCGGCAGGGTGGCGGCGCTGCGACTTGCTCTCGATAGCGCCGACGACGAAGCGGCCGCCTTCGAGCGCCGCCTTTAGCCGCGCGGCGGTCGCCGCATCGGCGATGTCGAACTTCTCGAGCTTCTTGCCGTCGGCGGTGACCAGCCGGACCTGGAAGGTCTCGTTCTTTTCCGTCGCAAGCTCGGCGATGATCGACCAATATTCCTGCGCCTTGAATCGCTCGATCTCGAGCTCACGGTCGCAGACGAGCCGAAGCGCCACCGACTGCACCCGGCCGGCGGAACGGGCGCCCGGCAATTTCCGCCACAGCACCGGCGAGAGGGTAAAGCCCACGAGATAATCGAGCGCGCGGCGGGCGAGATAGGCGTTGACCAGCGGGCCGTCGATGGCGCGCGGATGGCGCATGGCCTCCAGCACCGCGTCTTTGGTGACGGCGTTGAACACCACCCGTTCGACCGGGATGCCCACCAGAACCTTCTTGCGGTCGAGCACCTGGAGCACATGCCAGGAGATAGCCTCGCCCTCGCGGTCGGGGTCGGTGGCAAGGATCAGCTTGTTGGCGCCCTTGAGCGCCTTGGCGATCTCGTCGAGCCGTTTCGCGGCCTTGGGCTCCACGTCCCAATGCATCTCGAAGTCTTTGTCGGGCAAGACCGAGCCGTTCTTCGAGGGCAGATCGCGCACATGGCCATAGGAGGCCAGAACCCGGTATTCGGGTCCGAGATATTTGTTGACGGTCTTTGCCTTTGCCGGCGATTCGACGATGACGATGTTCATGAAGACGTTCCTAGCCGCGCAAAATGCGTCAGGCTGAGGGTTGGGATCCGCTTGGACCCTGATTATGCGCGGAAAATGGTGTCTTGAGACGCCTGTGTCAAATTTGGCGACCCGATTGACAGCTTCTAATTGTATAACCTAGCAGAAACAACTTTAGAATATTGAGGTGTAGCCTGAAGTTGAAGCCGCTGGCACCCTTGGTAGCGAAATTCCGGGAGGTGGGTGGAATTTGGGGGCGAAATAAGGCAGAACGCCATGGCAGGGCCAACAGCCGAGAATCCCGCGCGTCAAGGAACCCGAACGCTCGGCCGCCTCGACCACAACGCCAAGCGAGATCCCCGAATTGGTTGACGAGGGCGCGGAAAGTGGCCGGCCCCACATTCTCGCTGCGGATCAGACGAAGCCAGGCGAGGCGCTGACTGAGCCGTCCGGTTGCCGATGAGACCTTAGAGCTTGCTATCGCCAATGCGCACCTCCTCGCCTTTCGCCAGCCGCCGAATATTGTCGGCGTGGCGTATATAGAGAAGGACGGTGAGCACAAGGAACAGCGCGGCAAGCCGCCATTGGCCGGTCAGGGCAAGCGCGGCGAGGCTGGCGGCGCTCGCCACCAGAGCCGCCAGGGAGGAATAGCGCGTCCTGTACGCCACCAAGAGCCACAAGATGCCAAAGGCGATTACCGCCGGCCAATAGAGACCAAGCAGAACACCGACATAGGTCGCCACGCCCTTACCGCCGCGAAAGCCGAGCCACACCGGAAATAAATGCCCAAGGAAGGCTCCAAGTCCGGCGACAAGGGCGGTGTCCTGGCTCCAAAGCGCTCCGAGCAACACGGCAACCGTACCCTTGGCGAC
>DATMDY010000172.1:0-11520 GCA_035557335.1 Methyloceanibacter sp.
CAAGCAGACGCGCCACGCGACCATCGGCGCCGGCGCGGTCGGTAAGCAGTGCGGTGAAGGGCAAGCCGCTCGCCGCGGCATCGGCGGCAACGCGTTTGGCGTCCCTCGAGCGCGTTGTGACGATTTCTACACCGAGCGCGATCAGCTGATCGCCGATGATCTCGCCTTCGATGCCGCCATCGAGAACGATCAGGACTTTTTCATCCGCATGTGGCTTCGGCCAACCAGTTGCGACGGTCGGGACCTGAATGGGCGTGGCGAATGGCAGATCGACGATGAAGGTGGCGCCCTCGCCAAGCATACTCTCTACCTCGATGCGTCCACCCATCGCCTCGATCAGGCGCTTGCAGATGGCGAGCCCTAACCCCGTGCCGCCATGCCGCCGCGCCGGACCCGACTCGGCCTGCTCGAACTCAGCGAAGATGCGGTGGATCGCTTCGGGCGGCACGCCGGGTCCGGTGTCGCGCACGACGAAGCGAAGCCACGCTTTGCCGTTTTGCGCCGCGCTGGGGACAAGCCCAAGCGTCAAGGCCACGCCGCCGGTTTCGGTAAACTTGATGGCGTTACCCAAAAGGTTGGTCAGGATCTGGCGGAGGCGCGTCTCGTCGCCGACCGCGGTCTTGGGCAGATCGGGCGAGGCGCGCCAGGCGATCTCCAGGCCTTTATCTCCGGCGCGTGGCGCGAGCAACTCGACCACGCTCTGCGCCGCGTCGGCAATGTCCAAGGGTGCGGCACGAAGCTCGATCCGTCCCGCCTCGATCTTGGAGAAATCGAGAACCTCATCGATCAGCGTGAGCAGCGTCTTGGCCGAGGTCGAGATGACGCGGGCATAGCTGCGTTGCTCCGGCGTGAGCGCGGTGTCGAGCAAGAGCCCGGTCATGCCGAGAATGCCGTTCATCGGCGTCCTGATCTCGTGGCTCATGGTGGCGAGGAAGCGCGACTTGGCCTGGCTCGCGCTCATCGCCTGGTCGCGCGCGGCGGCCAGCGCCAGCTCGCGGAGGCGCGCCTCGCGCTCCCACACCTCCCATTGCAGGTCCTTCAGCGTCTCGAGACTCTCGTCGAGCGCCGTCTTTTGCCGCTTGCGCTTCGCTGTCTTGGCCATGAAGCCAGCCAAGCAGACAATGCTTGAAAAAGGCTTTAGCGGGAGGGCGAGGCCAGCTCAGTAGCCTCGCAGCTCCTTGATTTGTCCGAGGCTTAAGCCGCGAATATCCTCGCTTGTAAGCGTGTGAACTCCCTCGCGCTTTGCCTTTTCTTTGGCGGCCAAGAACATGGCCTCGGGCTCGACAGCGCGTTTGCGAGACTCCGCCGAACCCGTTGGTGTTTGTTCAGGCTTCCTTGGCGGAAGAGGCGGTGGTGAACCCGCATCGGCTGCCGGAGATTTGAGGTGAGCCAGCGTAGGCTTCCTTAGCGGGAGTTCCGGCTCCACATAAGCCGGTGCTCGTCCCCAGTTGCAGAATAGCGGGTTCTTGATCAGGGGCGCCCGCTCTGCCACTCCGGCGAAAAGTGTCGATTTGGCGCTTGCCATCACGACTTCGTCCCAACATCCGTAATCGTTGCACCGATTATAGGTGAAGCAGATCGGACAGCTCGTGTCGTTCTTCAGCCTGAATTCAAGTTTTTCTCTTCCTCGCCGCGATACGGCTAAAGTTTCAATTCCTTTCACGAGCTTTTCCAAATCCTCCGCGATGCAACTGTCGCTTGTCTTTCCGGCTTTGCGGTCAGCATCACGGCTGCAGGCGTTTTGCCGAGGCGCGGACGCTTCCTGCTGAGCCAACGAAACAGAGTCTGTAATCACATCGATCTTGGCCGTCTCGCCTTGGAGACAGGGAGCCGGGACCATTTCAGCCGGCTTGCGGGCTTTGCCCTTGACCAGATCCCTGAATTCCGCCTGAAGCCCGTTGATGATCGTATAGTTCCGCTCTTCGCTGTAAGGCTTGCCGCTCCGCGCACGCGGTCCGTAGGCCACCAAAATTCCTCTCAAGATGAGGCGACCTTCGTCGTCTGAAATCGGGCGTCCATCCTTTAGAGCGAAAACCGCGCCTCCCGAGCCTCCTTCGTCGAGGTCAACGTCGGCGGTGTAAAACGGCACGCCTCCCAGATATGCGTTGAATACGCCTCTTATCGTTCCTTTCGCGATTACCGGCTCCCGGTCCGAAAGCTTGTTCAAGGAGCGACGCTGGAAACCGGTAACTGAAACGATCTCTTCTCCCTCGGACAGAGCCGAATTGGCATCATTGATCGCAAACGGGCTGCAGCCCTCCAACTCACGCTTGAGGCGAACGACGATAAAATCCTCATTATTCAGAAAGTATCCCGTCCTTTGGTCCGTCTCGACCAAAACCGGAATGGCGACCCTTCGATGTAAATAGCTGCGGAAGCTGCACCTGCCAAAGGACCCCACGGCTTTGCGCTTGGAGAAGACGTGCTTCGCCGTCACCAGCAGGTCCGGTCTAAGCACGCTCGCCGCGCTCGCAAACACTTCGCCCCAAGGCTGATCGCACACGATCCTCCCCGTGCACGCCATCAGCTGTTTCGTTTGGTCGGCTGTCAGCGTGATGCCGAGTTTTGACTCGCTCTGGCCGAGATTCCAGCGCCCGTCGACGAGCTTCCGACTTCCTTCCTTGGCGTAGATAAGGACCCGATGGAACAGTGAGGTTCGAGAGGAAATAGATTCAGACAGGGAGCGCCCCGTCATTAGCGGCGAAGCTCCCGCCGCGAATGAAACGATCGCCACTCCCATGACCGCCAGTGCGCCAGCGCCGAGGCCCTGTCTCAAGATTTTCCCGCCCGACTGAGAATGACCTGACGAAAGTGAGAGTGAGAGCAAACACCAAAGCCGAACGACTGTCGAGAAAGCAGGAGACGACCGCGCGATATTTGGCGCAATGTGACACTATCGTGACGCATCGCATGGCGGTACTGCGCCCCTCTGGCTTTGGCGTCAGGATTCAGGCGGCTTGGGCGCGACGCAGCGTTTCGCCGCGATAGCTCAAGGCTTCGGCGATATGGATGCGGGCGACGCGCTCCTCGCCATCGAGGTCCGCAAGAGTCCGCCCGACACGGAGCGTCCGGTGATAGCCGCGCGCACTTAACGAGAGCGCATCGCGGCGTCGCGCAGCAGCGTGAGGCCGGCAGGCTCGGGCGCGGCGATCTCTTCGAGCAGCGCCCCGGGATGCGGATGCAGCCGAGCGCTTCGTAGCGTTCGCGTTGCATGCGGCGCGCGGCCGTGACGCGTTCGCGCACTTCGGCGCTTCCTTCCGAAGCCTGCGGCAGCACGAGATCGGCTGCCGAGACCGCCGGCACTTCGATCTGCAGATCGATACGGTCGAGCATGGGTCCCGAAATGCGCGCCTGGTAGCGATCGGCGCAAGATCGGCCCAGACGGCATACATAGCCGGGCTCGCCGGCGCGGCCGCAGCGGCAGGGATTCATGGCGGCGATCAGCTGGATGCGCGACGGGTAGGTTATGCGGTGATTGGCGCGCGCGATCACCGTCTCGCCACTTTCGAGCGGCTGGCGCAGCGCGTCGAGAACTTGCGGATGGAACTCCGGCAGCTCGTCGAGAAACAGCACGCCGAGATGAGCGAGCGCCGCTTCCCCGGGACGCGGCCTGGTGCCGCCGCCGACCAAGGCAGCCATGCTCGCCGAATGATGTGGTGCGCGGAAGGGCCTGCTCCGGCCGATGCGCCCGCCGGCGAGATCGCCGGCGAGGCTCCTGATCATGCTCACTTCCGGGATCAATGTTGAAAAAGTGAATGGAGTTGTCCCGTACGTCGGCCAACAGCCTCAGGTTTTCGATGCATCGATCATCGATGCTATCGTCTGGAAATTCACGAACCAACGCCATTGCTCTGTCCAGGTTGATCGTCATCCGATTCCTGGAACGATTCAGCTTTGGGAAGTGACGCTGGGTTCTTGTTCCATCGGAACGCACTCTGGTTTCCCAGACCTCAATTGGTCGTATCTTACCGCCCTCTTCTTTCATGATCCGTGCCTTGAGAAGAAGCTCCCACGCGTTCAGCATCAGGATTGAGAACGCCTCCTCGCGATATGCAAAGTTCGGCTTGTTGTAAATCTCGATGGCGGCAAGACACGCTTCGATAGAACGATCGACCAAAAGTCCTGTGCGACTGCGAGGCACCGCTATCCTCCGAACTAGAGCTGTTTGGCAAACGTCATCTTCCCGTCCGCATAAAGTTGTTGAATTAGCTGCTTCGAATTAGCGGCCAGCGCATGTTTGGAAATCAGATGTTTTCCAAACACTAGCTTTTGACCTCGCGCAGTCTGTTCCTCGCTTCGAGGCGCGTCACCTGCAGCGGAGCCAATGCTGATAGTTACACGCCTTTATGCAGGGGTCTCGACGATAAGGTGGGGGATATAGGTCTGGGCGAGACACAAGGTCAGTTGTTCTCCACGCAAGCTGAGGCAATCGATCCACTCATTAGGCATGGCGTTGAAATTTGTCGGGTAGGAGTGCGCTTCCTCCCGGCGCACGAGGTTCACAGGAGGATTTGGGAGGTGCCGGTCTTGTTGTCCCAGATACGGGAACACGAATGCTTTGATTTGCCCGGACCTTTGCGCTTCATGCAAGCGATGCATTGCCGCGTTTTGTGCCCGGTCAAAAATTGCACTAAAGACGCTGAGCATCCGCGCAAAGAAAAATTGATTCGGAGGGTTCTGACGTAAACCGTAGCCTGCCGAGCAACAAATGATCGTATCGACCGCAATCACATTCAGGCTCACGTCGGGAGAGCGGTCGGGCCAAAGACAGCCAAGCCCAAGATTGTCGTAGATGCCTCCGTCAGTAAGGAGGACGCGGCTATTCTTGAGCTCGCCGTCCTTCTCAAAAGTAAGCGTCTCGTCAAACGCTGGCAGAAACAGCGGGTACGCCGCAGATGCGGCGACGGCGTGAGCGATTGATACGTTATTGCCGTGAACCTTTCCCCAGCGCCAGGAGCCGGATTCCATCGTTCCAAAGCGGAACGCCGAGCCGGTCCTTAGTTCCGTAGCGTTGACGACGAGATGGGGTTGCACCGGCAAATCTTTCATCGTGGCACGTTCGAACAGGAGATCGTCAAGCGCGGCTTCGAGCAGTGTCGTCCGACTGGCAAAGCGATGGAGCGGCGATCGGATCTCGAAGCGTTCGAACTGGCGTGAAAGGGATCGAGGCGTGATCAGGCGCGCGAGCCTTAGAAGTGCTTTAGATAGCGCAGCGCCGACCGCGACGGCACCGACCATGATGAAGACAATGGCGACCTTGATGCCGAGCAAACTGAACAGCTTGCGGCGCATAGGTGCCACCAGTCCTTGAGCTAAAAGTGCGCGGATTTTCTCCTCAAAGGAGGCAAAATCACCTCGGTGGGCGTGAAAATAAGCACCGATGACGCTGCCGCCCGACACCGTCGAGAGGATGGCGACGCGGTCAAGAAGCCCGAGCCGATTGAGGGCACGGAGGCATCCAAGATGAAACGCGATGGCACGGGATCCGCCGCCCGAGAGAGCTAGGCCAATCGTATGGGCGGCCGTTTCGTCCATGAGGCGTGCCCGCTCACGCCGCTACCGGGGTTTTCACTGACCTAATCAGCGTTGTCGTAAGTTCGGTGGCCCCGGGTTGGGTCAGAAGCGAAACGCCGCCCTCCATGTTGGTCGTAAAGACGTGCTTAGCCACGCGACTATAGACCTGTAAAGCCTGCGAGTGCGGGTGCCCATACTGGTTGTCCACGCCGGCGCTGATCAAGACCGTGTGCGGGGCGATATTGATGAGGGACGCCGGGTGCGTAGCGTTTTTCGAACCATGGTGCGGGGCCGCAAGAACGTGTGACTTAAGTGCGGTACCGAAAAGTTCGTTGATTGTTTCCCATCGCGGATTCTCGGTGTCACCCGTGATTAGGTACGAGAAGCCGCGTTGGCCAATTCCGGTTAGCTTAAGAACGATGCTGCAATTATTGGAACAGTCCATGTCATCAATGTGCGGGGAGAAGAGCTCGAATTCGAACTTGCCCGAAAGGCCGCTAAGACGGCGGTTGGCAAGCTTATCGACGCGCACCGACACTCTCCTCAACGGATTATTGGTCTGGCGCCGCACAGCCTCCTCCTCGTTGATAAGAGCGAAGACTTTTTTGGCCTCCTCGCAGTCCTTGTAGTAGGTGGGGTACATGACCCAGTCCGGACGATACTTGCGCAATACGATCGAAGCCCCGACGATCTCGCAGTGATCACAATCGAACCCGGTAAGGATGAAGCCTTTCACGCAATGGTCCTTGAGTGAGAGCGCCATGATCTCTTTGACGTAAGCGACGGTTGGGTCATCAGAGCAGGGGATCCGGCAATCGACGATGAGAGCCTCGCCTTTGTGCCGCACTATCGCGAGGGCACCTTGGCCCACATTCACGGTGATGATGTTCATGTCCCTACCCCTTCTTGCCGAGATAGAGCGCGAGATTGAGGTCGCGCTCCAGATAGATAACCGCGTGCCGCGCTGACTGAAATTTGCGATTTTTGTAGCGCTCGAGGATGTCGGCGATGACGGGGTCCTTGGACGAGCTGCCGATGGAATAGGGCCGCGCACCTTCGTCGGGGTCTTCCAGCGTCACAATCTCCGCGCTCGATCCGTCCACGAGCGCCAAAGACCCCTTCCAGTACGGAGCGCCGATGTTTTTGGCGAGCAACGACTTAAAGCCTGGATAGAACTCGGCGAAAAACTCATGGTCTTTGGCGCGCTCGAGATTCGGCTCGCTCCGCGGACTCCGCACGGCCGACTCGCGCAACGTGACGGTGTCAGCCTGCGGCGGTTGTATTACAGCCGCATCGACGAGCTTCACGTTTTTCGCGGGGATCTCATAGATGGTTTTGTCGCCGCGGCGGAAGATGAAATGCTTGACCGCATAGCGCGGGTTGCCGCCGCGTTTCTTGCTTACGACGAGCAGCGCGTAGAAAAAATCAGTGTTGTGCTTGTCGTGATTGACGGTCCTGAAGTAGGTCTGCCTGTCGCCGCCGCTCAGGGTTGGATGTCCGTTGACGTGGTGCGTGTGCCAATTGCCAAGATGCTCAATATCAGGGTGGCTAGCTTCGATCGCGCGGAACTGATTCTCTTGGTACTCCCCGTCCTGAAGGAAATAGGTTGGCGACCTCTGTGCGTTGGGCCCCGGCTCCAGGACGCCCTTCACCTCTATCTCGTAACGGCCGTTGTCGTTGCGGTAGGTGCCCAGCAGCCGGCCGCCGGTTTCGTCAACGTCGTACTTGTCGCATTCGTCGAAGATTGACTCGAGCGCGTCGCGCGCGATTGCAATCGAAAAGGCCGGCTTTTTCGATCTAAACAGCATGGGCGACGCTCCTTACGGCGCAGATCGCGCACTGCTCTTGAGGACTGAGCTCGACGCGTTGCAACTGAAAATGCTTCTTGAACGGGTGGACCGCGCGATTACCCCAAACGACGTAATTTTCGTCGATCAGGTCAAGATATTTGGGGCGATTAGGAAGCCGCCGCGCGATAGCGTCCAAGACGAAGCGGGTGTGGAAAGAGGTGATAAACGAGATGTCGACCCCGAGACCGGGCGAATCCTTGATCTCGGCGATCTCCATCCCGTAGACCTTTTCGCGCTCCTCTTCCGATACAAGGTCGATCTCACGGATGCCCTGTCGAAACGGCGTGCGCTGCAGGAAAGCTTCGAGGCAGGCGAGGCAACCGCCATTGGGCGGTCGGTAGGCGAAAGCCTCGCCACCAATGCCGCGCGTGAAGACACGGCCAACGGCAAAGGAAACGCCGTGCCTGACGCAAAGCTCATTGAGGGCGTAGCGCGACGGCTCATTGTCGGTCGCGAGCACCACGACGTCGGCGTTCCTAACTTCCGATTCGAGATGTGGATACGTCATGATGTCTGCGTCGATCTTGGCGATGTTCGCAGTGGGATTCCTATCGAGCAGCACCTCGCCGACGGCATCGACCTTCTTCTGCCCGATAAATCGCCGACCACAGACATGCCGAATGACGTTCTCGGGGCCGAGGCTATCCTTGTCGATGAGTGTGAAATTGCGGATGCCCGACATGACAAGCTGAAGCGCGACATTGCCGCCGCCAGAGCCACATCCGGCCACGAGGACGTTAATGTCCCTGAGCATCGAGATATCGAAAAGGGATTCGATGCGCTCAAAAGTGCGGTCGGCCGTCATGTATAGGTCCTTTCCGGCCATTCGCCCGTCTTGCGCCATTTGGCGTATTGCTTGAGCCATCCCCGCGCCAAGGTCAGCGCATAAGGGGCGTCGTGGGTTTTGATGTTCCAGGCCACGGTCGTGCCGAAGATCGAAAGCGATCCGTCCGGCCAGCGATGCGGCGCGTTCGGCGCGACCTGCTGCGCGTAAATGCGTGGCGCCGCGTTGGGATAGCCGTGGGGCAGGACGATGCTGATGACGATGTTGTCGCCGGCTGCCGTCTCAAGGCAACTGATCTCCAGCTCCTTGCTGTCATTGATGGTGAGCTTGTAATTCTCCTTCTTCGCGTCGAGCTTGCTCAGCTCCTTGGCGATGCGCTCCGGCGCAATGTCCGGCAGGAGAAAGGAAACCGGTACAAGGCACGCTTTCGGCTGGCCGTTGCGTTCGACGACGAAGACCTCGCCATCGCGGGCGACGCGGTCAAGAACTTCGCCCGGCGAACTGCGCAGCTCCATCATTTTCAAAGTCTTGAAATCGACCTTCAAAGCCGTCCCTCAATGCTTGATCTCGGCACCGGGCCAGGTGCCTCCATTGTTGCGCCAGACCTCGAACTTGTTGAGCCATTTGGCCGCGCGGCCGATCACGAAGGTCAAGTTATGCGCACCCGGATTCCACATTGACGGATGCAGGTAGCAGATGTTGCCCGTCGGATATCGGTGCGGCGCATGGGTGATCGCCGGAGCGTCGATGTAGACCCGCGGCATTTCGTTGGGATAGTTGTCGGAAAACTTGATCGACAGGACATATTGGCGGCCGTTGGAGGTTTGGAGGGCCGTGCGGGCGTAGACCTTGCCGTCGGTCGTCGGGCGCAGTTCGACCAGGGCGAAGCTCTGCTGCGCTTCTCGGAACTCGCGCTGGATCCGGGAAATGTCCATCGCCGCCCTCAATATTCCCCGCCGAGATTTTCCTTCATCGTCAGCGGCTTCTTGCTGCCCATTTCAGCCACGGTGGCGCCACCGATCTCTCGAATCTCGCCGTTCGGAAGGATCTGAATTGGCGTGTCTTCCTCGCTGTTAAGCAACCGCTCCAGCTCGTCGATCTTCGAATTTTGGCTCATTTCCGCCCTCCAACGCCCGTCTCATCGTGGAGTCAACGAGGCGCGGCTTGGCGTTAGTGGCCCCTTGCACTCATACCCGGGCCACAGTGGTAATTGGTCACATCGTTAAGAGATGATGCCCGCCGGCCGCGGCAACTTCGAGCGCGCGCTTGGCGGTCTCCTGGCCCTTGATGTCCTTGAGGTCGGGCATCGCCTCGTCGCCCGGATCGGCCGTGGGCTCGGGTCGCCGCAAGGTCTGCAGCCCCTTGAAGTGGTTGATCAGCACCAGCAGATCGGATGGCGCGAGGATCGGCATGTCGGCGGCGGCCCATGCGGCTTCCGCGCCGCACGAGGCGGGGCAGATTAGACCTTTGTCCATTGCGTTCGCGCCGATGGCGGCGGGCAACGCGCCTGTGACCGTGGCGATCGAGCCGTCGAGCGCGAGCTCCCCCAGCACGCAATAGCCTTCGATGGCGTCGCGCGCGACCGCGCCCACGGCAGCCATCAACCCGAGCGCGATGGGAAGATCGTAATGGCTCCCTTCCTTGGGCAGATCGGCAGGAGCGAGATTGACTTTCCATGCATGGTGCGCCTTCGGCAAGAGAAGGCAGCAAGCGTCAGGTGCTGTGCAGGATACGAAGTCGAAAGCACCGCGCCGCAAAAGCACGAAGCGAAGCGCCTCGAGGGTGCTCAAACCTTAGGGATGAGCGTGTTCGATGGCAGGCTCGGATCGAGCAGCCGCGCGGCCTGCTCTGCGCCGGCAACTGGCAGCTTCGAAGCGTCGATCAGTCCAAGCTGCGCGAGAAGGGACGCCTGGTCCCAGTAAATTCGCTCAAATTCTACCTTGCCGTTGTCGAAGCCGACCACCACCACGAACGGAATCGTCACTTTGCGGCCGGTCGGCGCGACGCCCGGCAGGATGGCCGGCATGTCGCAATCATGCGTGAAGCTGATCACCACCTCATCGACCACGCTGTTCTCGCCGACGATGCGCGAGACGGGTGTGATGACGGTGTCCTCCGGCCAATGGCCGATGAACCAGGTTTCGTAGAAACGCCGCACTTCATCCCGTCCATTGCCGCCGGTCATGGTCGGCACGTGAGTAACGTGCGGCGCTTCGCTCATCGTCGCCATGGTCGCGTCGATGTCGCGAGTCTTGAATTCTGCTGCGGTGTGGGCGTCGAACATCGCGCCGAGCCCCTTCGGATCGGAGGCCATCACGCCCTCCTTTTGCGCCTGCTGGTCTGAACCTTTTTCTCGATCACGTCCCAGATCATGGCGGCGATGTCCGGACCGCCGAACTCGGCCACTTGGCGGATGCCGGTCGGCGAGGTGACGTTGATCTCGGTGAGATAACCGCCGATCACGTCGATGCCGGCGAAGATCAGCCCGCGCTTCTTGAGCTCGGGCCCTAGCCGCGCGCAGATCTCCTTGTCGCGCTTGGTGAGCTTGGTGGCAGCCGCCGTGCCGCCGACATGCAAATTGGAGCGGGTCTCGTCGCGCGCGGGGATGCGGTTGATGGCGCCGGCAAACTCGCCGTCGACCAGGATGATGCGCTTGTCGCCTTGGCGCACCTCCGGCAAATAACGCTGCACCATGATCGGCTCGCGGAAGGTCATCCCGAGCAACTCGACCAGCGAGTTGAGATTGGTGTCGGCCTTGGGGATGCGGAAGATGGCGGCGCCGCCATTGCCGTAAAGCGGCTTCACCACGATGTCCTTGTGCTTGTCGCGGAAGGCGCGGATCTGTTCCGGCGAACGGGTGACCAGCGTCGGCGGCATCAGGTCGAGAAAATCGAGCACGAAGATTTTCTCCGGCGAATTGCGCACGCTTGCCGGATCGTTCACCACCAGCGTTTGGGGGTGAATGCGCTCGAGCAGATGCGTGGTGGTGATGTAGGCCATGTCGAAGGGCGGGTCCTGGCGGAGCTGCACCACGTCGTATTCGGCAAGGTTTACGCTTCTTGGATGCGCGAGCCGGTAATGGACGCCGGGCTTGTCCTCGACGGTGAGGCTGTGGCCCTCGGCCATGAGCTTGCCGTCGCGCAGCGAAAGATTGGGGGGCGTGTAATAGAACACGTCATGGCCGCGCCATTGCGCTTCGAGCAGCAGCGCGAAGGTGGAATCGCCCCTGATATCGATGCGCTCGATGGGGTCCATCTGGAAGGCGACTTTGAGGGCCATGGCGCGCTTTTATTACACCGGAAAGGCGTTGGCGATATAGCGCGGGAAGCCCCAAGGCGCGGCGAGCACCACGTCGAAAGCGATGTCGTGGCC
>DATMDY010000173.1:0-4879 GCA_035557335.1 Methyloceanibacter sp.
ATCGTCATCGGCAAGACGGTGCCTGACATCTCGCGCAACGCCATCGCCAATCTCGGCTATGCCGAGTTCCGCTTCCTCGCGCCGGTCTATCCCGGCGACACGCTCGCCTCGATCTCGGAGGTGATTGGCGTCAAGGAGAACTCCAACAAGAAGAGCGGCACGGTCTATGTGCGCTCCACGGGGCGCAATCAGCGGGGGACACCCGTGCTCTCTTATGCGCGCTGGGTGATGGTCAATAAGCGCGATATGGATGCGCCAGCGCCGCAGCCGGTGGTGCCGGAGCTCGCCGCGAGCGTGGATCCCGCTTCGCTTGGCGCGGCACTACCGCCGCTCGATATCGGCGCCTATGACTATGCGCTGGCCGGCTCGCCGCGGAAGTGGGGCAATTACGCCGTCGGCGACAAGATCGACCATGTCGACGGTCAGACGATAGAGGAGGCCGAGCACCAGCTCGCCACCCGCCTGTTCCAGAACACGGCGCGGGTGCATTTCAACCAGCATGTGGAAGGCAAGGGCCGGTTCGGCCGCCGCCTGGTCTATGGCGGACACATCATCTCCATCGCAAGGAGCCTCAGCTTTAACGGGCTTGCCAACGCTTTCCATTTTCTCGGGCTGAACGGCGCGCGCCATGTGGCGCCGTCCTTCGCCGGCGACACCATCTATGCGTGTAGCGAGGTGCTTGATAAGGCCGAGCTTCCCGACCGGTCCGGCATGGGCGCGCTCCGCTTGCGCACCTTCGCCGTCAAGGATCGCGCCTGCGCCGACTTTCCGGGGCTCAAACCCGACGGCAGCCACGAGGACGGCGTGGTCCTCGACATGGACTATTGGGTCGCCTTGCCGCGCTAGTCCGCGTAACGGCGGCAACTTACTTTATGGTCCGCGCGTTGATTGATCGGGCGGCAACACAGGAAGAGTTCATGCATCGCAATCGAGTCATCTACGCAGTCCCGTTTCTCGCAAGCCTCGCCTTTGCCACGCCCGCCGTCAGTTCCGATGAGGTTTCGACGGTCCTGAAGGACGCCGACGGCATTCAGGTCGGCGAGGTGACCCTGACCGACGTGCCGAGCGGGGTCTTGCTGGTCCTCGATCTATTCGAAGTGCCGCCTGGCAACCATGCCTTGCACATCCACGCGGTTGGCAAATGCGAACCGCCGAAATTCGAATCCGCCGGCCCGCATTTCAATCCCGAAGACAAGGAGCACGGGCTCAAGAACCCGAAAGGCCCGCATGCCGGCGACATGCCCAACATCCACGTCCCCGACAGCGGCACGCTCAAGCTCGAAGTACTGAATCCATTCGTCACTTTGAGCGGCAAGAACGCCATCCTCGACGCGGACGGCTCGGCCATCGTCATCCACGAAGGCGCCGACGACTACACCTCGGACCCTGCGGGCCACGCCGGCAACCGCCTCGCCTGCGCCGTGGTCACGAAATAACGCCCGTTATTCCAAGGCTTGCCCCGGCCAAAGACCAATGGCCGCAAGGACCCTCGATTGCTCCGGCCCGGCGACTGCGATATGAAAAGCTTATCTGGGCAATAGCAGCATAGAAAAACATGGGTCATGGCAAGCTAGAGGCAGAGCGGCCGCTCTCGCCGCATCTGCAGATTTACCGGCCGATGCTCACCATGATGATGTCGATCGCCCATCGCATCTCGGGTGTGGCGAACGCGGTCGGTTTTCTGCTGCTTGCCTGGTGGCTGGTCGCCATCGCCTCGGGTCCCGAGACCTACGCCACCGTCAGCCGCTTCTTTGCCTCGATCCCCGGCCGCGCGCTGCTCTTCCTGTTCAGCTGGGCGCTGATCCACCACATGTTGGGCGGCATCCGCCACCTCATCTGGGACACCGGCTACGGGCTCGACAAGACCAGCATCGAAGTGTTCGCCTGGGCGACCATAATCGGCTCGATCCTGCTCACGGTCCTGCTGTGGGTCGCGGGATTCTGGCTCATGGGAGCGTTCTAGATGGCGACGCCCCTCGCACGAGCGCGCGGTCTCGGCTCGGCCCATAAGGGCACCGAGACCTTCTTGCGCCAGCGGGTGACGGCTGTCGCCAACATCCCGCTGGTCATCTTCCTGGTGCTCGCCATCGTCACCCATCTCGGCGCAAGCTATGACGAGATGCGTAGCTTTCTCGCCAAGCCTGTGGTCGCCATCGCGCTGCTTGCCCTGATCATCTCCGCCGCGATCCATATGCGGATCGGACTCAAGGAAATCATCGAGGATTACGTGCACGGCGAAAGCGCCAGGGTGGCCGCCATCCTGCTTGTGACGTTCTATGCGGTGGGAATCGGCCTTGCCTGCACCCTCGCCATCGTGAAGATCAGTCTCGGGAGCTGAGCCATGCCCCAAGACGCCACGCCGCACGAGACCCCGCCGCACAATGCGGTCATGGTGAACGGGCGCGCCTATCCCGTTATCGACCACGCCTATGACGTGGTCGTGGTCGGCGCCGGCGGCTCCGGCTTGCGCGCCGTGGTCGGCTGCAGCGAAGCAGGCCTGCGTACCGCCTGCATCACCAAGGTGTTTCCCACCCGCTCGCACACCGTGTCGGCGCAAGGCGGCATCGCCGCGGCGCTCGGCAATATGGGGCCCGACGACTGGCGCTGGCACATGTACGACACGGTCAAGGGCTCAGACTGGCTCGGCGATCAGGACGCCATCGAATATCTCTGCCGCAACGCGCCGGAAGCCGTGTACGAGCTCGAGCATTGGGGCGTGCCTTTCTCGCGCACCGACGACGGCAAGATCCTGCAGCGCGCGTTCGGCGGCATGACCACCGATTTCGGCAAGGGCCAGGCCAAGCGCACCTGCGCCGCCGCCGACCGCACCGGCCACGCCATGCTGCACACCATGTATGGCCAGGCGCTCCGTCATTCCGCCGAGTTCTTCATCGAGTATTTCGCCATCGACCTCATCATGGACGACGAGGGGCGCTGCCGCGGTGTGATCGCGCTCTGCATGGAGGACGGCACCCTGCATCGCTTCCGCGCGCACCAGACCATCCTCGCCACCGGCGGCTATGGCCGCGCCTATTTCTCCTGCACGAGCGCGCATATCTGCACCGGCGACGGCAACGCCATGGTGCTGCGCGCCGGCCTGCCGCTCCAGGACATGGAATTCGTGCAGTTCCATCCAACTGGCGTCTATGGCGCGGGCGTGCTCATCACCGAAGGCGCGCGCGGCGAAGGCGGCTTCTTGCGCAATTCCGAAGGCGAGAAATTCATGGAGAGTTACGCGCCGTCCGCCAAGGACCTCGCCTCGCGCGACGTCGTCTCGCGCGCCATCACGATGGAAATCAGGGCAGGCAAGGGGCATGGGCCGGACAAGGACTATATGCACCTCCATCTCGAGCATTTGCCGCCCGAGATCCTGCAGGAGCGCCTGCCGGGTATCGCCGAGCTTGCCCGCATCTTCGCCGGCGTCGACATCGCCGAGAAGCCGATCCCGATCATTCCGACCTGTCACTACAATATGGGCGGCATCCCCACCAACATGCATGGCGAGGTGATCTCGCCGAAGGACGGCGATCCAGACGCCACCGTGCCGGGACTCATGGCGCTCGGCGAGGCGGCCTGCGTGTCGGTGCATGGCGCGAACCGTCTCGGCTCGAACTCTCTGATCGACCTCGTGGTGTTCGGCCGGTCCGCGGCGCTACGCTGCGCCGAACTGGTGCGGAAGGACGAGCGCATTCCCGATCTGCCGAAAGGCGCCGGCGAACAGACCATCGAGCGGCTCGACAAGTTCCGGTACGCCTCAGGCGATGCGCCGACCGCACAATTGCGGCTCCGCATGCAGACGGTCATGCAGAATCACTGCGCCGTATTCCGCACCAAGGAGGTCATGGAGGAGGGCGTGAAGGCCATCCGTGTGGTGTGGGACGACGCCGCCAACATAAGCGTCAACGACCGCTCGCTGATCTGGAACACCGACCTGATCGAGACGCTCGAATTCGACAATCTGATCGCGCAGTCTGCGGTTACGGTCCAGGGCGCACTCGCCCGCGAGGAATCGAGAGGCGCGCATGCGCGAGAGGACTTCCCCAAGCGCGACGACACGAAGTGGATGAAGCACACGCTGTCCTATGCCGATTACGGCAAGCACACCGTGCGGCTCGACTACCGGCCGGTGCACTCCTTCACGCTATCCAACGAGATCGCCTACATCCAGCCCAAGGAGCGGGTGTATTAGTTACAAATCCTCATCCTGAGGAGCTGCCGGAAGGCCGCGTCTCGAAGGATGAGGCCATGACAGGTGTAGTGACAATTCGCTCTTTGATTGCGGGGCCGCTCTCGGTTATGCGAGGTTAGAGCGAGAGAGCCAGCGCGGGTTCACCATGGTCCAGTTCACGCTGCCGAAGAACTCCAAGGTCAAGAAAGGCAAGGCGTGGAATCCGCCGCCTAAGGACGCGGAGGCAGGGCGCTGGCGCGAGTACCGTATCTACCGCTTCGATCCCGAGACCAGCGAGAACCCGCGGGTCGACACCTATTGGGTGGACATGAACGAGTGCGGCCCGATGGTGCTCGACGCGCTCCTCTGGATCAAGAACACCATCGACCCCACGCTCACCTTCCGCCGCTCCTGCCGCGAGGGCGTATGCGGCTCATGCGCCATGAACATCGCCGGCACCAACACGCTCGCCTGCACCATGCATGCCGAGGACGCCAAAGGCGCCATCCCCATCTATCCGCTGCCGCACATGCCGGTGATCAAGGATCTGGTGCCGGACATGACGCAGTTCTTCGCCCAGCTTCGCTTCATCGAGCCGTGGCTCAAGACCGATTCGCCGACGCCGCAAAAGGAATGGCGCCAGAGCCACGAGGACCGGCAGAAGCTCGACGGGCTCTACGAGTGTATCCTCTGCGCCTGCTGCTCCACCGC
>DATMDY010000174.1:0-6497 GCA_035557335.1 Methyloceanibacter sp.
GGCCGAACGGGCGATGCCGCTGAGCGGCTGCTTCAAGCCGAGCCGGTCGATCAGAGTCTTGAACCGGTCGCGGTCTTCGGCCAGGTCGATGGCATCGGGAGAGGTGCCGAGGATCGGTACCTTGGCGTTTTCGAGCGCCGCGGCGAGCTTGAGCGGCGTCTGCCCGCCGAACTGCACGATGACGCCTTTAAGCCGCCCGTTCTGTTCCTCGGTACGCACGATCTCGAGCACGTCCTCTTCCGTGAGCGGCTCAAAATAGAGCCGGTCCGAGGTGTCGTAGTCGGTCGAGACCGTCTCCGGATTGCAATTGACCATGATGGTCTCGAAGCCCGCGTCCGACAGGGCGAAGGCCGCATGGCAGCAGCAATAGTCGAATTCGATGCCTTGGCCGATGCGGTTCGGCCCGCCGCCCAAGATGATAATCTTCTCCTTGTCGGAAGGCCTCGCCTCGCATTGCGGCGGACCGGCGAAGCCAGCCTCGTAGGTCGAGTACATATAGGCGGTGGGCGAGGCGAACTCCGCGGCGCAAGTGTCGATGCGCTTGAACACCGGATGCACGCCGAGCTTCCGGCGCCGGGCCGCCACTTCGCCCGCGTCAAGGCCGGAGAGCGTAGCCAGGCGGTCGTCGGAGAAGCCTTGTGCCTTCAACGCGCGGAACTGGCCGGCGCCTGACGGCAGCCCGTGCTGGCGCACCCGTTCCTCGGCATCGACGATGTCCTGGATCTGGCGGATGAACCACGGGTCGATATTGCAAGAGTCGTAGATCTGGTCGTGCTCGACGCCGAGCCTGAGCGCCTGGGCCACTTTCAGGAGCCGGTCGGGCGAGGGCGTGCCGAGCGCCGCGCGGATCACGTTCTTGTCGTCGCCCTGACCGAGCCCCTCGAACACGATGTCGTCGACACCGGTCAGGCCCGTCTCCATCGAGCGCAGCGCCTTTTGCAGCGACTCGGTGAAGGTGCGGCCGATGGCCATGGCCTCGCCCACCGACTTCATCGACGTGGTGAGGGTCGGCGCCGACCCCGGGAATTTCTCGAAGGCGAAGCGCGGGATCTTGGTCACCACATAGTCGATGGTCGGCTCGAAGCTCGCCGGCGTGGCGCCGCCGGTGATGTCATTTGCAAGCTCGTCGAGCGTGTAGCCAACCGCGAGCTTGGCCGCGATCTTGGCGATGGGGAAACCCGTGGCCTTGGAGGCCAGCGCCGAGGAACGCGACACGCGCGGATTCATCTCGATGATGACCAGGCGCCCGTCCGCCGGATTCACCGCGAACTGCACGTTGGAGCCGCCGGTCTCCACCCCGATCTCGCGCAGCACCTTGATCGAGGCGTTGCGCATGATCTGATATTCCTTGTCGGTAAGTGTGAGCGCCGGCGCCACGGTGATGGAATCGCCGGTATGCACGCCCATCGGATCGACATTCTCGATGGAGCAGACGATGATGCAGTTGTCGTCCTTGTCGCGGACGACCTCCATCTCGAACTCCTTCCAGCCGAGCACCGATTCCTCGATCAACACCTCGCAGGTGGGGGAGGCGTCGAGACCGCGCTCGACGATTTCCAGGAACTCCTCGCGGTTATAAGCGATGCCGCCGCCGGTGCCGCCGAGCGTAAAGGAGGGGCGGATGATTGCGGGGAGACCGATTTCCTGCACCGCTTCCAGCGCCTCGATCAGACCCTTCTCGACATAACGCCGCCGCCGCTCGCCTTCGCTTTGCGCCCAGACCGTCTGGAAGGCGGCGACCGCCTCTGCGCGCCTCTCGGGGTCGGCGACCTCCGCCTCGACGCGGGCGACCTCCGCCTTGTATTTATCCCGGTCGGCGCGTTTCAGTTCTGACGCGTCGGCAAGCAGCGAGCGCGGCGTCTCGATGCCGATTTTCTGCATAGCCTCGCGGAACAGCTCGCGGTCCTCGGCCTTGTCGATGACCTCGGCGCGCGCGCCGATCATCTCCACTCCGAATTTGGCGAGCACGCCGGCCCGGTCGAGGCTGAGCGCGACATTGAGCGCGGTCTGGCCGCCCATGGTGGGGAGCAGCGCGTCGGGCCGCTCCTTCTCGATGATCTTGGCGACGAAATCGGGGGTGATCGGCTCGATATAGGTGGCGTCGGCGAGGTCGGGATCGGTCATGATCGTGGCCGGGTTCGAGTTCACCAGCACGATGCGATAACCCTCTTCTTTCAAGGCTTTGCAGGCCTGCGTGCCGGAATAGTCGAACTCGCAGGCCTGGCCGATGACGATCGGCCCAGCCCCGATGATCAGGATGGACTTTATGTCTGTGCGCTTAGGCATGAGGAGAGAGGCTGACCTTGGTTTATATAGGATGCTGCTCCTGCAGCAAGGCAGACTGACCGGCGTTACTTAAACGGAGGCCCGGCTTTGCGGCCGGGCCTCTCAATCGAAGCGTTGGAGCGCAGGCCGGTTCTATTGCCAGACATTCGGCACTTCGGAATCGGCCTTCAGTTCCTTCGCGTTCTTGCAGAATTCGTCGTCCTCGTCATTGCCTTCGGCCAGAAACAGGCCATAGGACGTGCCGAAGCGGATGAGCACGGCGGTTTTCCAGGTCTCGGCGTCCTCGTCGGACAAGTTGGCCGGTGCCGGCGAGGTCGCTTCGGCGATACCGGTTGCGAATTTATCCGGGTCCAGGGTGAAGCCGTCGCACACTTTGGCCGCGGCCGCCTGGTAGGCAAGGTTATTCAGCAACGCGAACTGCTTGTCGGTGAGCACGGGCTCCTGGTCGCCAACGGCGTCTTCCCAGGCATCGTCGAGGCGGTCGTCGTCGTCGTCCTCGGCCATGGCCGGCACGGCGGCGATGACGAGGCAAGCGGCGAGGCAAAGGAGCAATTTACGGATATGTGACAACATCGACATGGACGTCCTCATCTCGCATAGACCTTATGGGTCCAATTGGCGTTATAGGCGCCATTGGAGCTGTAGCAGGCATGCTGGGCCGGATAACATCTCACGCCTGACTTCGGCGAAAACGATTCACCCCATTTGTTCGGCTTGGGCTTGGACCTCTCCTCCACATAGACCGTGGTGGGATGGTTGGCGCTCGATATCGCCGCGCCGATCGCCGCCCCGGCAATAAGGCCGCCGACCACGGCGCCGGTCTTGCTGCTCCGGGAGAGAGCGTCGGAGGTCATGCTCCCGGCGACGACCACGAAGGCCAGCGCCGCGATGAGTAACAATTTGGTCTTGGTACTTAACATCTGTCACTCCTTCTCACGTTGAGTCACTATTCTTGCGCTCGGCCATCATCTCGACGAAGCGGGTGAAGAGATAATGGCTGTCTTGCGGTCCGGGCGAAGCCTCCGGGTGATATTGCACCGAGAAGACCCGCCTGTCTTTTACCTTGAGCCCGCAATTCGAGCCATCGAACAGAGAGACATGGGTCTCCTCGACGGATACCGGCAGGCTGTCGCGATCTACGGCAAAGCCATGATTCATCGAGGTGATCTCGACCTTGTCAGTGGTAAAGTCCTTCACCGGATGGTTGGCGCCATGATGGCCCTGATGCATCTTTGCCGTCTTGCCGCCGAGCGCCAAGCCCAGCATCTGGTGGCCAAGACAGATGCCGAACACCGGCAGACCTGAATCCACGAGCTTCCTGATCTCGGGCACGGCATAGATGCCGGTTGCCGCCGGGTCGCCCGGGCCGTTGGAGAGAAATACGCCGTCGGGTTTGCGCTCCAGAATGTCTTCGGCGGTCGCAGTCGCCGGCACCACGGTAAGACGGCAGCCGGCTCCGGCCAGCTCGCGCAGGATGTTGCGCTTCAGCCCATAATCGATGGCGACGACGTGGAACTGCGGCGTCTCCTGACGGCCGTAACCTTCGCCCCACTGCCATTCCGTCTCGTCCCAGGAATAACTCTGGCCCGAGGTCACCTCCTTGGCGAGATCGAGACCGACCATGCCGGGCCACGCGGCGGCCTCGCGCTTCAAGGCATCGAGATCGAATTTGCCGTCGGGAGCATGCGCGATCACCGCGTTCGGCATGCCCTTCTCGCGGATCAGCGCCGTGAGCGCGCGGGTATCGACTCCGGTGATGGCGATGATACCGCGCGCCTTCAGCCATGCGTTGAAATCCTGCGCCGCGCGCCAGTTCGACGGCGCAGTGATCGGTGCACGCAGCACGCAACCGCGCACACCGGACGCGGCCGCGAGGCTCGCGGTCTCGATATCCTCGGCGTTGGTGCCGACATTGCCGATATGCGGGAAGGTGAAGGTGATGATCTGCCCGGCATAGGAGGGATCGGTAAGGATCTCCTGATAGCCGGTCATCGCCGTGTTGAAGCAGACCTCGCCGACCGCGATGCCAGTGGCGCCCGCGCCCTGGCCCTCGATGACCGTGCCGTCGGCGAGAACGAGGAGGGCGGTCGGCGCTTCGTCGGCCCAATCGGGGAGACGGCGCACGCGCGACGTTGCGGCCTTCGCGGCCAAGGCTTCAGTCTCGGTGTTCATGGCACGTATTCGCGACCTGGGGGCTGGCCGAAAGTTAAGTCGGGTGCGACGCCTGCGACTTCAACTGGACTCCAGGGGAGGAGCCCGCGGACTCTTACGGCAGGAGGGGTGTGGGGTCAATCCGAAGCGCGAAATATTTTGTTGTTAAAACAAAAACTTAACCCAGCAAAAGACCTTGCTTGCGGCTCATCCGTCGATTAGTTTCAAAGTTTCTTCCTGAAAAAACCGGCCGACACCATGCGCGACACAATTACTGCCGCCTTGCAAGCGGCCACCAAAGCGCAAGACAAACGCCGCATCTCGACACTGCGTATGGTCAGCGCCGCGATCAAGGATCGCGACATCGCCGCGCGTACGGCGGGCAAGACGGAAGCGACCGACGCCGAGTTGCTCGATCTCCTCGCCAAGATGATCAAGCAGCGCGAGGAATCGCAAAAGATCTACGCCGATGCCGGCCGCGCCGAGCTTGCCGCGCAGGAGAGCGAGGAGATCGTCATCATCCGCGAGTTCCTGCCGCAACAGCTCTCGGACGCGGACGTGGAAAAGGCGATCGCCGCGGCAATCGCCGAAGCAGGCGCGTCAAGTGTCAAGGATATGGGCAAGGTGATGGCGGCGCTGAAATCCCGCTATGCCGGCCAGATGGATTTCGCCAAGGCCAGCACCGCGGTGAAGGCCAAGCTCGGCTAGTCCTTCGTGTCGCCGCGGCGGCGTAAGGCGACAGCCTACGCCGTGAGCATAACTTGCCAAGCGTGCCTCGATCGTGAGCAGACGCGCGGGCGAAGTCAAAGTTTGGCGAACAAAAACCCGCAACAATTCGACATCCGGATCGCCTGTTCGGGCAAACCCTGCGGCGCCTAGCCATGCGGCCATCTGTCATTGCATTGCAGCATCAATTCGTCACCGCAATGCAATATCGAATCGGCAATGCAGCGCGGACTGTTCCGTGCTTGAGCCGAAAGGAGGCCATCATGGCCCGGTATTCTCTCTTTCAACCTGCAGCCTTCGTCCTGGCGGCCAGTGTCATGCTCGGCGCTGCCGGCATTCCCGCGCATGCCGATAAGCCGCTCAGCAATCTCGGTCCGGTTGGGCCCGGCGAGCCTATTCTCGCCACGGTCGGCGGTCAGCGCATCGTCGCCTTCTATACGCCCGAGCGCGGCGCATGCGCGGTGAACGCGGTGGTCTGGAAAGACGCAAGCCCCGATGCGCCCTATGCCTCGACGCGCGTGCGCCTGAGCCTGAAGCCCGGTCAGACGCTTGAGCTCGATGGCTCGCAACGCCAGGCGATGAGCCTTCTCTGCGGGTCCGACGCGGCGACGCTTGCCGTGGTGGCCCCCGCCGAGCTGCTCCTCACCAGCGCCGCGGGACGGAACTAAGTCGTGGCTCTCCGTGCCCTAAAGGGCAACCGCATGACGACGCGCAGCGCCCTCCTTCGCGGGAGGGCGTTGTCATGGACAGGGTTCTCATTTTGTTCTAGTGGATAACGGTAACAACGGCCAGAGGCCATGTGGCTTTGCGGGCCTGCATAGGCGCCCACTCCTTGGATGAAATTCTCCGATTCGTTTCTGGATGAGATCCGCGCACGGCTGCCGGTCTCACAGGTGGTTTCGCGCCGCGTGCCCTTGAAGCGGGCAGGGCGCGAGTGGAAGGGGCTGTCGCCCTTCAACAAGGAGAAGACGCCGTCCTTCACCGTCAACGACCAGAAGGGTTTCTATCACGACTTCTCCTCCGGCAAGCATGGCGACGTCTTCTCCTTCCTCATGGAGACCGAAGGCTTGAGCTTCCCGGAAGCGGTCGAGCGGCTCGCTGGCGAGGCCGGCCTGGAACTGCCCAAGCCCGACCCGCAATTCGAGCGTTCCGCCAAGGAGCGCCTCGGGCTGCTCGATGCGCTCGAAGCCGCCGCGCGGTTCTTCGAGGAGCAGCTCGGGACGGCAGAGGGGCGCGACGCGCTCACATATGCCGAGCATCGTGGGCTCACGCCCGAAACGCTGAAGGAGTTCCGCATCGGCTTCGCGCCGCAGTCCAGAGACGCACTCAAAGGC
>DATMDY010000175.1:0-9434 GCA_035557335.1 Methyloceanibacter sp.
TGCGCCATGGGGAGGCGATGAAACAGGACCCCAAAATCGCGGCGATAAGGGGAATCGGCTAGATTTTACTGGCGTGGGGCGCACGGAACAAACACGCTGCGGCTTGAGGGGGGACAAGTATGGCTCGGCTTGATCCGGTGCCGGTCAGGCTTGGGGCCTTTATTGCCGCAATCGTTGCCGCGTGTTTAGGGCTTGGTCAGACGGCACGCGCGCAAGATGCCGGGGCCACGGGATCGGACGGTTTGCCCGATTATCCCATCCCGGCAACGGCGCAGCAGGCCTACAGCCCGATCGGCGAGGGCTTTGAGAGTCCGCTCGATCCGCGCGAGAATCTGAAAGGACCCATGCCCTATGTGGATGGGCGCGCGCCGCTTCTGCGATCGGTAAGCCGCGGCTTGCAGGACCAAGGCACCTTCCTCCGCGACACCAAGCTCAGGCTGAACAGCCGTACCTATTGGCTCTCCCAGGATGTGTTCGGGTTCGAGTCCGAGGCGCTGACCACCGGCGGATCGCTTGCTTACCAATCGGGCTATATCGCCGACTTTCTCCAATTGCGCGGCGTCCTCTATACCTCACAGCCGCTCTATGCGCCGGACGGTGCCGGAGCCACGTTCAACCTCACTGCCGACGGCGATCAGATCACCACGCCCGGCCAGGCGAGCGCGCGGCTGAAATTCGCCGGGCAGGAGCTGACGGCCGGGCGGCAGCTCGTGCGCACGGCCTATATCAACCCCAACGATTTCCGCATGATCCCGCTTGCCTTCGAAGGCATCGTGCTGTTGCCCGAGGATCGCCAGGAGCAGAAGCTCGATTACATCGCGTCCTATCTTTGGCGCTACAAGCGGCGCGACAGCGAAAAGTTCATCCCCTTCTCCGAAACGCTTGGCGTGGCGCAGGACGAAGGCGTGCTCATTACTGGCGCGCGCTACCGCGGGGCGCAGTGGAATTACGGCCTGGTGAATTATTGGATCGCGGATGCGATGAACACGGCCTATGGGGAGATCGACTACACGCTGCCCGTTGGCGGCGGGGTGAGACACCCGAGCTTTCGCGTCAGCATCAACAATGCCGACCAGCGAAGCGTGGGCGAAGAGCTGATGCCGGGCTCGCCGTTTCACACCTTTCAGGCGTCGGGGCGGCTGGTCTCGAGCTATCGAAGCTTCGTGCTGACGGGAGGCGTGTCGCGGGTCGGCGACGACGTCGCCTTCCTCCATCCCTTCGGCTCCAGCGCCGCCTTCACTGCCATGCAGCTCTCATCGTTCCAGCGGGCCGGCGAACTGGGCTTCCTGGTCAGCCTGTCCTACGATTTCTCGCCGGTTGGCATCGAAGGGCTGAAATTCTTCGTGGGTTGGGGCAGGGGCGTCGATGCCATCGACGTGGCGACCGGCCTTCCGGCGCCGGACCGCGACGAGCTCGACCTCCGCCTCGAATACCAGCCGCATAGCGGGTCGCTCGAAGGCTTGAGGGTGCAGATCGAATATCTCGATCAGCGCGTCATTGGGGCTCCGCTGCCGAGCGACGACTTCACCCAGTTCCGCGCGATCGTGAACTACGCCATACCGCTGCTATAGAAGCGAGGCGTCACGGGCAGACGACCGCCTTGGTCTTGCACTCGAAACCGCCAGGGATGGGTTTACAGTCGGTCGAATTATGCGTGACCTTGCCGCCGCCGAGCCGGGTCAATTCCTGCGTGAGCTTGATCTGCGCTTGCGTGGTCGCCGCGGCAGGATCCTTGGCGTTCCCCTTGACCGTCACCGGCTGGCACGTTCCGGCAAGCAGCGGCTGAGCGAAGGCGAGCGCGGCGGCGATGCCGATTGCGGCGCCGGCAATCAGTGGTGTTTTGCGGGTCATCTCTCCTTCTCCTCCTTGGTTGTTTGGACCGTAGCCAATTCACTCATAGGCTCCCTCCCGATAGCAATTTGGTTGAATGCTGGCTCGTGGTCTCGCTCATGCCTTGAGGCGCAGCCGCCTGACGCGACGCGTTTGAGGCAAAGCGGGGGTGTGGGTATTCAGTTTATCTCTTGCGTGAGACCAGATGGACACCTCTCCAGGAGCCGGTTTGGAGAATACCCGCGAACAGCCACCGCCACAATGGCGAGGCGTTGGATTGACTGCAGAATGGTGGCTGGGGGACTTGGATTCGAACCAAGACTGGCGGAGTCAGAGTCCGCTGTCCTACCGTTAGACGATCCCCCACCAGCGCCACATGTGGCGCCCGAAAGCGAAGCTTGCAAGCGGTGGGCTAGCTCTTCTAGCCGCTGCCGCGCGTGCCTGGCAAGCTCCCGCCGAGATGCGGGCGCCGGTTAGCGAAATTCGATGCGGATGGTGTAGGAGGCGGCGCCTGATTTGAGGTTAGGCGGCGCCGGGAAGGGCGCGGCGTTGCGCACGGTCGCCAGCGCCATCTGGTCGATTTTGGCGTTGCCGCTCGACTTCGCGATGCGCGCGCCACGCAAGCCGCCGCTGGCGCCGATGGCGAAGGTCACGGTGGCGCTGCCGCGCTGGCCCGCGCGCGGCTTGTGACGCGCGAGCGCCGACCAGACCTTGGACCGATGCGCGGCGGCGGACAGTCCTCCGCTTGACGGGAGCTTCTGGGCGGGGGGCGAGAGTTTCGGCGGCGTGGGCGTGTCGGCGGGGGCGAGTGCCATGGGCCTCCAGCGCAGCGGCGGCACTTCATCGTTGCTTCGCTCGACGCGGCCAGATTGCCTGGGCGCGGCGTTCTCTTGTGCGACCACGATCTCGGCGGTTCTGATCGGCGCGGGCCGGCGCGACGGCAGCGGCGGCGCGATGTCGGGCGAGGGCTCCGCGGCCGGCGTCGCGCTCGAGGCGCTGTCATCGCCGCTCATCGGCGCGTCAGGCTCGGAGACCCGCACGGCTTCCGGCGCGGGCTTTTGCGCCTCATGTTGCGGCGCGGGCGCCGGGCTCGCTTCGTCGAGCTCGGCGACTTGCACCGGCTCGGACATTGGCTCTTCTGCCATGTGTTGCGGCTCGGGCTCCGACGCGTAGGTCACGCTCGCGCCACTGCTCTCGTCGAGGATCTCTTCTTCGAGCTGGGCGACCTTCACCGGTTCGGGTGAGGGCTCGTCCGCGTTCGTCGTCTCCTCGGCGGAAAGCATGGCGAGAACCGGCCGTACCTCTGGCAGGTCGGCGACGTAGGTATCAACCTGCGCAAGCGGCACGGCGGGCGGGAGGTCGGCCATCTCGTCGCGAGCGACGGGCTCAGCCGTGACCACGGCCTCCCAGCCTTTGCCGGCGACGGCGTAGGGGGCGATCTGCGGCTCCGCGTCGAGCCATGAGGTGTCGTGCTCGGCGGCCGTCCGGAACAGGACCATCGGCGCGCAGACCACCAGCGCGCCCGCAAGCAGCGCGGTGAAGAAAAGGAGGTATCGGCTCTCTGACACGGGCTCCCCGCGGCCATGTTGACGAACTGCCGATTAGCGCGCGGGGATGGTTAACGAATCGTGAAAATCCCAGAAAATCCAAGATTTATCTGCGGCTTGGGTGTGAAAGACGAGGGTTCTGTGTGGCAATTTTGCCACCATCGCTGCCCCTAAACGTGCTTTGAATCCAGGGAGTTGTGTATGCGTAGGGGGTTCAGTAATGCGTATGATCGCCTTTGTCTTGGCGGTCCTTGCGCCACTCGTGGCGCTCGGGGGCTGCTTCCACCATCAGCAGGTGGTGTCAGAACCGACGACCTTGCCGCCTCTGAAATAGGGCGAGCGGGATCGCGGTTAGTAGCTGCCGCGGAAGACGGCGGCGTGCGCCGCGCGTGCACCATTCCTATATGATGTCACCAGCGCTCCCTTACCGGGCCAGGATGACGTCGCATGCTTGAGCCGATCGTGAATTTCTTCACCCGCCTGTTCCAGACGATCGGGCGGGGCATCGGCTATGCCGTCGGCGTCGTGCTGTGGCCGTTCCTATGGCTCGGGCGTTGGTACCGCGAGCGCGGCTGGATTCTCAGAGGCGTGCTCGGCGCGCTGCTGCTCGTTCTGGTCGGCCTCTATGGCTATTTCATCTGGACGACGCAGATCTGGACCAATTTCAATCCGGATTACGCCGAAGCTCTCGAAATCACTGCCAAAGGCGGCGCGCCCGGCGCCCAGACAGCGCCGCGAGGCGGCATCGTCAGCGCGCCGGACGAAGCGGCGGCCACCCCCGGCGAAACTGCGACGCAAACCTGCCGACGGTCCATGATCGTCGACGTGACCGCCGATCTGGTCGACTTCAACGTCAACCAGAATGCGTGGATCTCCTCCATGCTTCTCTACAAGCTTGGCCTGTTCGGCGTTCCCTGGGAGCATACGCCGTTCTTCGACAACAAGGCCGCCTTCCAGCGCGGCGTGAACCAGGCGATCCGCCGCACCTCGATCGAGCTGGTCGATACTTTGGGGCGCGTGCGCGGCACCTCGCAGATCGATGCCAATCTGCAGAAGGCGCGCGGCAATCTGCAATTCGACGAGTCGACCTGGTATTTCGGCCTGCACCCGTTCGGGCCGAAGACGCCGACGCCGAGCTTCTACCGCTCGGCCATTACCGATCTCAAGGAATTCAACACCAGGCTCGAGAAATGCGAGGCGGTATTCGACGCACGTGCGGACAATCTGCTGCAATTCATCGACCGCATCGCCAACGATATCGGCTCAACTTCGGCGATCCTGCGGGAGCGGTCGGAGAAGCATAATCTCGGCTGGTTCGACCCCCGCGCCGACGACCGCTTCTGGTTCGCCTACGGCCAGCTCTACGGCTATTACGGCATCCTTACCTCGGCGCGCGCCGACTTCCAGGACGTGATCGCCCAGCGCGGCCTCACCCAGCTTTGGGACGAGCTTGAGGACCAGCTGCGCGCCTCGCTCAACATCCGGCCCATCATCATCTCCAACGGCGCGGAGTCCGGCATATTGATGCCGTCGCATCTCGCCACCATGGGCTTTTACGTCTTGCGGGTGCGCTCCAACCTGGTCGAGATCAGGCTGGTTTTGGACCGCTAGCCTCCACCGGCGCTCGCGCGGTACCATCGGCGCGACGGGGAACCTCACATGAGCAAAGGCGGAACCATTGCAGCCGCGCGCGATGCGCCGCTCTTCGCCTGGATGGGTCCGCTGGCGAGGTTCGCCGAGTTCGGCACGGAAGACTATCCGCGCCCGGTGCGCCGCCGGCTGACCATCGTCAACGTGATGGCGTTTCTCATCGCCATCTTCTCGGCGGGCTATGCCATCGTGTTCGCCTATTACGGCACGGAGAAATATTTCTCCCTGATCGTCGTCAATTTGCTGCTGGTCGCAGTGGCGCTCGCGGCGCCGCTCGCCCACCGCATCAACGACATCGCCGCCGCGGTGATCATCGCCATCGCCGAGTTCATCGCGCTGTTCTTCTTCGTGTGGGCGCTCGGGCGCGACTCCGGCATCCAGATCAACTACATCATCGCCGCTTCGGTCGCCTTCGCCATCTACGGCCTGTCCAATTTCCGCCTGGTGGTGGCGGTGATCGCGGTGGGCTTGGCGCTGCACGTGGCGGCCTGGTTCCTATTTCCGCCGGAACGCGCGCTGATCGCCGCCGATCCCGGCCTGCTCGCCAATCTCTATGTGTCCTCCGCCGTCACCACCTTCTGCATCATCGCGCTGATCGTGGGCTACGCCTTCACCGTGGCCGACCGCGCGCGCGCCGAGGCCGACGCGCTGCTCGGCAATATCCTGCCCGAGGCGATCGCCGAGCGGCTGAAGGACAAGCCGGGCGAGCGGATCGCCGACAATGTGACCGATGCCTCCATCCTGTTCAGCGATCTGGTCGGCTTCACCGAGCTGGCACAGGAGCTGGGCGCCGCGCGCACCGTTGACCTGCTCGACGAGATCGTCACCGAGTTCGACAAGCTCGCGGCGGCGCATGGGGTGGAGAAGATCAAGACCATCGGTGACGGCTATATGGCGGTATGCGGCGTGAGCCGGGAGCAGCCCGACCATCTGCCGCGGCTCGCGCGCATGGCGCTGCGCCTGCCCGATCTCGTGGAGCTTCTCTCCACCAAGCATGGCGTCGATCTGAAAATCCGTGTGGGCATAGCCGGCGGCCCGGTCATGGCCGGGGTGATCGGCGCCGACAAATTTTCCTACGACGTGTGGGGCGAGACGGTGAACCTCGCCTCGCGGCTGGAATCGCACGGGCTCCCCGGCGAGATTCAGGTGTCGGAGGCGGTGATGCGCGCGTTGGAGGGCCGCTTCGTGTTCGAGTCGCGCGGCCCCGTCAAGGTCAAGGGCATCGGCCAGATCGAGACTTGGCTGCTGAAGGCCGAACGTAGTACAGGAGCGGACTCGAGGTGAGGTTTAGGGAGCGGACAACCCATTTAGAGGTAACCGCATGGAGAGACCTATGCGAGCAGCGATATGGACGGCGTTACTATGCCTCGTTCTGATGCCTTCGGCGCACGCAGATGATGGTGTGACGGGGACGTACGAAATGAAGACCGGGGAAGTGCTGGTTCAGCAGACGGATGGGCGGATGAAATTTTCCCTCAACGCGACATATCAGGCGAATGTCGGGGAGGTGTCGGGCGAGGTTCCGCTCACCGGAGGCGCCGCCAATTACGTCGATAAGGACTTGGACTGCGCGTTGTCATTCAAGTTCGCGCCCGGCAAGCTCGTCGTAAAGCAGGATGGCGACTGCGGAATGGGCCTCAATGTTTCCGGTTCCGGCACCTACAAGCGCGTGAGCACCGCCGTGCCGGAATTCGACGAATGACGCATAGGTTGAGCGGGGACTGACAGGAACGTCGCGTCCCAATCGGCCGAAACCCTGAAAAGATTGGCGCGCCAAGGCGCGGGCGGGCCCTTCGGGCGCATTCCACCTTGCCGGAACGAATGTTCAGCGATTTTTCGCACGGCCGGGAACTCCTTGCCGCGCTTGTCGTTTATCGCCTGCGCAGATGAGGGATCTGTGCCATTCCGCCCGCTGCCATGATGCTCGCTCATTTTCGCCTGGCGGCGCAAGGAATGGACGGAATGGGGCTGCGTCTGCATTCGGTCTCGGTTGTCCAACCGGTCTCGGAGTCCGCTCCGAAGCCCATGCGGGGGAACGACATGACAGCGTCAGCCCAACACCATGCCCTTGAATTGAGACTCAACAGCCTGGAATACCAGGTCCCGCGCGCTGCGGGGACCGTGTCACATCCTACGCGCTCGGCAATGGACCAGCGACGCGACGCGCTCGCGGCCGAGATCGCGAAGCAATTCGTGCCCGGCCAGCCGGCACAAGTCACCTTGACCAGAAAGCCGGTTGTCAGACCATCACCGCCAGCGGGGGCCTCGCTCAGCAGCCTGTTCGATGTCCCGACGCTGATCGTGAGCCTGGCGGCAGTTGGCCTCCTGGTCGGCTCGGCGCTGGCAACGATGATTTGGACCGGCACGGTCGACGCGCCGTGGTCCGAACCCGCTTCGCCGCCCGAAGAGCGCGCCGTGGTGGGGCTCATGACGGCAGCCGCCGCGGGTAAGGCAGCCATGCCTGCAACCCTGCAACAGAATCCGGCCGCCGATCAGCCTGCGCAAGTAGCTTCATTGCCCTCACAGGACGTAACGCCCCCCGAGAATGTAGACGTTTCAGCGCCGGACGACGGCGCCGGCCTGTTTGGCGACGTCAGCGAGGTTTATGGCGGTGACGGGCAATCGGGCGTGGAGTTCGGCGCCATCTACGATGCGCCAAGTTCCGGTGCTGCTCGGAATGATGCAGGTGAAACCCAAGCGCTGGTGAAAGAAGACCCGGCTGCGGATCTTGCACAGCCGCAAGCCGTTGAAGACGCAGCCGATACGAAATGGATAGAGCTTCCACTCGACGTCAACCTGCGAAAAGGCCCGTCCCGGTCGGCGGGCGTTATCGGCGTCATGGAAAAGGGCAGCAAGCTCCAGGAAATCGAGCGCAAGCGCGGCTGGGTGAGAGTGATCGATCCCGAAACGTCGGAGACGGGGTGGCTCTACCCGAACAGCGCCCCGAAAGCGCGGCGCGCCGCCAAGCAACCGACGGCCAAAGACAGCGAGCCGGCATCACCCGGCCCCTTTGCGAGGCTGGGAGGTTTGCTGGGTAAGCCTGCCGGGCCTTCGCAGCCGTTGCCTTTGAGGTGAGTGGTGCGCCCGGCACGGCTCGAACGTGCAACCCCCAGATTCACTGGGCTCCATTACCGGAAGGCTCTATCCTGCCTTCATAAGCCGCCATCAGCATGGCCGTCATCGGCTTTGCACTCACGAACTGAACAGCACTACACTCGCGTAAAGGAGAGTCCCATGAACCGTCTCTGCAAGATCGTTGTCGCGCTTGCCCTGGGTTGCTGGTCCGGCCCGGCTCTTGCCGAGACCCTTCAGGGCACGCTCTACAAGGCCCAAGCGTGCGAGTGCTGTGAGACCCACGCGGAGTACCTCGAGAAAAATGGCTTCGACTTGAAGATCGAACCAGTAAAGGACCTTGTCGACATGAGCCGGAGGGAAGGTGTGCCGCCCGGCTTTCAAGGCTGCCACTTGATCAAGCTTAATGGCTATGTCTTCGAAGGTCACATAACGAGTGAGATCATCAAGCGGTTTTTGTCGGAGCAGCCCAAGGACATGGTGGGCCTGAGCATCCCGGGCATGCCTAGCGGCGTGCCTGGCATGGAAGGTCCGAAGGACGGCCCGATCAAGGTCTACGCCATCAACAAGGACGGGACGACCACGACCTACGCGGAGCAATAGTCGCAGCACTCAGTATTGCACTGATTGAAGGAGATGGTGCGCCCGGCACGGCTCGAACGTGCAACCCCCAGATTCGAAGTCTGGTGCTTTTCTCAGAAGCCATAGGAAGCCCGTACAGGCCCGAAAGATATCTGACCCCTGTGTGTGATCCCCTTAAAAAGCATGCAAAGCCTCCTGAGTCAGCCTCGTGACTCCCAGAGGCCATCCTTCGCTGACTTCCTAGCATCTCATGTCAAAATCATTACAATTTCCTGGAAGATAGGGGGATTTTTTGCTATTGAAGGCGCACATGAAGAGCCCCTCGCGTAAGCGCCTTGAAAGCCAAACTCACAAAGAGACGCGTTCTCGCCGACAGGTCTAACGCCCTCGCTAAGGGTGAGCCGATCCATCTTTGGGATACGGAGCTGAAGGGTTTTGGAGTCAGCATCAGTCCCTTTACTGGTCGTGTCTCTTGGCTCGTTCAAAAGTGGCAGGGCGGCAGAGACCAGGGGAAATCCTCTCGCATCGTCATAGGCCACTATCCCGAACTCTCGTTAGAGGAAGCTCGGAAGGAAGCCGGTACCATCATTGCCGATGCCTACCGGGGGGTGGACATCGTCGCTCGCAAGAGAGCCGTCCGGGCGAACTTGGGGAAGGATCAATACACCCTCTTGGTTGATGCCGTTGATCGCTACCTTCTAGTTCATGCGAATGAAGGCAGTCGGTACTGGCAAGAGAATGAGGCCAGGCTGA
>DATMDY010000176.1:0-6183 GCA_035557335.1 Methyloceanibacter sp.
GCGTAGCCGGCGCGGGCCAGCGCCTGGTTCAGGACGGTGCGGATGGCAGCGTCGTCGTCGGCGATGAGAATATTGCCTTTGCCCATTAGGTCATGCCTGTTCCGCTGGCGCCGCTTCGCTATCGGCCATGGGCATCAACGCGCGAAACACGGTGAAGCGCGGGCGCGAGTCGCATTCGATGATGCCGCCGTGATCGCCGATGATCTTGGCCACCAGCGCGAGCCCAAGCCCCGTGCCGGAGGGCTTGGTGGTGATGAAGGGATCGAACAAATGCGGCATGAGGTCGGCGGGCACGCCCGAGCCGTTGTCCTCGACCGCGATCTCGAGCGGCAGGCTGACCCGCGCCTGACTGCCCGGCACCGAGAGGCGCACGCCAGGCCGGAACGAGGTGGTGAGCGTGATCTGGCCGTCGGCCCGCTCCTCGCCGATCGCTTCCGCAGCGTTCTTGACCAGGTTGAGAAACACTTGGATGAGCTTGTCGCGGCTGCCCGGCACCGCCGGCAGAGACGGATCGTAATTCTCCACGATCTTGATCTGGCGGGCGAAGCCGGAGCGGGCGAGCTGCTTCACGTGGTCGAGCACGTCATGGATGTTGACCGCCTCGCGCTGGATCGGACGCTCGTCGCCGAAAATCTCCATGCGGTCGACCAACTTGCAGATGCGGTCGGACTCCGCGCAGATGAGCTGCGTGAGCGTGCGGTCGGATTCGATGCGGTCGCTTTCCAGGAGCTGCGCCGCCCCCCTGATGCCCGAGAGCGGATTCTTGATCTCGTGCGCGAGCACCGCGGCCAGGCCCGACACCGAGCGTGCGGCGGCGCGGTGGGTGAGCTGTCGCTCGATCATGTGCGCCATGCTGCGCTGTTGCAGCATGATCATCACGCGTCCGGGCGACTCGGCGATCGGCCCGCCATAGAGGTCGACCAGCTTCGGCGCTTCGAAGCGGAACGAGCCGAGCTCGACGCCATATTCGTTGACCGTGGTGTCGTTCCGCTGCACCTGCTCGACCAGGGCGATGAGCGGGCTGCCGAAGGCCACCAATTCGGTGAGGGTGCGGCGGCAGAGCACGTCCGCGCTCATCTGGAAGAAGTCTTCGGCCGCGGTGTTGGCGTATTCGATGGTCAGTCCCTCGCCGATGACCAGGAGCGGATGCGGCAGAGCCCCCAGCAGCGCCTCGGCGTGGATCGGCGATTGTGAGGATCGTCGAAGGCCTGGCTTTTTGGTGGTGACGCTCAAAGCGGTGTATCCTGGCGGTCGCCCACGGTGTCTAGGTCAGCGTGCATAAATTTTATGCAAGACACCACTATGATCTATTATTGTGCAGGATACGAGGGATTCAACCCCGGAGCAACATTCCTTTTGCCGCAGTGCAACAAAAACTTTTTTCTTGGCCTTAGAACCGGTTGGGAGCGTCTGTTGTGAGCGTTACCGCATTGATCGTGGCCGCCGGCCGTGGCGTGAGGGCCGCCGGCGAGAGCAGCCAGCCGAAACAATATGCCACGGTCGGCGGACTGCCCATGCTCACGCGGACGCTGCAAGCCTTTGCCTCCCACCCGCGCGTTGACGACATTCTTGCGGTGATTCACCCAGACGATGCCGGGCTTTATGCGGCGGCAAGTCGGCCATTTGCCGCGAAACTGCGTAAGTTTACGCCGGGCGGCGCAAGGCGCCAGGACTCGGTGCGCGCCGGACTCGAAGCGCTAAGCGCCGACGCGCCCCAACTCGTTTTGATCCACGACGCAGCGCGCCCCTTCGTCGACGCCGATCTCATCACCCGCGTCATCGCCAGTCTCGACGACCACGCGGGCGCCCTGCCCTGCCTGCCCGTCACCGACACGTTGAAGCGCGGAAGCGGAGCCCTCATCACTGGCACGCTCGACCGCGACGGGCTGTGGCGGGCGCAGACGCCGCAAGGATTCAGATTCGATGCGATCCTCGCCGCGCACCGCGCCGCGGCGCGGGACTCGACGCTCAATTTCACCGACGACGCCGGCGTGGCCGAGTGGTTCGGCCTCGACGTCGCGCTGGTCGAGGGCTCCGAGCACAATCGCAAGCTGACCAGCGCGGAGGATTTGCGCATCGCCGACAGGCTGATGCGGCCGGAAGGCGCCCGCGCCGGCACGGTTCGCGTCGCCTCGGGCTATGACGTGCATGCTTTCGGTCCCGGCGATGCGGTGATGCTCTGCGGTGTCAGCATCCCGCACAGCAAGAAGCTCGTCGGCCATAGCGACGCCGATGTGGCCCTGCACGCTTTGACCGACGCGCTGCTCGGCGCTGTTGCTCAAGGCGATATCGGCGTGCATTTCCCGCCGTCTGACGAGCGTTGGCGCGGCGCGGCGTCGGAGATCTTTCTCAAACATGCCGCCGGTCTGGTGCGGGAGCGCGGCGGCGAGATCGTGCATGCCGATATCACCCTGCTTTGCGAGGCGCCGCGCATCGGCCCCTATCGCGAGGCGATGACTGCCCGCATCGCCGAGATCCTCGGCATCGGCGCAGGCCAGGTGAGCATCAAGGCGACCACCAATGAAGGTCTCGGCTTCATCGGCCGGGGCGAAGGCATTGCGGCACTCGCGACCGCCACGGTCAGCCTGCCATGAGCGAGCGGATCGATATCGGTCCCGACCTGCTGGCGCTCGCCGCGGAACTGCTCGATGCAGCCCGCGAGCATGGCGACCTCATCGCCACCGCCGAATCCTGTACCGCCGGTCTGGTTGCTGCCACCCTCACCGCCATTCCCGGCGCGTCCGATGTGTTCGAGCGCGGTTTCGTCACTTATTCCAACGCCGCAAAGAGCGAGATGCTCGGCGTGCCCTTCTGGCTGATCGAGCGGCACGGCGCCGTGAGCGAGGACGTGGCGCGCGCCATGGCCGGCGGCGCGCTCACTCATTCGCAAGCGAGCCTCGCCGTCTCCGTCACCGGGATTGCCGGTCCCGACGGCGGGACGCCGGAGAAGCCGGTCGGTCTTGTCTATTTCGCCGCCGGCCGGCGCGATGGGCCGATCCGGGACGAGAGGATGGAGTTCGGCGATGTCGGCCGCGACGAGATCAGGCGGCTGAGCGTGGAGCGTGCGCTAAAACTGCTGCGCTCAGTGGTTTGAGGCGTAGGCGAGAGCGTTGCCGCTGCCGCCATTGCGCCCATAGACGGCGTCGGCGCGCGCCTCGAAGGCGGCGGTGTATCTCTCTACCGCGCGCGCGAACAGGCCACCAACCAAGTTCTCGAACAGACGCGAACGGAAGCTGTAGGACATGTAGAAGTCGATCTCGCACGCATCGGTCCCGCGCGGCTGAAAGAGCCAGCGGTTCTCGAGAAATGCGAAGGGGCCGTCGAGATATTCCACGAGGATGGAGCGGTTCGCGCGATCGAGCGTAACCTTCGTGGTCATGCTTTCGCGGACGAGCTTATAGCCCACCACCATGGTGGCGATGAGAATTTCCTTGCCGCCGGTTTGCTCGCGGCGCTTGATCCGCATCTCCTCGCAGAGCGGCAGGAATTTCGGGTAGTGCTCGACGCGCGCCACCAGCCCGAACATGTCGTCAGCCGAATGAGCGACGTTGTGCTTGATCTCGAAGGTGTGCATCAGCTTTTTTCAGAGGCGCTTCGCTTTGAGCCGGGCGAAGTCCTCGGCGGCGTGATAGGAGGATCGGGTCAAGGGGCTCGACGCCACGAGCAAGAAGCCTTTCGCGTAAGCCATGCGCTTATAGTTGGCGAACTCCTCGAGGGTGACAAAGCGGTCAATGGCCGCATGCTTGCGTGTGGGCTGGAGGTATTGGCCGATGGTGAGGAAATCAACGTCCGCGGCGCGCAGATCGTCCATGACGTTCTGCACCTCCTCGCGGGTCTCGCCGAAGCCGACCATGAGGCCCGATTTGGTGAAAAGCCGGGGATCCAGTTTCTTGGCGCGCTTGAGCAGCGCGAGCGAAGCATCGTAACGCGCGCCCGGGCGGATGCGCCGGTAGAGAGACGGCACCGTCTCGACATTGTGGTTGAACACGTCGGGCTTGGGGGCGATCACGATGTCGAGCGCACCCTCCTTGCGCAGGAAGTCGGGGGTCAGCACTTCGATGCTGGTCGCGGGCGTCGCCTCTCTTATGGCCTGGATGGTCGCGGCGAAATGCGCCGCACCACCGTCGTCGAGGTCGTCGCGATCGACCGAAGTCACCACCACATGGGCGAGATCGAGCGCGGCCACCGCGCGTCCCAGCCGTTCTGGCTCCGACGCATCGAGCGCGCCCGGTCTGCCAGTGCGCACATTGCAGAAGGCGCAAGCCCGCGTGCAGGTATCGCCCAGGATCATCACGGTGGCGTGCCGCTTGCCCCAGCACTCGCCGATATTGGGACACGCCGCCTCCTCGCACACCGTGTTGAGGCGGTGCGCGCGCAGGATCGCCCGCGTCTTGTCGAACGCATGCGCACCCGGCGCCCTGACCCTGATCCAGGGGGGCTTCGGCAGGACAGGCGTGTCGGGCAGCCGCGCCTTTTCGGGATGGCGCGGCCGCTCCTTCACCGCTAACGCATCGATCAACGTAACCATCGAACCCTACGGCCTCAGCGCGAAGGCCCCCTGAAGCTCCGCCAGACCCACAGCAAGAGAATGGCGCCGATGGCCGCCACGATCAGATTGAGCCACCACCCCTCATACTGGATGTTCAACAGGGTGGCCAGCGAGCCGCCGACGAAGGAGCCGGCAATGCCCACGAGCAGATTGGTCAGCAGGCCATGATCGCTTGCGGTGACCTTCTCGGCGATATAGCCGGCAATGAGACCGATGATCAGCATGCCGAAGAAGCCGACACCCGGCATGGAAAGCAATCCTTGCGCTTGGTCTTCCATTTAAGTCCTCCTCCTAAGACTTTACGAAAAAACAGATTATCACCGCATGCGCTGCCAAACCCAGATACAGAGAATGGCGCCGAGCGTGGCGACGATGATCTCGCCGATCAGCCCATAGGCGGCGATGCCCAGCAGGCCAGCGAGAAAGCCGCCGACCACGGCGCCGATGACGCCGATCAGGAGGTTGATCAAAAGGTCCTGCTGACGGCCCATGATATATGACGCAAGCGCGCCGGCGATCAGGCCCACAACCAGAAAAATGATAAGGCTCATAATGCTGCTCTCCCTTCGTTAGTCGGGCCCGCACGTCCCCCTACCCCGGGACTAGATGTGGAGGGCGCGCCTGTAAGCGTCGAGCACCGATTCGCCCATCATCACCGACAAAGGGGGGCGGGGGAAGATATTGCGGCCGGCCTTTTGCCTGGGTTTTGTCCCGCCGGAGGGAAGGGCCTGTGTTATCCACAGGTTGTTAGCTCGTCGCGGTGAGCGGTTTCACCATCAGCACCCAATCACCGCGATGCGGTATGCCCGGAAAAGGCAGAGCAGGCTCGCGCGCGGCAGGGGCATAGCCGGCCTTCTCATAGAGTCGCGCCGCGCTTTCATTCCAGCTCGCCACGATGACGCTCAAGGAAGGCGCGCGTGCTGCACGCGCTTTTTCGTCAGCGATGGCAAGCAGCCGGTTGGCGATGCCCTGTCTGCGGAATTCAGGAAAGGTCGCGAGCACGTTGACGTACCAGGAGCCGGGCACCTTGGACTCGAGAAGCACGAGCGGCTGCACCAGTTCCGGCATGGCGTCGAAGCCGCCGAGATCGTAGGGCTCCTCCAACCGGTAGCCGATGAGACAGGCGGCGACCTCGCCGCCCAACTCGGCGACCGTGGCGTTGCGGTAGGAGAAACCGCCTTCCTCACGCCGTGCCCGCTCGCGGCCGATCTCGCTGGCCGATTGGCCAGGCGCCGCCAGTCCCCGCCACATATGGCTCGCCATGCCTTCGCCGGCGATATCGACCAGCACGGCCAGCGCCGAGACATCGGCGAGGGTCGCCGGCCTGAATGTCGGTGTTGCGGTCATCTACGTGCCGTTAAGCCGGTACGTGTCGGTAAGCCAGAACGTCGTCACCGGGACGCCTCGGTATCGTCCAGCCGCGCCCTTGCCTCTTCCCAATGCTGCCCGTCGAACGGCACGATCTTGGCGACTTTGACAGCACCCTCGTCGAGGCAGTGCACATTCACGCTGAAGCCGTCCGGATGGGAGCGCGGGACGTAGAAGCTTTTCACACCGCAGACCGAGCAGAACAGGTGCTTGGCCGTGCCGGTGTTGAAGCTATAGGCCGTGAGCTTGTCTTCGCCCGCGAACAG
>DATMDY010000177.1:0-13391 GCA_035557335.1 Methyloceanibacter sp.
CCGATGGGAGAGATGAGAGAATGAACCAAGATATCGTCAACCTCTTCAGTCCTCAGGTCCAGCAGCAGAATTTCGATCAGATCCGGATCGGCATCGCCAGCCCGGAAAAGATCCTGTCCTGGTCGTATGGGGAGATCAAGAAGCCCGAGACGATCAACTACCGTACCTTCAAGCCGGAGCGTGACGGGCTGTTCTGCGCGCGCATTTTCGGGCCGGTGAAGGACTACGAGTGCTTGTGCGGCAAGTACAAGCGCATGAAGTACAAGGGCGTGATCTGCGAGAAGTGCGGCGTCGAAGTGACGCTCGCCAAGGTCCGGCGCGAGCGCATGGGCCATATCGAACTCGCGGCGCCGGTCGCTCATATCTGGTTCCTGAAGTCGCTGCCGTCACGCATCGGGCTGCTTCTCGACATGACGCTCAAGGACCTCGAGCGCGTGCTCTATTTCGAGAACTACATCGTGCTCGAGCCGGGCCTCACCACGCTCAAGCCGCTCCAGCTTCTCGCAGAAGAGGAATATCTCGCCGCGCAGGAGGAGTTCGGCGACGATTCGTTCACCGCCGCCATCGGCGCGGAGGCTATCCGCGAGCTGCTGAAAGGCCTCGATCTGGAGAAGATCGCCGCCGATCTCCGTGTGGAGATCGCTGAATCGACTTCGGAGCTGAAGCCCAAGAAGCTCGCCAAGCGCCTCAAGGTGGTCGAGGCCTTCATCCAGTCTGGCAACAAGCCCGAGTGGATGATCCTCACCGTGGTTCCGGTCATTCCACCGGAGTTGCGGCCGCTGGTGCCGCTCGACGGCGGGCGCTTCGCGACCTCCGACCTCAACGACCTCTATCGCCGCGTCATCAACCGCAACAACCGTCTGAAGCGGCTGATGGAGCTGCGCGCGCCGGACATAATCATCCGCAACGAGAAGCGCATGTTGCAGGAGGCGGTCGACGCCCTGTTCGACAATGGCCGCCGCGGCCGCGTCATCACCGGCGCCAACAAGCGCCCGCTGAAGTCGCTGGCCGACATGCTGAAGGGCAAGCAGGGGCGCTTCCGCCAGAACCTGCTCGGCAAGCGCGTCGATTATTCGGGCCGCTCGGTGATCGTGGTCGGTCCCGAGCTCAAGCTGCATCAATGCGGCCTGCCCAAGAAGATGGCGCTCGAACTGTTCAAGACCTTTATCTATGCGCGGCTCGACGCCAAGGGCCATGCCGCCACGGTGAAGCAGGCGAAGAAGCTGGTCGAGAAGGAGAAGCCGGAGGTCTGGGACATCCTCGACGAGGTGATCCGCGAGCATCCCGTGCTGCTCAACCGCGCGCCGACCCTGCACCGTCTCGGCATTCAGGCTTTCGAGCCGGTGCTGATCGAGGGCAAGGCCATCCAGTTGCATCCGCTGGTCTGCGCCGCCTTCAACGCCGATTTCGACGGCGATCAGATGGCCGTGCACGTCCCGCTGTCGCTGGAAGCGCAGCTCGAGGCCCGTGTCTTGATGATGTCCACCAACAACATCCTGCATCCGGCCAACGGCTCGCCGATCATCGTGCCGTCGCAGGATATCGTGCTCGGACTCTATTATTTGTCACTGATCATGGATGGCGAACCGGGTGAGGGGATGATATTCGGCAACGTGGCCGAGATCCATCACGCGCTCGACGCCAAGGTCGTGACCCTGCACAGCAAGATCAAAGGCCGCTTCATCACCGTCGACGAGAAGGGCAAGCCGGTGTCGGCTGTCTACGACACCACGCCCGGCCGCATGCTGCTCGGCGAGCTTTTGCCGCGCAACCCTCTGGTGCCCTTCGACATGGTCAACCGCCTGCTCACCAAGAAGGACATCTCCAATATGATCGACGTGGTCTATCGCCACTGCGGTCAGAAGGAGACGGTGATCTTCTGCGACCGGATCATGGGGCTCGGTTTCTCCTATGCCTGCCGCGCCGGCATTTCCTTCGGCAAGGACGACATGGTGATCCCCGAGACCAAGGACGCCATCGTGCAGAAGACCTCCGACCTCGTGCGCGAGTACGAGCAGCAATATAATGACGGGCTGATCACCCGCGGCGAGAAGTACAACAAAGTGGTCGACACCTGGACCGAGTGCACCGAGCTGGTCGCCAAGGAGATGATGAAGCGCATCTCGTCCGTTCAGCGCGACAAGAAGACCGGCCGGGAGTTGCCGATCAACTCCATCTATATGATGTCGCATTCTGGCGCGCGCGGCTCGCCCGCCCAGATGAAGCAGCTTGCCGGCATGCGCGGCCTGATGACCAAGCCGTCCGGCGAGATCATCGAGACGCCGATCATCTCCAACTTCAAGGAGGGGCTGTCGGTGCTCGAATACTTCAACTCGACGCACGGCGCCCGCAAGGGTCTGGCCGACACCGCGCTCAAGACGGCCAACTCGGGCTATCTGACGCGGCGTCTGGTCGACGTGGCGCAGGACTGCATCGTCACCGAGGACGATTGCGGCACCAAAGAGGGCATCACCGCGCGCGCGATCATCGAGTCCGGCGAGGTCACGGTGTCGCTCGGTGCGCGCGTGCTCGGCCGTTCCGCCGCCGATAACGTCAAGAATCCGTCGACCGGCAAGGTGGTCGTCAAGGCCGGCCAGCTGATCGAGGAGGAGCAGGTCGAGGCGCTGGAGGCGGCGCGCGTGCAGGAAGTGCGCATCCGCTCGGCGTTGACCTGCGAGACCCGCAACGGCATCTGCGCCAAATGCTATGGGCGCGATCTCGCCCGCGGCACGCCGGTCAATCTCGGGGAAGCCGTCGGCGTCATCGCCGCGCAATCGATCGGTGAGCCGGGCACCCAGCTCACCATGCGTACCTTCCATCTGGGCGGCGTCGCGTCAGCCAAGGTGGTCGATCAGTCGTCGCTCGAGTCCAATTTCGACGGCAAGGTCAAGATCAAGCAGCGCAACGTCGTCAAGGACTCGCAAGGCCGCCTCATGGTCATGGGCCGCAACACCACGCTTATCCTGCTCGATGAGGACGGCAGCGAGATCGCCGTTCATCGGCTTCCCTACGGCACGCATCTGCGCGTCGATGACGGGGTCAAGGTCAAGCGCGGCGACCGCCTCGCCGAGTGGGATCCTTATACCCGCCCCGTTCTGACCGAGATCGAAGGCGCCGTTGACTTCGAGGATCTGGTCGAGGGCGTGTCGGTCAGCGAGCGGCGCGACGAATCGACCGGCATCACCAACAGCGTGATCATCGATTGGCGCGCGTCGCCGCGGGGCGCCGATCTTCGGCCCGCCATGGTGATCAAGGATAAGAAGGGCAAGATCGGCAAGCTCGGGCGTGGCGGCGAGGCGCGTTACCTGCTCCCCGTCGATGCCATCCTGTCGGTCGAGCCTGGGCATCATGTGAAGGCCGGCGACGTGCTGGCGCGTATCCCGACGGAAAGCGCCAAGACCCGCGACATCACCGGCGGTCTGCCGCGTGTTGCCGAGCTGTTCGAGGCGCGGCGGCCGAAAGATCACGCCATCATCGCCGAGGCTACGGGCATCGTGCAGCTTGGCCGTGACTACAAGAACAAGCGGCGCATCTTGATCGTGCCGGAAGACGATGGCCAAGAGCCGGTCGAGTATCTCATTCCCAAGGGCCGGCATCTGGCGGTGCAGGAAGGCGACCGCATCGAGAAGGGCGAGTACCTGCTCGACGGGCACCCCGCGCCGCACGACATCCTGGCCATCAAGGGCGTGGAGGAGCTTGCCAACTATCTCGTCAACGAGATCCAGGAGGTGTACCGCCTCCAGGGCGTCACCATCAACGACAAGCATATTGAGGTGATCGTCCGCCAGATGCTCCAGAAGACCGAGGTGAACGACGCGGGTGATACCGAGTTCCTCAAGGGCGAGCAGGTCGACCGCATCGACCTCGAGGACGCCAACACGGCCGTTGTGGAAAAAGGCGGCAGGCCGGCAACCGGCCAGCCGGTGCTGCTCGGTATCACCAAGGCGAGCCTGCAAACCCGTTCCTTCATCTCCGCGGCGTCGTTCCAGGAGACCACCCGCGTGCTTACCGACGCCGCCGTCAACGGCAAGTCGGATACGCTGGAGGGCCTGAAGGAGAACGTCATCGTCGGACGGCTGATTCCGGCGGGGACGGGCGGCATGCTGGCGCGGCTGAATAGGGTCGCTGCTCATCGTGACGACCTGATCCTGGAGGAGCGGCAACGCTCCGAGGAGCGTCTCGATCAGGAGGATGAAGAGGCCGAGGAGGGCGCCTCGGCTTGAATCAGGGGACAGATGGCCAGTAATCAGAGGTCAGAGGCTGCCAAGTCTCCCTCTGATTATTGATCGCCGATTTCTGTCCCCCTGAAGCCTTGACTATGCAAGAATCGGCCTGATACAACGCGCGCACTTACGCGGCAGGTGGTGGCCCAAAACTGGTTGCCTTCGGGCGCGGGTTAGACGCTGCCGGACTAACCGGGATCAAATCGGGGTCAAGATCTTGGGGGCTAAGCCTCCAAGGTCCTCTGTATTGAGGCGCTGAAGCATGCGAGCCCGGTGGGGTCCGCGCTTCGGCTGTAAGCAATGTGGGCCTTTGCCCGCTAATGGATTGAAAGAAAAAGGCAAACTATGCCGACGATACAACAGCTGATCCGTAAGCCGCGCCAGAAGCCGGGAAAGCGGAACAAGGTGCCGGCCATGCAGTCCTGCCCGCAGAAGCGGGGGGTCTGTACGCGCGTCTACACCACGACCCCGAAGAAGCCCAATTCGGCTCTTCGCAAGGTCGCGCGCGTGCGTCTCACCAATCAGCTTGAAGTGACCAGCTACATCCCCGGCGAGGGACATAACCTTCAAGAGCATTCGGTGGTGCTGATCAGGGGCGGGCGCGTCAAAGACCTTCCGGGCGTACGCTACCACATCATTCGCGGTGTGCTCGACACCCAAGGCGTCAGCAATCGCCGGCAGCGGCGATCGAAATACGGAGCAAAACGACCCAAGTAATTGGGTCGTTTTACGTGAGAGAGACGAGCGAAGAGATATGTCGAGGCGACGCAGAGCAGATAAGCGCGAAGTCATCCCGGACCCCAAATTCGGGGATCTGGTGCTGACCAAATTCATGAATTCGATCATGAAGGAAGGCAAGAAGTCGGCTGCCGAGCGGATCGTCTATGGCGCGCTCGATCAGATGGAGAAGAAGGCCAAGCAGAACCCGATCGAGATGTTCCACGAGGCGCTGCGCAATGTGATGCCGGCACTCGAGGTGAGATCGCGGCGCGTCGGCGGGGCCACCTATCAGGTCCCGGTGGAGGTGCGGCTGGACCGGCGCCAGGCGCTCGCCATCCGCTGGATCATCGCCGCGGCGCGCGGCCGCAATGAGAACACCATGGTCGAGCGCCTCTCCGGAGAGCTGCTCGACGCCGTCAACAACCGCGGGACCGCGGTGAAGAAACGCGAGGACACGCACCGGATGGCTGAGGCGAACCGCGCCTTCTCCCATTACCGCTGGTAAGGAATTTACGATGCCGCGAGCTACCCCCCTAGAGGACTACCGCAATATCGGGATCATGGCGCATATCGACGCCGGTAAGACCACGACCACCGAGCGCGTCCTCTATTACACCGGCAAGAGCCACAAGATGGGCGAGGTGCATGACGGCGCTGCCACCATGGACTGGATGGAGCAGGAGCAGGAGCGCGGCATCACCATCACTTCCGCCGCGACCACCGCTTATTGGAACGACAAGCGCATCAATATCATCGACACGCCGGGCCATGTCGACTTCACCATCGAGGTCGAGCGCTCGTTGCGCGTGCTCGACGGCGCGGTCGCCCTGCTCGACGCCAATCAGGGCGTAGAGCCGCAGACCGAAACGGTATGGCGGCAGGCCGATAAATACGGCGTGCCGCGCATGATCTTCGTCAACAAGATGGACAAGATCGGCGCCGACTTCTTCCTCTCGGTACAAATGATCAAGGACCGCCTCGGCGCCAAACCGATCGTGATCCAGCTGCCGCTCGGCGCCGAGTCGCGCTTCGCCGGCATCATCGACCTGGTCAGGATGAAGGCCGTGGTGTGGGACGACGAGTCGCTCGGCGCCAACTTCCATGACGCCGACATTCCCGCCGACCTACTCGATCAGGCCAAGGAATATCGCGACTTGCTGGTTGAGACCGCCGCCGACGTCGACGAGGCGGCCACGGAGGCCTATCTCGAAGGCAAGGAGATCGGTCAGGACCAGCTCAAGGCGCTGATCCGCAAGGGCACCGTCACCAATCAGTTCGTGCCGATCCTGTGCGGCTCGGCCTTCAAGAACAAGGGCGTGCAGCCGCTGCTCGACGCCGTGGTGGACTATCTGCCGTCGCCGCTCGACGTACCGCCGATCAAGGCCATCGACGTCAAGACCGGCGAGGAGACGGATCGGCCGGCGTCGGATACAGCGCCGCTCTCAATGCTTGCCTTCAAGATCATGAACGATCCCTTCGTCGGCTCGCTCACCTTCTGCCGCATCTATTCCGGCAAGGTCGAGTCGGGCTCGACGCTCCTCAACACGGTGAAGGACAAGAAAGAGCGCATCGGCCGCATGCTTTTGATGCATGCCAATCACCGCGAGGACATCAAGGAAGCCTATACCGGCGACATCGTGGCGCTTGCCGGCCTCAAGGACGTGACCACCGGCGACACGCTCAGCGATCCGGCCAAGCCCGTGGTCCTTGAGCGCATGGAGTTCCCCGATCCCGTTATCGAGGTCGCCGTCGAGCCCAAGACCAAGGGCGACCAGGAGAAGCTCGGGGTCGCGCTGCATCGTCTTGCCCAGGAGGACCCCTCGTTCCGCGTCTCGGTCGACCATGAATCCGGCCAGACCATCATTAAGGGCATGGGCGAGCTGCATCTCGACATCATCGTCGACCGCATGAAGCGGGAGTTCAAGGTCGAGGCCAATGTCGGCGCGCCGCAAGTGGCCTATCGCGAGACCGTGTCTAGGCGTGCCGATGTCGACTACACCCACAAGAAGCAGACCGGCGGCTCAGGACAGTTCGCCCGCGTCAAGCTCACGATCGAGCCGAACGAGCAGGGCAAGGGCTACGAGTTCGAGAACAAGGTCATCGGCGGCAACGTGCCCAAGGAATACATCCCGGGCGTCCAGAAGGGCGTGCAGAGCGTCGTCGATTCCGGCGTGCTCGCCGGCTTTCCCATTCTCGACGTCAAGGTCACCCTCACCGACGGCGCCTATCACGACGTGGATTCGTCCGTCATGGCCTTCGAGATCGCCGGCCGCGCTGCCTTCCGCGAAGGCGCCTTGAAGGCGGGGCCGAAGCTGCTCGAGCCAATGATGAAGGTCGAGGTGGTGACGCCGGAGGACTATGTCGGCGGCATCATCGGCGATCTGACCAGCCGCAGGGGCCAGGTGCGCGGCCAGGAGACGCGCGGCAACGCCGCGGTGATCAGCGCCATGGTGCCGCTCGCCAATATGTTCGGCTATGTGAACACGCTGCGCTCGATGAGTCAGGGCCGGGCGCAGTTCACCATGCAGTTCGATCACTATGCGCAGGTGCCGCAAGCGGTCGCGGAAGAGGTGCAGGCGAAATTCGCCTAACGGTTTGTTCTTTGTACTGAAGGATGGAGAGCCAAGATGGCTAAGGAAAAATTCCAGCGGACTAAGCCCCATTGCAACATTGGGACCATCGGTCACGTCGATCACGGCAAGACGACGCTGACGGCCGCGATCACCAAGGTGTTGGCCGAGAAGGGCGGAGCGAAATTCACCGCCTATGACGAGATCGACAAGGCGCCGGAAGAGAAGGCGCGCGGCATCACCATCTCGACCGCTCACGTCGAGTACGAGACCGACAAGCGCCACTACGCGCATGTCGACTGTCCGGGCCATGCCGACTACGTGAAGAACATGATCACGGGCGCGGCGCAGATGGACGGCGCCATCCTCGTGGTCTCAGCGGCCGACGGCCCGATGCCGCAGACCCGCGAGCATATCCTGCTGGCCCGCCAGGTGGGCGTGCCGGCGCTCGTCGTCTATCTCAACAAGACCGACATGGTCGACGACCCCGAGCTGCTCGACCTGGTCGAGCTCGAAGTGCGCGAGCTTCTGTCCAAGTACGAGTTCCCGGGCGACGAGATCCCAATCGTCAAAGGCTCGGCTCTTGCCGCGCTCGAAGGCAAGGACGACGAGGTCGGCAAGAACTCGATCGCCGAGCTGATGAAGGCGGTCGACGACTACATCCCGCAGCCCGACCGTCCCAAGGACAAGCCGTTCCTCATGCCGATCGAGGACGTGTTCTCGATCTCCGGCCGCGGCACCGTGGTCACCGGGCGCATCGAGCGCGGCGTGGTCAAGGTCGGCGAGGAGGTGGAGATCGTCGGCATCAAGCCCACCACCAAGACCGTGGTCACCGGCGTCGAGATGTTCCGCAAACTGCTCGACCAGGGCGAGGCGGGCGACAATGTCGGCTGCCTGCTCCGCGGCGTGGACCGCGAGGGCGTGGAGCGCGGCCAGGTGCTCGCCAAGCCGGGCTCGGTCAAGCCGCATACCAAGTTCAAGGCCGAGGCCTATATCCTCACCAAGGAGGAGGGCGGGCGTCATACCCCGTTCTTCGGCAATTACCGGCCGCAGTTCTATTTCCGCACCACGGACGTGACCGGTGTGGTGCAGCTCCCCGAGGGCACCGAAATGGTGATGCCGGGCGACAACATTGCCATGGAGGTGACGTTGATCGTGCCGATCGCCATGGAGGAGAAACTTCGCTTCGCCATTCGCGAGGGCGGCCGCACCGTCGGCGCCGGCGTGGTGGCGTCGATCATCGAGTAGAGGAAAGCCAAGGGGCGCGTCGCAAAGGCGGCGCGCTCCTTAATTTGAGGCCATCGAGATGCAAAGTCAGAACATAAGAATCAGGCTCAAAGCCTTCGATCATCGCATCCTCGATGCGTCGACCAAGGAGATCGTCAACACGGCGAAACGCACGGGTGCGGAGGTGCGCGGACCCATTCCGCTGCCGACGCGCATCGAGAAGTTCACGGTGAACCGCTCGCCGCATATCGACAAGAAGAGCCGCGAGCAGTTCGAGATACGCACCCATAAGCGGCTGCTCGACATCGTCGATCCCACGCCGCAGACGGTTGATGCACTGATGAAGCTCGATCTCGCCGCGGGCGTCGACGTGGAGATCAAGCTTTAGCGGCTTGAGGGAAGAAGCAAGGAAGAAGAACAATGCGGTCAGGTGTCATAGCGCAAAAACTCGGCATGACCAGGATCTTCACCGATGCCGGTGAGCACATCCCGGTGACGGTGCTGCGCCTCGACAATTGTCAGGTGGTCGGCCAGCGCACACCAGAGAAGAATGGGTACAGCGCGGTCCAGCTCGGCGCCGGCAGGCCCAAGGTGAAGCGCCTCTCCCGCGCGGCGCGCGGCGGCTTCGCCGTGGCGAACGTCGAACCCAAGCGCAAGCTCGCCGAATTTCGCGTGAGCCCGGAAAATCTGATCGATGTGGGCGCGGAGATCACCGCCGACCATTTCGTCGAGGGTCAGTTCGTGGACGTGTCCGGCACCACCATCGGCAAAGGCTTCGCCGGCGCCATGAAGCGTCACGGCTTTAGCGGCCTGCGCGCCAGCCACGGCGTGTCGGTGAGCCACCGGAGCCACGGTTCGACCGGCCAGCGCCAGGACCCCGGCAAGGTGTTCAAGGGCAAGAAGATGGCCGGGCATATGGGCGACGTGAACGTCACCACGCAGAATCTGCGCGTGGTGAAGACCGATCCCGAGCGCGGACTGATCATGATTCGTGGCGCCGTGCCCGGCGCCAAAGGCGGTTGGGTGCTGTTGCGCGACGCGGTGAAGCGGGCATTGCCGGAAGCGGCGCCGAAGCCCGGCGCCTTCCGCAAGTCCGGCGAGGACGCAAAGCCTGCGAAGGAGGCCAAGCTGGAGCTTGAGACAACCGCCGAGACCGCATCTGAAACGACCGCCGAGACCGCACCGGTTGAGGGTGGGAGCCAAGCGTGATGCAAGCCGACGTCACCACCCTCGACGCCAAGAAGGCGGGCACCGTGGAGCTCTCCGACGCCGTGTTCGGGCTCGAGCCCAGGCCCGATATCTTGCAGCGCATGGTACGCTACCAGCTCGCCAAGTGCCGCGGCGGCACCGTGTCGGTCAAGGACCGGTCGAAGGTCACCGCCAGCACGGCCAAGATTTATCGCCAGAAGGGCACCGGCCGCGCGCGGCATGGCAGCCGTAAGGCCAACCTCTTCCGGGGCGGCGGCAAGACGTTTGGCCCCGTGCCCCGCAGCCACGCCATCGACCTGCCCAAAAAGGTGCGGGCGCTCGCGCTGAAGCACGCGCTCTCGGCCAAGGCCAAATCCGACACGCTCGTGGTGATCGACAAATGCGAGCTTAAGGAGGCCAAGACTAAGGAGCTGAAATCGCGCTTTGCCAAGCTCGGTCTCGGTTCGGTGCTGATCATCGACGGTGCGGAGCTGCATGAGGCCTTCGCCCGCGCGGCGCGCAACCTGCCGCAAGTCGATGTGCTCCCGGTCCAGGGCATCAATGTCTACGACATTCTGCGCCACGAGAAGCTGGTGCTGACCAAGGCCGCCGTCGAAGCGCTGGAGGCGCGGTTCAAATGAACGGTCTCTCAATCTACGACGTGATCCTCGCGCCGGTGATCACCGAGAAATCGAGCGCGGCTTCGGAAGCCAATCAGGTGGTGTTCAAAGTGCGCCGCGACGCCACGAAGCCGCAGATCAAGGCGGCGATCGAGAAATTGTTCAAGGTGAAGGTGCTGGCCGTGAACACGCTGACCCGCAAGGGCAAGACCAAGCTCTTCCGTGGCATCAAGGGCCGGCAGCAGGACGTGAAGAAGGCCATCGTCAGGCTCGCCGAAGGCGACAAGATCGACGTGACCACGAGAATCTGACGCCATGGCCCTCAAGACATACAGACCCACCACGCCGAGCCAACGGCATCTCGTGCTCGTTGACCGCAGCCATTTGTGGAAGGGCAAGCCCGTCAAGGCGCTTACCGAGGGATTGACCAAGTCCGGCGGGCGCAACAACCAGGGCCGCGTGTCCATGTGGCATCGCGGCGGCGGCCATAAGCGCACCTATCGCATGGTGGACTTCAAGCGCGGCAAGCTCGGCGTGCCGGCGACCGTGGAGCGGCTGGAATACGATCCGAACCGCACCGCCTTCATCGCGCTGATCAAATATGAGGACGGCGAGCTCGCCTATATCCTGGCGCCGCAGCGTCTCGCCCCCGGCGATACCGTAATCGCCGACGAGAAAGCCGACGTGAAGCCCGGCAACGCCATGAAGCTCGCCAACATGCCGATCGGCACCATCGTCCACAATGTGGAGATGAAGCAGGGCAAAGGCGGGCAGATCGCTCGCGCCGCGGGCACCTATGTGCAACTGGTCGGGCGCGACGCGGGCTACGCCATTCTGAGGCTCAATTCCGGCGAAACGCGCATGGTCCCGGCCGATTGCATGGCGACGGTCGGCGCCGTGTCAAATCCAGACAATGCCAACGTGTCGATCGGCAAGGCCGGACGCTCGCGCTGGAAGGGGCGGAAGCCAGTGGTGCGCGGCGTGGCCATGAACCCGGTAGACCATCCCCATGGCGGCGGCGAAGGCCGCACTTCAGGCGGCCGTCATCCGGTGACGCCTTGGGGCAAGTCTACCAAGGGCAAGAAGACCCGCTCGAACAAGGCGAGCGACAAGTTCATCCTGCGCAGCCGCCATCAGAAGAAGAAGGGGTAAGGCCGGTGTCACGCTCGATTTGGAAAGGCCCGTTCGTCGATGGATATATCCTGAAGAAGGCCGAGAAGGCACGCGGCTCGGGCTCGAACGCCATCATCAAGATCTGGTCTCGCCGCTCGACCATCCTGCCGCAATTCGTCGGCCTGACTTTCGGGGTGCATAACGGCCAGAAACACATTCCGGTGCTCGTCACCGAGGACATGATCGGACACAAATTCGGAGAGTTTGCGCCAACGCGGACCTTCCACGGCCATGCCGCGGACCGCAAGGCCAAGAGGGTGAAGGCGGCGTAATGGGCAAGGCCAAGCGCGAGCGCGCGCTGAAAGACAACGAGGCGAGGGCGGTGACGCGGAACATCCGCGTGAGCCCGCAAAAGCTCAACCTGCTTGCCCAGCTCATCCGCGGCAAGAAGGTGGACCGTGCGCTCGCCGATCTCACTTTCTCGCGCAAGCGGGTGGCCAAGGACGTGAAGAAGACGCTCCAGTCGGCCATCGCCAATGCCGAGAACAATCACTCCCTCGATGTCGACACGCTCGTCGTGTCCGAGGCCTACGTGGGCAAGAATCTGGTGCTGAAGCGGATCCGTCCCCGTGCCCGCGGCCGCGCCGCCCGTATCGATAAGCCGTTCGCGCAGATGACCGTCATTGTGCGCCAAGTTGAGGAGCCCGCTTGATGGGACAGAAGGTTAATCCGATCGGGCTGAGGCTCGGCGTCAACCGCACCTGGGATTCGCGCTGGTTTGCGTCCAGGGGCGAATATGGACGCCTGCTCCACGAAGACTTGAAGATGCGCGAGCATATTCTTACCTCGCGCAAGCAGGCCGGCATCTCCAAGGTGGTCATCGAGCGCCCGCATAGAAAGTGCCGGGTGACGGTGCATACCGCGCGCCCCGGCATTCTCATCGGCAAGAAGGGCGCCGATATCGAGAAGCTCAGGCGCGAGCTTGCGGCCATGACCGATTCCGAGGTGCATCTCAACATCGTCGAGGTGCGCAAGCCAGAGATCGACGCCACGCTGGTAGCGGAGGGCATCGCTCAGCAGCTCGAGCGCCGGGTGGCCTTCCGCCGCGCCATGAAGCGCGCGGTGCAATCGGCCATGCGCATGGGCGCGCTCGGCATCCGCATCAATTGCGGCGGACGCCTCGGCGGCGCCGAGATCGCGCGCATGGAGTGGTATCGCGAGGGGCGCGTGCCGCTGCACACGCTGCGCGCCAATATCGATTACGGCACGGCGCTCGGGCGCACGGCCTACGGGATCATCGGGGTGAAGGTGTGGATCTTCAAAGGCGAGATCATGGAGCACGACCCCATGGCCCAGGAAAACAAAGCGCTTGAGGCGCAGGAAGGCGGCCGCTCGACCGGGCGCCGCGAGCCTGCTCCGGCCGTACAAGGTTAGTCATGCTGCAACCGAAACGCACTAAATACCGCAAGGCTCATAAAGGGCGCATCAAGGGCAACGCTTCGAGCGCAGCCACGCTCGCTTTCGGCTCCTACGGGCTTAAGGCGCAGGAGCCGGCGCGCATCACCGCGCGGCAGATCGAGGCGGCGCGGCGCGCCATGACGCGGCAGATGAAGCGTTCGGGCCGGGTGTGGATCAGGCTGTTCCCCGACGTGCCGGTGTCGAAGAAGCCGACCGAGGTGCGCATGGGCAAGGGCAAGGGCACGCCGGAATTCTGGGTGGCGCGGGTGAAG
>DATMDY010000178.1:0-44286 GCA_035557335.1 Methyloceanibacter sp.
CCCCCAATACACGCTTTGGGTATAGTGGGGAAGAGCGGCGCCTTGACCGCCCAATACAGTCCCCGTATATCTCGCCCGCCGGCCGCCAGGCTTTGCGGGACAGTCCCCCAACTCCGCGCCGGCTTTAATTATTCTGGCAGAAGGATCAGGATCATGGCCCGTCGCTGCGAGCTGTCCGGCAAAGCCGTGCAAACCGGCAACAATGTGAGCCATGCCAAGCGCAGGACCAAGCGCCGGTTCCTGCCCAATCTCTGCAACGTGACGCTCGAAAGCGAGGCGTTGAAGAAGCGCGTGCGCCTGACCATCAGCGCGCGGGCTCTGCGTTCGGTGGAGCATCGCGGCGGTCTCGACGCCTATTTGTTGAAGGCCGGCGATGACGAGCTGTCATTGAAGGCGCGCCGCCTCAAGCGCGACGTTGCCAAGGCCCACGCCGCACAAGCGGCCTCCTAATCGGCTGCGGCCGACTGCGCGCCGGGCAACGCGAACTGCATGATCAGCGTGCGTTGCAAGGGGCTGAAATTATCGTCGGACATGAGCGTGATGACGGTCTCGCCCGCGGCTGAGCGGTGCGCGGCGATCGCCTCCATGTTGTCGATGTTCAAATTGTCATGCGCTTCGAGAAGGATATCCCCCGCGATCACGACGCCCCGCCTGAGTTCGCTCGCGCCGATGCGGCGGACGCGCATCTTGATGCCTTCGCTATAGCGGAATCTCCGTTCCAGCACGACGATGCCGCCGCCGGGCAGCGAGGCCCCATCGGTGATGTCGAAGCCGTCGATGCGCTTCAAGACGATGGGTCCGGGCGTTGGGCCGCCGATGAGCCAGCCCCGAAGATTGCCGTTCCGGTCGAGCAGCCGCTCCGAGAAGGCGACCAGCGTGCCTTTGAGCCTGCCTGAGTTGATCTGCGCCAGCGCCTCGATGCCGCGATTGGCGTTCATGCCTTTTGCATCTCGCGGAATCGGGACCGCGCCGTTCGGCGGTCCGAAGCTCTTCAGCGTGAAGGGATAGCGCAAGATGCGATGCTGGCGCTCGAATCCGACCAGTGCGGTGCCTTGCCGCGTATCGCCGCCAGCCAAGGTCATGGCTTCGGAGTCGCGCTCCTGGTCGCTGCGCAGCGGCTTGCCGTTCTTGCCGAGAATCGGACCGAGCACGACGTCGCTCAGGCCTTTGGGCCGGCGCCCGTCATAGTCGAGATTGGCCCTGAGCCAGCTGCCGGCGTCGGAGACGGCAAGCAGGGTCGTGCCCGAGCTGTCGAGGATGAGACCTGAATAGCCGCCGAAATGGCGCGACTTGGCGAACAGGTTGAGGCCGCCCCGGAAGATGAGCTTGCCGAATTCCTTGCGGTCCGGATTGTCGCGATCGAAGTCGATGGGGATGGCGGTGACAATGGTGGAAATCGGCGTGTCGAGCACCGTCACCGGCTTGTCCGCAAACGTCGGCGACACGTTCAAAATGGTCGCCGACACAGTCAGCGCACCGGCAACGATCATCCACGATGTGCGGGGCAAGAATTGCACGCTAATGCAGCTTCCGCCGCTTGGCCCGCGCGGCTGACGGCACGGTGCGATAGAGCTGCCGCCAGGCAAGGTCCTCATCGAACAGCTCGGCCAGCTTCTCGGTCATGACGCCGGCAAGCTCCTCGGCGTCGGTGACGGTGACGGCGCGCCGATAGTAGCGGGTGACGTCGTGACCGATGCCGATGGCCAGAAGCTCGACGGGCGAATGCGTCTCGATCTCGTTGATCACCTGGCGCAGGTGACGCTCCAAATATGACCCGGAATTGACCGACAGCGTGGAATCGTCGACCGGGGCGCCGTCGGAGATCATCATCAGGATGCGCCGCTGCTCGGGCCGCGCCAGCAGGCGGCTATGCGCCCAGGCCAACGCCTCGCCGTCGATATTCTCCTTGAGCAGACCCTCGCGCATCATCAGCCCGAGATTGCGCCGCGAACGCCGCCAGGGCGCGTCAGCGGATTTGTAGACGATATGGCGGAGATCGTTGAGCCGTCCGGGCAGCGGCGGTTTCTGCGCGTTGAGCCATTCCTCGCGCGAATGGCCGCCCTTCCAGGCGCGCGTGGTGAAGCCGAGAATTTCGACCTTCACGCCGCAACGCTCGAGCGTGCGCGCGAGAATATCGGCGCAGCAAGCGGCGACCATGATGGGCCGCCCGCGCATCGAGCCGGAATTGTCGATCAGAAGCGTGACCGCGGTGTCACGGAACTGGGTGTCGCGCTCCTGCTTGAAGGTGAGGGGATGCATCGGATCGACGATGACGCGGGCCAGGCGCGCGGCGTCGATCATGCCCTCGTCGAGATCGAAATCCCAGGCGCGGTTCTGCTGGGCGAGCAGCCGCCGCTGAAGCCGGTTGGCGAGCCGCGCCACCGCTCCGTGCAGCGTCACGAGCTGCTTGTCGAGGAAGGCGCGCAGGCGTTCGAGCTCGTCCGCGTCGCACAGCTCCTCGGCATTGACGATCTCGTCATAGGCGCGGGTGAACACTTTGTAGCCGAAGGCTTCTGGGTCATCGAGCACGGAGGAATTGGGACGCCACGGGTCCGAGCGGCGGGGCTTATCCGCCATCTCTGCGTCACGGTCGAGGCGGTCGCCAGCGCCGTCCTCTTGGTCGTCGAGGGATTCATCGCTCTGTTGTTCCTGGTCGGCGCGCGCGTCGGCGGCAAGCTCGGCGCGGCCCTGCTCCTCGGTATTCTCGTTGTCCGCGTCGGCGTTGGGATCGGGCTCGCCTTCGTTGCCGGCTTCGTCCTCCGCGCCCTGGTCGAGCTGATCGGCGAGATTGAGCGCGGCGAGCAGATCGCGGGTCAGCCGCCCGAACGCCTCCTGATCGAGCAGCATCTCGGGCATGCGCTGAAGCACGGTATTGGCGCGTCCCTCGATCCAGGGACGCCAGAGATTGACCAACGCCCGGGCTTTGGGCGGGGGTGCCGCGCCGGTCAGCCGCTCGCGCACCAGAAGCGAAAGTGCATCCGGCAGCGGCGCTTCGGAGCGCTCGGTCACCTCGTTGAAGCGGCTGCGCTCATAACGCTGCTCGATGCGGGCGGCAAGATTGGCGGCAACGCCCTGCATGCGCTGGGCGCCGATTGCCTCCACGCGCGCCTGCTCGATGGCCTCGAACACGTCGCGCGCCTCGCCGCCGGGCGGCGCTAAATTCTCGTGCAGATCGGCGTCGTGGCAGGCAATCGACAGCGCCGCCGCGTCGGCATGGCCGCGGATCACGGCAATCTCGGCCCTGGTGGGAACGCGCGAGGGCTCCGGCAGCCGCGCCGTCTTGCCCGTAAGGCCCGGAGGCTCATTGGTGAACACCACCTCGACCGCGCTATCGGCGGCGATCGAGCGGGTGGTCTGCGTCACGGCGCGCTTGAAGGGATCGAGCGGAGCTTCTTTCCGCTTCGTCAGCGACGGCATCTCACTAGCTCAACGCCACGTTGGCGGTCGACTGGGGCAAATCCTCGCCGAAGCAACGCTGATAGAACTCAGCGATCAGCCCGCGCTCGAGCTCGTCGCATTTGTTGAGGAAGCTCAGCGTGAAAGCCGTGCCGATATCGCCGAAAATCTCGGCATTCTCCGCCCAGGTGATCACCGTGCGCGGGCTCATCACTGTGGACAGATCGCCGTTCATGAAGGCGTTGCGTGTAAGCTCGGCCACGCGGACCATGTTGCCGATGGTCTTGCGCCCTTCTTCCGTGTTCCAGCTTTTGGCCTTGGCGAGCACGATGTTCACCTCGTCCTCGTGCGGCAGATAATTGAGCGTGACCACGATCGACCAGCGGTCCATCTGGCCCTGATTGATCTGCTGGGTGCCGTGATAAAGGCCGCTCGTGTCGCCGAGCCCGATGGTGTTGGTGGTCGAGAACAGCCGAAAGGCCGGATGCGGCCTGATCACCTTGGACTGGTCGAGCAGGGTAAGCCTGCCGGAGACTTCGAGCACGCGCTGGATCACGAACATCACGTCGGGGCGGCCGGCGTCATATTCGTCGAAGCACAGCGCAGTATTGGATTGCAGCGCGTAAGGAAGAATGCCCTCGCGGAACTCGGTCACCTGCATGCCGTCCTTGATGACGATGGCGTCCTTACCGACGAGGTCGATACGGCTCACATGGCTGTCGAGATTGATGCGCATGCAAGGCCAGTTGAGCCGCGCCGCCACCTGCTCGATATGGGTGGACTTGCCGGTGCCGTGATAGCCTTGGATCATCACCCGGCGGTTGTGCTTGAAGCCGGCGAGGATGGCGAGCGTCACTTCCTTGTTGAACAGATAATCGGCATCGACGTCCGGGACATGCTCGTCCGGGCGGGAATAGGCCGGCACTTCGAGATCGGTATCGATGCCGAAAACCTGGCGCACGGATACCGACATATCCGGCAAACCGGCGCCGTTGCGGGCAGCTTCAAGGGTCATGGGTGGTGGAGCCTGTTTTGTCGCGTTTCAGTGAGGGCCCGCCGAAGCGCAGCCTCGATCTTGCAGGGGGCCAGCCCAGCGACTTACGCAAGCCCCGCCTGCCTTAGATAGTTATAGGCTTGAATCACTTCGCGCAACTTGTCCTCCGAGGTCCGGTCGCCCTGATTGTGATCAGGGTGAAGCCGTTTAACCAATTCCTTGAAGCGGGCCTTGATGTCGGCCTTGGTGGCGCTGTCCTCGAGATCGAGCTCACGCAGGCATTTGCGCGCGGCGCGGTGGATCGGGCGTTCGGGCCCGCTGCCTGGAGTTTTGCCGCCGGGAGCGTCTTCGCCGAACAGGCCCATGGGGTCGAAGGCGGCGAAGCGGTGAGCGAAGCCGCCGGGGCGGGCGCCGTTCCGCCGCCCCCGGTTGCGCGACCAGGCATTGGCGCCGATGAACCAGGTGGGCCGGTGCCCGATCGTGTCGCTCTTCTGGTGCTTGACCACCTCCTCGTCGGGGAGGCCGGCGAAATAATTGTAGCCTTTGTTGTATTCCCGCACATGGTCGAGGCAGAAGCGGTGATACTGGCCTTCGCGGTTGCGGCCCTTGGGCGCGGGGTAGAGTCCGGGCTCCCTGCAGCCTTGCCACTCGCAAACCGGGCAAGATTCGCGCAACAGGCGGTTCTCGTCTGGCTTGACGCGCAACCGGTCGAAGAACTTGGAATCGAGCTTCATGGAATGGGCATTATGGGAAGCTGCACCCCTCACAACAAGCATGGCTCAAGCCGGGCAAAGCGGATAATCTGACCGGTTTATCGTCCGGGTATGACAATGTCGGTTGATGATTTGATCAGAGAAAAGTTGACACAAGCCTTCGCGCCTGTGGCGCTGGAGGTCGTGAACGATTCCCACCGTCATGCCGGCCATGCCGGCTCGCCTGGCACCGGGACAAGCCATTTCAGCGTGAAAGTGGTGTCGGCGTCGTTCGCCGGCAAGTCGCGGGTCGAGCGTCACCGCTTGGTCAACGCGGCGCTTGCCGATGAGCTTGCCGGCCCCGTGCATGCGCTTGCCATTACCGCCCTTGCGCCAGACGAAAAATAAGACGTCACGCGCTGCCGCATTCCTTCTTGAGGAAAGTGGTGATGGTGTCGGGCGGCACGTCGCGCTCGACGAAGGCCTGGCCGATCCCCCGCACCAACACCAGAGCGAGCTTGCCGCCTTGTACCTTCTTGTCTTGCGCCATCAGCCTGAGCAGCTGGCCTGGCGTCGGCGCCTTGCCAGGAATGTCGGCGATCTTCGACGGAAGCCCGACCTTGGCGAGATGGCGTTCGACGCGCGCTTCATCTTCCGGCGGGCAGAGCCCTTGCGCAACGGAGAAGGCGAAGGCGAGATTCATGCCGATGGCGATGGCCTCGCCATGCAGCAGCCGGTCGGAATAGCCGGCATAAGCCTCAAGCGCATGGCCGAAGGTATGACCGAGATTGAGCAGCGCGCGCGCGCCGCTCTCTTCCCGCTCGTCGGCCTCGACGATGGCCGCCTTGGCGCGCACGCTGGTGTCGATGGCCTTGAGACGCTCGGGGCCCTCGCCGGAAAAGACCTGCTGCCAATGCTTCTCCAACCACGAGAAGAACGGCGCGTCGCCGAGCAGCCCGTATTTCATCACCTCGGCGTAACCGGCGCGGAACTCGCGCTCGCTTAGCGTGGAGAGCGTGGCAATGTCGGCGAGCACCAGGCTCGGCTGATGAAACGTGCCGATCAGGTTCTTGCCTTGCGAGGTGTCGATGCCGGTCTTGCCGCCGACCGAGGAATCGACCTGGGCGAGCAGCGTGGTCGGCATTTGCACCAGACGTACGCCGCGCCGCAAAATGCTCGATGCGAAGCCGGCGAGATCGCCGATCACGCCCCCGCCGAGCGCAATCACGGCGTCGCCGCGCTCGACCCCGAGCTTGAGCAGCGTCTCGCTGAGCCTCGCTAGCACGGGAAAGCTCTTGCTTGATTCACCCGGCGCCACCACGGCGTCGCCGAGAAAGAGGCCACGCGTCTCCAGGCTTTCCTTGAGCGGCGCAAGATAAAGCGCGGCCACATTGGCATCGGTGACCACCGCGCAGCGCGCGCCGGGGAGGGTGGCCGCAATTCGTTCGCCCGCCGTCGCGACCAGGCCTTCGCCGATGTCGATCGGATAGCTTCGCCCCGGCAGAGTCACCTCGATGGTCGTGGTGTCGCGGCCCGGAGCCGTAGCGGTCGCACCCTTCCCCATCATCGTGACTTCTTGCCGGCCGTCGCCTTGGGCGCCGGCTTCACCTTGCAGCCGAGTTTGGCGGCGAGCGCGTTGACCACGGCGCTCACGATCGCATCATGGGGCACGTCGCGGCTGTCGACGACGATATCCGCCTCGGCATAGACGGGGTTGCGCTCGGCCATCAGCTTGCGCATCACCTTCTCGGGGTCGTTCCCGGCGAGCAATGGCCGGTTGCCGCGCCGGTTCACCCGCTTCAGCAAGACGCGCAGTTCGGCTCTCAGCCAAATGGAGATGCCCCGCGCCTTGATGTTGGCCCGCGTCTCTTCGTTCATGAACGCGCCGCCGCCGGTGGCGAGCACCTGGGGACCCGCCTCCAAAAGGCGCTTGATCACCTTGCGCTCGCCTTCCCGGAAATAGGCTTCGCCATGCCGGGCGAAGATCTCGCTCACGGTCATGCCGGCGGCCGTCTCGATCTCGGTGTCGGCGTCAACGAAGGGGAGGTCGAGGCGGGCGGCGAGCCGCTTGCCCACCGCCGTCTTGCCGACGCCCATCAGCCCGATCAGCACGACGCTCCGCGCGGCCAGAGCCTCGCGGATTTGGGCGAGGCCCTCTTGCGGATTGTCTTTCTTATGCCCCGCCGGTGCCAGAGTCATGCTGCTATCTGATGTGGAAGTTTGCCGCGCTCGTCTCAACCGTTGCTCGCGCGCGGCGACTTTCCCATGCTGGCCGGGCCGTGTCGAATCGTCCATGATGCGAATGAGGGCTAGAGGCCGGGCGTTTATGGGTCAATAATAAGACCCTGCTAACGGTAAATGACGGTTGGGAACCCGGGCGCCTCCATGCCTTCACTATTTCGACTCCTCTTGGTCCTAGGGGTGATAGGCGGTGTTATCGCTGGAGGCCTCTATGTGCTCGCTGAATATTTCCAGCCCGAGCCCAAGGAAATCTCCAAGGGCTTGCGCAACGTCAAGGCGCGGGTGCAGGAGGAGACCTCATCCACCACGCCGAGCCCGGATGCTGCGGCCACCCCGGCTCCAGCGAATAGCGCCAGCGATGGGGCGAATTGACTCTCCTGCGCGGCTACCGCTGCCGGGAAGGGCTTGAACCTTGGGCAACAAAGGCGGATCGCGCGGCACGGGCTCAACCGAGCTTGCGCTGTTCCTCGACATGCTGATGGCCGAGCGCGGCGCCGCCGCCCACACCATCGACGCCTATACGCGTGACCTCTCCGAATTCCTCGCCTTCCTCGCGGCCAAGGGCGCGACAGCCAAGAAGGCCACCGCCGATCATCTCAGGAGCTTCCTCGCCGGGCTCGCGCGCAAGGGGCTCGCGCCGACCTCGCGCGCGCGCAAGCTCTCGGCCATCCGCCAATTCTTCCGCTTCCTTCTGGCGGAAGGGGTGCGCGCCGACGATCCGTCCTCGGCCATCGATAGCCCGAAGCTGCCGCGCCCGTTGCCCAAGATATTGTCGCTGTCGGATGTCGAGACCTTGCTCGCTTCGGCGCAAGTGACTTGCGCCGAAGCCGCTGACGGGGCCGCAAAGCGCCGGGCGCTTCGCCACTACGCGCTGCTCGAAACGCTCTACGCCACGGGCTTGCGCGTGTCCGAGCTGATCTCGCTACCGCGCAACGTTCTGACCAGCGACGACCGGGTGCTCGTCATCAAGGGCAAAGGCGGACGCGAGCGGCTGGTCCCGTTGAACGATGCGGCGCGTCAGGCGCTTGCCACCCATCTTACCGCCGTTAAGGCCGACGAGGCCGAACGGGGCAGTGTCTCGCTTTGGATGTTCCCGTCAGGCGGCAGCGCCCAGCATCTGACTCGCCAGCGCTTCGGCCAGGAGCTTAAGGCGCTTGCCGCCGAAGCGGGGCTTGAGCCCGAGCGCGTGTCGCCGCACGTGCTGCGCCATGCCTTTGCCAGCCACCTTTTGGAGCGGGGCGCCGATCTCCGCACGGTGCAGCAGCTTCTCGGCCATGCCGACATCTCGACCACGCAAATCTATACCCATGTCATCGAGGAGCGGCTAAGACGCCTGGTCGAGCAGCATCACCCCCTTGCTCAGGCTCATTTAACCAAACGAAGTTAGTGTCATACCGGCGAAAACCGGTATCCAGGGCCGAGGCTCGGCAGTTTTTGCTCTGGATTCCGGCTTGCGCCGGAATGACGTGGGGATGGCGCCAGTTGACAGGCATCCGCCCCAAGGCCACTTACAACCGGATTCCCTTGCCTTATTTATTGCCCGGTCCGCCGGGAAAAATGGTTCCCAAGAGCCAGATTGAGCCGGATGCGCACCTATCTCGATTTCGAAAAACCAATTGCCGAGCTGGAAAGCAAGGTTGCCGAGCTCAAGGCGCTCGCCGCCGAGCAGCCGTCCGTCTCCATCGAGGAGGAGCTTGCCAGGCTCGAGCACAAGGCGCGCGAGGCCCTTGAGGAGACCTATTCCGATCTGACCCCCTGGCAGAAGACGCAAGTCGCGCGTCACCCCGAGCGTCCCCATTTCCGCCATTACATCGATGGCCTGGTCAAGGATTTCACCCCGCTCTCCGGCGACCGCTTCTTCGCCGAGGACCAGGCCATTCTCGGCGGCATCGGCCGGCTCTCCGGGCGCTCGGTGATGGTCATCGGGCACGAGAAGGGCTCCGACACCGAAGGCCGCATCAAGCACAATTTCGGCATGGCGCGGCCGGAAGGCTATCGCAAGGCGGTGCGGCTGATGGAGATGGCCGACCGCTTCTCGCTCCCCGTGATCAGCCTGGTCGACACGGCCGGCGCCTATCCCGGCATCGGCGCGGAGGAGCGCGGCCAGGCCGAGGCCATCGCCCGCTCCACCGATTGCTGCCTGTCGCTCGGCGTGCCCATCGTCTCGGTGATCATCGGCGAGGGCGGATCGGGCGGCGCGGTGGCCATCGCCACGGCCAACCGCATCTACATGCTGGAGCACGCGATCTACACGGTGGCCTCGCCGGAAGCCGCCGCCTCGATCCTGTGGAAAGACGCGGCGCGCGCGGTTGACGCCGCCACCAATATGAAGATCACCGCCCAGGACCTGCTCAGGCTCGGCATCATCGACGGCATCATCGCCGAGCCGATCGGCGGGGCCCATCGCGACGGGATCGAGGTGGTGCGGGCCGCGGGCGATATTATTGTAAAGTCTATCGCCGCCTATGACGCGCTGACCCCCGAGCAGGTTCGCAAGGAACGGCGCGAGAAATTCATGGCCATGGGGACGGTTAGCTAGGGGCTTAGAATGCCCCAAAAAGCGCCATTTTTTTAGTCCATGCAGCCCCCAACGCGGCCTATAATAACGGCCAATTCGGGGGCGAGGGGAAGCGCCGCGCCGCCTGGGCGCTAACGTCGCCTTAACTGCTTGGATTCGACCCTGCACCGGAGTGCGCGAGGGGCACTGCGTATGCTTCGATCGAGCTTCATCACGTCCATCATCGCAGCCTTCGCCATGGCGACTGTCACGGCCTTGAGCGGCTGCGGCCAGTTCTCGCCCGCTTATATGAAGCCGCTCCCCAAGCAAACGCGCGCCATGCTGCTGGGGAAGGGCATGCAAGAAGAATCGCCCATCCTCATCCGCGTGTTTAAGGCCGAGTCCGAGCTTGAAGTGTGGAAGCAGCGGGAAGACGGCCGCTTCTATCACTTCAAGACCTATCCGATCTGCAGCTATTCCGGCGGCCTCGGTCCCAAGGTCGAGGAAGGCGATCGCCAAGCGCCTGAAGGGTTCTATCTCGTGTCGATAGACCAGATGAATCCCAAGAGCCAATACCACTTGGCCTTCAATGTCGGCTTCCCTAACGCCTATGATCGCGCCTATGGGCGCACGGGCAAGTACATCATGATCCATGGCGACTGCACCTCGCGCGGCTGCTACGCCATGACCGACGGGGTGATGGAGGAGATCTACATTCTCGCGCGCGAAGCGCTGGCCGGCGGGCAGACGTCGTTTCAGGTTCATGCCTTCCCGTTCCGCATGACCACGGCCAACATGGCGGCGCATGAGAAACACGAATGGTACGATTTCTGGAAAAACCTGAAAGAGGGCTACGACTATTTCGAGATCACGCGCCAAGCGCCCCGGATCGCGGTCTGCGAGAAGCGCTATCTGATCAACGCCGTCTATGAAGAGGGTGCGCGGTTCAGTGCTTCGGGCTCTTGTCCCACTTACCAGAAAGCGCCGGTGGTGGCGTTCAAGCCGTTGCCGGCCCCCCCGGTGACTCAGTCGGCGTCGCTGACCAAGCCGCTCGGCAGCGTGCTTGGGCTCAGATTCGGCCCGTCCAAGCCCCCTTACAGCGCGTTTACGCTGGGGCCGGCGACACCGGGCAAGTAGCAGGGATCAGAAGTCAGAAGTCAGAAATCAGAAATCGGAGGCGAAGAGGCTATAATTCCGCCGAGAGACCCCCTGGATTCTGACTTCTGACTTCTGACTTCTGATTTCTGGCTTCCGACACCTGACATGCGCGCCCTGCTCTCGATCCTGATCCTGACGCTTATCGGCGTCGGCATTTATCTGATGACGCCCCAGGGGCGGCAGTTGCTCGACCGTGTGCACATCAACATGCAGCGCGCGGAGAACAAGGCGCTGCATAATGCCGGCAAGTCTTTGCCCGGCACGCCCGATCTCGCCCGTCTCGGCGAGAGGCTGGCGGCGCAGGGCGTAACAAGCGGCGCGCCGGTGTTCATCCGTATCTTCAAGCTCGAATCCGAGCTCGAACTGTGGGTCGAGAAGGAAGGCCGCTACGTCAAGTTCGCGACTTACCCGATCTGTCTCTGGTCGGGGCGGCTCGGTCCGAAATTGCGGGAGGGCGACCGCCAGGCGCCGGAGGGCTTCTACACGGTGTCGGCCGAGCAGCTCAATCCGAACAGCCGCTGGCACCGCTCCTTCAATCTCGGCTTCCCCAACGCCTTCGATCAGGCGCATGGACGCAGCGGCTCCTTCCTCATGGTGCATGGCGGCTGCCTCTCGATCGGCTGCTACGCCATGACCGACGCCGTGGTCGACGAGATCTGGGGGTTGGTTACGGCCGCGCTCGACACGAGCCAGGAGCGTTTCGCGGTGCATGTGTTCCCGTTCCGCATGACCGAGCGCAATCTCAAAGCCCGTAGCGGCGACAGATGGGCGAGCTTCTGGGCTGACTTGAAGACGGGCCATGATCTGTTCGATCAGAACCGCGTGCCGCCAACGGTCAGCGTGTGCAAAGGGCGCTACGTGTTCGAGCCGGGTATCGCCACCGCCGCCGCGCCTCTCATCGAGGAACGCTGTCCCCCTGATGTGGCCACCAATCCTTAAGGCCTACGGCTGCCAGACGAGCGCGATCAGCGGCACGCCGACGGCGATGACAATCAGGGACAAGGGCAGGCCGAGGCGTGCATAGTCGCTGAAGCGGTAGCCGCCGGGTCCCATCACCAAAGTATTGCATTGATGACCAATCGGCGTGAGGAAATCGCACGCTGCGCCAATCGCCACCGCCATCAAGAACGGGTCGGGGTTGTAGCCAAGCTTCGCGGCGAAGCTAGCGGCAATAGGCGCCATAACGAGTACCGTTGCAGCATTGTTGAGAAAAGGCGTCACCGCCATGGCGGCAACAAGCAGCAAGGCCAGCGCCCCATACGAAGGCAACACCGCGCCGGCATGCGAAAGCCAGGCGGCGATTAGGTCCGTGCCGCCTGTGGTTCTTAACGCATCGCTCACGGGGATCAGTGCCCCCAGCATCACGAGAATCGGCCACTCAATGGCGTCATAGGCATCCCGCAAGGAAAGCGAGCGGGCCAGTACCAGAATCACCGCCGCGCCGAAAAACGCGATCGCCACCGGCACAACATTGAAGGCGACCAGAGCCATGGCGGCGATGAGGACACCGGCGGGGAAGAGGCTGGCCTGACGTCCGATCCGCAGGTCGCGTTCGGCAAGCGGCAGGCAGTGCAGTTCTCCAAGCGTTTCCGGCATGGTTGGCAGGTTGCCTTGCAGAACGATCACGTCGCCCGCCTTGAGTTTCACCCCGCGCAGGCGCTGCGTAATGCGCCGGCCTCTGCGACTAACGGCAAGAAGATTGACGCCGTGCCGATCGAACAGTTTGAGCTGCCCGACCGAGCTGCCGACAAGCTCCGAATCGGAAGCGATGACCGCTTCCATGACGCCAATTTCGTCGCTTGGGGTGTCGTGCTCTTGGCTTTCCTCGTTACGGACGAGCGTTAGTTTTTCCAGCGCGACAATGCGTTCAAGCGCCGAAGGCTCGCCTTGAAGAATGAGAATATCGCCGGGCTTGATGACGACATTGCCGGCGGGTTCATAGCGCCGATTATCGCCTCTCAGCAGAGTTATCACCTCGATTTCGTTGTCACCGAGTCCCTCGAGCGCCTTCACGGTCTGGCCCGCGGCAGGCGAATCTTCCGGCACGGAAACTTCGGTGGTGTAGCCTTCGAGGTTGAAGGCCGAGTCCATCGAAGCGGCCCCTTTGCGATCTTGCGGCAACAGGCGCCAACCAAAAATGAGGAATAGAAATCCCGCGGCGGCAATGCCGATACCAACTGGCGCAAAATCGAACATGCTGAAAGGTTCGCCAAGAATCTGTTCGCGCACGCGCGCGACGATGATGTTCGGTGACGTGCCGACCAACGTCACAAGGCCGCCGAGCAACGCGCCAAATGACATAGGCATTAGCAATGAAGACGGAGATGTGCCGGTGCGTCGTGCAAGCTGAAAGGCAATCGGCATCAGCATGGCCAGCGCCCCGATATTCTTTACGAAGCCCGATAGCACCGTCACCGAGCCGACAAGTGCCGCGATCTGGCGGGTGACAGTCGTAAGGTAAGGGCCAAGCTGGCGCACGATACGTTCGATAAGACCGGATTTTGCGACCGCGGCGCTCACGACCAGGGCGCTCGCTACGATGATCACGATGTCGTCGCTAAATCCTTTGAAGGCTTCGGCCGGTGGGACGACACCGACCGCCACCGCCGCGAGCAGCGCAAGACATGCGACGATATCGTAGCGCCACCGTCCCCAGGCGAAGAGAACCATCATAGCGATGACAATGGCAAATGCCAGGGTTTGGTCGAGGGTCATGGGCGGCGCGGATGAAATCCGAATAAGAGGAATGCGCTGGGGAATCTGCAGATAATCGCTTGGACGCCTTCGCAGTTCCCGAAAAGGCGATCCGGAAGGCCGCACTCTAGCGGCTAAGCGCGGAAAGGCAGACGTTTTCAGGGACTGCTAATTAAGCGAAGGCGCCGTGGCAGTGCTTGTATTTCTTGCCCGAGCCGCAGGGGCAGAGCGCGTTGCGCTGCACCTTTCCCCAGGTCGAGGGATCGGCGGGGTTGGCGTCTCCCGCCTTGCGCGACCGCGCGGATTTCGTAGCGCCACCCCGGCCATTGCCGCCGGCATTGAGGGTCTCGATCACGAACTCGTCCTCGCCGGTGCTCGGGTCGACATGATGCGCTTCCATCGGCGGCAGCTCTGACGCCTCAAGCGACGGCACGTCCTCTTGCTGCGCCAGCTCGACATGCATCAGCTGGCCGGTCACCGTATCGCGCAGTTTCCCTAGCAGAGCTTCGAACAGGGTGAAGCTCTCGCTCTTGTACTCGTTCAGCGGGTCGCGCTGGCCGTAGCCGCGCAGACCGATGACCTGGCGCAGATGCTCGAGCGTCACGATGTGCTCGCGCCACAGATGATCGAGCGTCTGCAGCAGCACCGCGCGCTCGATCTGACGCATGATCTGAGGCCCGAGCTCGGCGGCCTTCTTGGCGCCACGCTCGTCGGCGGCCTTGACCAGCCGCTCGTGGAATTCCGCCTCGCCGATGCCTTCTTCCGCCGCCCAATCGGCGAGCGGCAGGTCGAGATCGAAAGTCTTCTTCATGGCCTCCTGCAAGGCCGGTATGTCCCATTGCTCGGCATAGGACTTCTCGGGGATATGCTCGGCGACCAGATCGTCGACGACCTGGCGGCGCATATCGGCGATGGTCTCGCTGAGATCGGCATCGCTCAGAAGCTCGCGGCGCTGCTCGAAGATCGCCTTGCGCTGGTCGTTCATCACGTTGTCGAATTTGAGAAGGTTCTTGCGGATGTCGAAATTGCGCGCCTCGACCTTGGCTTGCGCCTTCTCCAGCGCCTTGTTGATCCAGGGATGGACGATGGCCTCGTCCTCCTTCAGCCCAAGCGCCTGAAGCATGCCGTCCATGCGCTGCGAGCCGAAGATGCGCATCAGGTCGTCCTCGAGCGAGAGGAAGAAGCGCGAGCGGCCGGGATCGCCCTGGCGGCCCGAGCGGCCGCGCAGCTGGTTGTCGATGCGCCGGCTTTCATGGCGCTCGGTGCCGATCACATAAAGGCCGCCGGCTTCGAGCGCCGTATCCTTTTTCTTGCCCACCTCGGCGGCGATTTCCGCGCGCTTCTTGGCGATCTGATCTTGCGTCGGCTCCTTGCCCTTCTCCTTCTGCTCGGTGGCCCAATCCTCGAGCAGCATGTCGGGATTGCCGCCGAGCTGAATGTCGGTGCCGCGGCCGGCCATGTTGGTGGCGATGGTGACCGAGCCCGGCACGCCGGCCTGGGCGATGATATGCGCCTCCTGCTCGTGGTAGCGCGCGTTCAGCACCTGATGCGGGACCTTGTCCTTCTTGAGATGCTCCGACAAGATCTCCGATTTCTCGATGGAGGTGGTGCCGACCAGCATGGGTTGGCCGCGTTTGCGCGCTTCCTTGATCAGCTTGATGATGGCCCGGTACTTCTCGGCCGCCGTGCGGTAGACCTCGTCGTCCTCGTCGTCGCGGATCATCGGCATGTTGGTCGGCACCTCGACCACGTCGAGGCCGTAAATGTCGACGAACTCGTCGGCCTCGGTGGAGGCGGTGCCGGTCATGCCGGCGAGCTTCTCGTAGAGCCGGAAATAATTCTGGAAGGTGATGGTGGCGAGCGTCTGGTTCTCCGGCTGGATGGATACGTGCTCCTTGGCCTCCAGCGCCTGGTGCAGCCCTTCGGAGTAGCGGCGGCCCTGCATCATGCGCCCGGTGAACTCGTCCACGATCACCACCTCGTCGTCCTTCACGATGTAGTCGCGGTCACGCAGGAATAATTTGTGCGCGCGAAGCGCTTGCTGCACATGGTGAACCACGGTGACGTTCTCGATGTCGTAGAGCGACTCGCCCTTGAGCAAGCCGGCCTCCGTGAGCAGTTGCTCGACATGCTCGTTGCCGGCCTCGGTCAAGGTGACGACGCGCGTCTTCTCGTCGAGCTCGAAATCGCCCTCGATCAGACTCGGAATGAAGGTGTCGATGGCGGTGTAAAGATCGGAACGGTCTTCGATCGGGCCTGAGATGATCAGCGGCGTGCGTGCTTCGTCGATCAGGATCGAGTCGACCTCGTCGACGATGGCGTAGTAATGGCCGCGCTGCACCATCTCGTTCATCGCGTATTTCATGTTGTCGCGGAGATAGTCGAAGCCGAACTCGTTATTGGTGCCGTAGGTCACGTCGCAGGCATATTGTGCGTGGCGCTCGGCGTCGGCGAGGTCGTGCACGATGCAGCCGACGCTGAGCCCTAGGAACTGGTAGATGGCGCCCATCCAAGCGGCGTCGCGCTTGGCGAGATAGTCGTTGACGGTAACCACATGCACGCCGCGGCCGGTGAGTGCATTGAGGTAGACGGGGAGCGTCGCCACGAGCGTCTTGCCTTCGCCGGTCTTCATCTCGGCGATGCGCCCTTCATGCAGCACCATGCCGCCGACCAGCTGCACGTCGAAAGGGCGCTGGCCGAGGGTACGCTTGGCCGCCTCGCGCACGGTGGCGAAGGCTTCGGGCAGCAGGTCGTCGATAGAGGTGCCTTGGCGCACGCGGGCCCGGAAGTCTTCCGTGCGGGCGCGCAGCGCCTCGTCCGACAGCGCCTCGACCTCGGGCTCGAGCGCATTGATCTTGGCGACGAGCGGCCAGTATTTCTTGATTTTCCGCTCGTTGGAGGAGCCGAAGACTTTGGTGGCAAAGGCGCCGAAGGAAAGCATTGGTCGCGGGCCTCTAATGGCGGGAATAGCCTCAGCCGGTTTCCCCATCAAACCGGCGGAAAGCGTCGAAAAAATGCCAGGGAAACGAACGCGGGTGAGACATAAGAGGGGCGCCAACCCTTGTCAACGCGACGCGCCCGCGCGCTTCCCTCGGCCCCGTTCCTTTAACGAGCCACTTTTATACCGCGCTCGAACAACCAAGCCGATAGCGGGACCGCCAGCGCCGCGCCAATGGCCTGAGCCGCGATGAAGCCCGGCACGCCGGTTGGCGCGATGCCCACGAAGGTGTCGGTGAAGGCTCTGGCAATTGTGACGGCTGGATTGGCGAAGCTGGTCGACGCCGTGAACCAATAGGCCGAGGCGATATAAAGCCCTACCAGGGCTGGCACCGTGTCGGGCCGTGATCGCCCGGCGCCGAATATCACGAACACAAGACCGAAAGCGGCGACGGCCTCGGACAACCAGAGCTGCGGCGTGGCGCGTTCGGTGGCGGCGATCTGCCAGACCTCTTGGCCGAACATCAGATGCGCGCTCAACATGCCGAGGATGGCGCCCGCGATCTGTATGCCGGCGTAAAGAGCCGCAACATGGAATGCGATTTCGCCGCGAAGCATGAAAGCAAGCGTGACGGCCGGGTTGAGATGCGCGCCCGAGACCGGCGCCAATATCGTAATCAGCACGACGAGAATCGCGCCCGTCGCCGCAGCATTGCACAGTAATGCCAGCGCTACATTGCCGCCCGAAAGCTGTTCGGCCATGATGCCGGAGCCGACGATGGCGGCGAGGAGGAAGGCCGCGCCGACTCCTTCCGCCGCGAGGCGGCGCGCAAGGCTCGCCGGGGCCATACGGCTAGGCCGATTCGGTAGGCGCGTCGGTGGGGGTGCGCCCGATATCGTCGAGATGTCGTTGGAGCGACAGTCTGCTCAGGCTGGCGATCGGCAGATTGACGAAGATCGAGATACGCTGGGTGAGCATCCGGAAGCAATCGTCGAAGGCAAAGGCCTGCTCCGCTTGGGTGCCTATCGCCTTGGCCGGATCGGGCAACCCCCAATGGGCGCTCATCGGCTGGCCCGGCCATATTGGGCAAGTTTCCTGCGCGGCGTTGTCGCAGACGGTGAACACGAAATCGAGCTTGGGCGCGCCAGGGCGGGCAAACTCGTCCCACGGTTTGGAGCGGAGTTGCGACATGTCGTGATTGGTCTTGTGCAGCAGGTTCAGCGCCAGCGGATGGATGTGGCCGAGCGGCTGGCTGCCGGCGCTATAGGCGCGAAATTTACCGCGCCCTAGGCGGTTCAGGATGCACTCGGCCATGATCGAGCGCGCCGAGTTGCCGGTACAAAGAAAGAGAACGTTGAGCGGCCCGGGACTCTGCATCATCGTTTCGGTTATGTTGCGCAACACTCATTGGTACGACACTGGGCGAGCGCGGATTCGATCAGCGGCCCACAAGTGTCAGGCTTGCCGCGGCAACAATCCTCGATCAGATAAGAGAGTAGCTCGCGGGTGCCTTGAAGGTTCGCCGCATAGATGACCGAGCGCCCTTCTTTGCGCGCGCCGACGAGCTTGGCGCGGCTGAGCACGGCGAGATGGACGGACATGGTGTTGTGCGGCACGCCAAGCGCGCGGGCGATGTCGCCGGCTGGCATGCCCTCCCGCCCGGCACGCAGCAGCAGGCGAAAGACCTTGAGCCGGCTCTCCTGGGCCAAGGCCCCGAGGGCATCGATGGCATCTAATTCGTCCATAAGTCGAGACATATCGAAGTATCGGAGGGAAGTCAACCGACTTGGCCCCTTGGCAGTTCGGTTATTGGCATTTCGCCATCCGAGGGTCTAAAACCCGCCCCGGGAAGCAAACCCAACCCGCTCGTCCGCTCGTCACCGAGCCAGGACCGAGCCGAAGATGAGGATCCACTCCGTGAAAACCTGGCCAGCGTTGCTGCTGCTCGCAGCCTCGATTGTTTTTGCACCTTTGCCGGCGTCGGCCGACGACACCGTGGTCGCGCGCGTCAACGGCGTCGACATCAAGAATTCCGATCTCGATTTCGCCGCCTCGGAGGTTGGTCCGCGCGTCTCCAATTATGTGCCGGCGGACCGCCGGCGCGTGCTCCTGCAATATGTCATCGAAAACGAGCTGATGGCCGGGGCCGGCGCGAAGGAGAGCCTCGACAAGGAAGGTAATTTCGCCGACCGGGTGAAGTATCACCAGCGCCGCGCGCTGCGCGATGCCTTCTTCGACAAGGGCATCACCGGAACCGTGACCGAAGCTGACGCCAAGAAGGTTTTCGACGAGCGGATCGGCAATTTGAAGCCGGAGCCCGAGGTCCATGCCAGGCACATCCTGGTGGAAACCGAGGCCGAGGCCAAGGAGGTCGCCGAGCGGCTGAACAAGGGCGAGGACTTCGCCACGCTAGCCAAGGAGAAGTCGAAGGACAAGAACGCCGAAGGCGGCGATCTCGGCTTCTTCACCCGCGGCCAGATGCTGAAGCCGTTCGAGGACGCGGCCTTCGCGCTCGACGTCGGCAAGATCTCCGAGCCGGTGCAGACCCAGTTCGGCTGGCATATCATCAAGGTCGAGGAAAAGCGCGACCGGCCGCTCCCAACTTTCGCCGAGGTCAAGGAGGCGATCATGGGCCAGCTCGTGCAGCAGAAGGCGCAAGAAGTGGTGACGGGCTTGCGCAATTCCGCCCAGATCGAGATCGTTGATCCCGCGCTGAAGGCGCCGGCCGAGGGCGGACCGGCCATGGAAGCTCCGCGCCAATAGATCGCCAGACCGTTTACGCCGTGGGAAACGTCTCGCCCTTCGCGCCGAAGCACCTGCCGCGCCTCGCCGCCATCGACGGCGTGCGCATCGCCACCGCTGCGTCCGGCATCCGCTATCCCGGACGCACCGACCTTCTGTTTGTGCTGTTCGACCCGGGCACCGCCGTCGCCGGTGTGTTGACGAAGTCCAAGACGGCTTCCGCGCCGGTCGATTGGTGCCGCGCGCATCTTCCCCACGGCATGGCGCGCGCGCTGGTGGTCAATTCCGGCAATGCCAATGCCTTTACCGGCAGGCGCGGCCGCGAGGCGGTGGAGCTGACCGCCAAGGCTGCCGCCGAAGCGGCGAAGTGCCAGGAGGCCGACATCTATATCGCATCGACGGGGGTGATCGGCGAGCCTCTCGACGCACGCAAGATCGCGAGCCGCCTCGGCGGACTTGCGGGTGAAGCCAAAGGCGACGCCTATGAAGACGCGGCGCGCGCCATCATGACCACCGACACCTACCCGAAGCTCGCCACGCGCAAGGCGGAAATCGATGGCGTCGAAATCACCATCAACGGCATCGCCAAGGGCGCCGGCATGATCGCGCCGGACATGGCGACCATGCTCGCCTTTATATTCACCGATGCTGCCATCGAGCCAGTCGCCTTGCATGACATGACGGCGCCGCTGGTCGAGGACAGTCTCAACGCCATCACCATCGACGGCGATACGTCGACCAGCGATACCTTGCTGATCTTCGCCACGGGTGCGGCGGCGCGGCGCGGCGCCCCGCGCATTGCCCTCGGCGACGACCCCCGTCTGGTAGGATTCCGCGCTGGCCTCGCCGCGGTGTTGCGCGATCTCGCCCTGCAGATTGTCAAGGACGGCGAGGGGGCGACCAAATTCGTAACCGTGAAGGTCATGGGCGCCAAGACCAACCAGGCGGCGCGCGCAATCGCCAAGTCGATCGCCAACTCACCGCTGGTCAAGACGGCGATTGCCGGCGAGGATCCGAATTGGGGGCGCATCGTCGCTGCCGTCGGCAAAGCGGGCGAAGAGGCCGACCGCGACAGGCTTGCCATCTGGCTCGGCGAGATTCAGGTCGCCAAGGACGGCGAAGTGGCATCAAGCTATCGCGAGCAAGACGGCGCCGCCTACATGAAAAACCGGGAGATCGCCATTAGCGTCGATGTCGGCGTGGGCAAGGCCGCGGCGACGGTTTGGACCTGCGACCTCACCAAGGACTATATCGCCATCAACGCCGACTACCGCTCGTGATCGGCATGCCGGAATGACGGTGTTCGCGGCGTGTTTCGGCTAGAAACAGATATGCAGCGCGCCATTCCACTCGTCATTGTCGCGGCTTGCGCCCTCCTAGATGGAGAAGGCCGCCTGCTGATCACGCGGCGTCCGGAAGGAAAGCCGCTCGCCGGCTTATGGGAATTTCCGGGCGGCAAAGTCGAGGCGGACGAAGTGCCTGAGGCAGCCTTGATCCGCGAGCTTCGCGAGGAGCTGGCCATCGAGATTGCCGAAGACGATCTTGTGCCGCTGACTTTCGCGAGCCACGCCTACCCCGATTTCCATTTGCTGATGCCGGTCTATCTCTGCCGGCGCTGGACTGGCGGTGTGACGCCGCTCGAGGTGCAGGAGATCCGCTGGGTGAAGCCGGATGAACTTGCGGACTACGACATGCCCCCGGCCGACGAGCCGCTCAAGGCCACGCTCCGCGATCTGTTGTGATTTAGCGGCACTTCCGTTTGCTGGGAAACGAAGCCTTGTCGCCGGCGGGGCGCTCAGTGGTGCCGAGTGCATCGGCGAGGCGTTGCGCCGCGCTTCCGGGCCGCAGAGGCTTCTGTTGGCTTTCATGCGGCGACCAGCCGCTCAAATACACGATCTCGAACGTGGCACTCACTGTGCCGTCGGGCATTGAGTGGCGTGCGCAATAGATAGCTTCCGCGCGCGCGAGTGTGCGGCGCGGCAGAGGCGTCTTGCTGCGCGCCAAGAGCACATTGCCGCCGCCAAGCGCGCGGACCTCGCGCATCAACTCGCGCGGGGAGGGGTAGGTGAGCGTCAGGGTTTCGGCGTCAGCCACGGGTAGCGCGAAGCCCGCACGCTGCAACAACGCTCCGTAATCCCTGACATCGGCGAAGGGAGCGACGCGCGGGCTGGCGCCCCCTTCCATCTCGGCTTCAGCTTCGAGCAGGGCGGTCCGCAGTTCAGTGAGGGCGCGAGCGCCGAGCAGCGCCGCCATAAACAGCCCGTCGGGCGCGAGTGCGCGCCGGATCTGGATCAGCGCGCCGGGCAGGTCGTTGACGCGATGCAGCGCCAGCCCCGAGACGATCAGGTTGAGACTCGCTTCCTTGAACGGTAGCGCATCCTCGTCGCAGACAATCGAAGGGTACGGACACAGCGCGGCGAAAGCGAAAGCGCTCTCGGCATAGATCATGTCGCCGACCGATTTGAGCGCGGCTACCTTTCGTCCCACCAGGCCGTGATAGGCGCCGAGATCGAGTGCGCGCGGGAATGAGCGCAGCATCACCTCGACCCGCTCGGCGATCTCGTTCGCGACATGCGCGAGCAGGAATTCGCGCGACTCGATCTCGGGGGCAAAGCGCTCGCGGCGCTGGCGCAGCAGCTTGCGGTCGAACAATAGGCGCTCGTCGCTCATGACAACCCGCACGTCCCATCTTCCACAACAGCGGCCTGGCGCTCTATCATGGCGGCCATGGCCATGAGCGAGGCAGGGACTAGCCTTGAACGGACCGGCACGGTGCGGTCGGTCCTCGGCACGCTCGCCAATCTCCTCCTGCCGCCGGTCTGCATCGTCTGCCGGACGCGGATCGGCAGCCACGGGCTCCTGTGCGGCGCCTGTTTCGCCAAGATCGATTTCATCGCGCCTCCCATCTGCGACCGGCTCGGCGTGCCGCTTCCCTACGACGCGGGCAGCCCGAGCCTCTCGACGGCGGCGATCGCCGAGCCTCCAGTTTACGACCGGGCGCGCGCCGTGGCGCGTTATTCCGTCACCATGCGCGAGCTGGTCCAGGGCTTCAAATATCGGGACCGGCACGAGGGCATGCCACTTTTCGCCAGGTGGCTGGCGCGGGCCGGCGCCGAGCTTCTCGCCGATGCCGACCTGATCGTGCCCGTGCCGCTTTACCGCTCGCGGTTGTGGTGGCGGCGCTTCAATCAATCGGCCATGCTGGCGCAGAGTGTGGGGAGGTTGACCGGCGTTCCCGCCGATTGCTTCTTGCTCAAGCGGGTGCGGCGCACGGCAAGCCAGGTCGGCCTCACCCACGACCAGAGACGGCGCAATGTCGCCGGCTCCTTCAAGGTGGGCGATGCGGCCAAGGCACGAGTCAGGGGCATGAACATCGTGGTGATCGACGACGTGATCACCACGGGGGCGACCGCGGAAGCCTGCGCGCGGGCCTTGAAGCGCGCCAAGGCGGCCAGGGTCGATGTGCTGGCGCTTGCCCGCGCCGTGGAGCCTACCGCCTTCGTGCTGTAATGAACGGAATACCATGACCTCACCAACCCCGAGACGCTTCCGCGCGGCCCTGGTGCAGCTCAGGGCAGGCCGTTCGATCGCGGCCAATCTCGATTCCGCCGAAGCGCTGATCAGGCGCGCGGGCCGCGGCGGCGCAGCCTATGTGCAGACGCCCGAGAACACCGCGCTCATGGAGCTCGAGCCGGAGCGCGTTCTCGCGCAGGCGCAGCCGGAAAGCGAGGACGTGCCGCTCGCGCGCCTCCGAGCGCTCGCCCGCGAGCTCGGTATTTGGCTGCATGTCGGCTCCCTCGCCATCAGACTCGATCCCGAGCGCGTGGCGAGCCGCTCCTTTCTGATCACCCCCGAGGGCGAGATCGCCGCGCGCTACGACAAGCTGCATATGTTCGACGTGGACCTTGCCGGCGGTGAGAGCTATCGCGAGTCACATTATTATTGTCCGGGCAACACGGCGGTACTCGCCGACCTGCCCTTCGGTCGGCTGGGCCTCAGCATCTGCTACGATCTCCGCTTCTCCGCGCTCTATCGCGCGCTCGCCGAGGCGGGCGCGGAGTTCATCGCCATCCCCTCCGCCTTCACCAGGCAGACGGGCGAAGCGCATTGGCATGTTCTGGTGCGCGCCCGCGCCATCGAGACCGGCGCCTATGTGCTTGCCGCCACGCAAGGCGGACTGCACGAGAACGGGCGGCTGACCTACGGCCACAGCCTGATCGTCTCGCCCTGGGGGGAGGTGCTGGCCGAGGCGGGCGAGGAGCCAGGCGTGATCTTCGCCGATCTCGACCTTGCCGCCTCGGAAGAGGCGAGGGCGCGCATTCCGGCGCTGGCGCATGGGCGCACGTTCGAGATCGAGATCGCTCAAGGCGTTATCCCGAGGTAACGTCTTGTTGGGAGCCTTACGCTAAAACTATCAAATCATGCCCTGGTAAAGCCGCGAAGGCTCCCTATTTTGAATGGGCCGGGCGTTGGTTTCTGCGCAACCAAGGGAATAAGATGCGTTTCACAACTTCCCCTACGCATTTCCGTAGCCTGCTCGCCATCCTCTTTCTCGGAGCGGTCCTGGTCTTTCCAGGGGGCGCGCAGGCTCAAGACACCCCTTCCGGTCAGGCTGAACCGAGCGTCGAAGTTCCCTTAGCCAAGCAGCCGGAACCGGTTTATCCGAATGGCCCGCCTGAAACGAAGACCGAGTCCGCTGTCCCTGCGACGGACCCCGATTCGGAAAGCGCGCAGACCGAGCCCGACCCCGCGAACGAGCCGCCCGCATCCAAGGTCCTCGTTTCCATCGACAAGTCCGGCCAGGAGATGACCGTGTTCGTCGACGGCATCGAGCTCTACAGCTGGCCCGTCTCCACCGGTCTGTACGGCTATTCCACCCCGTCGGGGGATTACAAAGCCACGTCCATGAACAAGATGTGGTACAGCCGGCAGTGGGACAACGCGCCCATGCCTCATGCCATCTTCTTCACCAAGAAGGGCCACGCCATCCACGGCACACACGAGACGAAGAAACTCGGCTCGCCCGCCTCCAAGGGCTGCGTCCGGCTTGCGCCCAAAAATGCCGAGAAACTTTTCGCGCTCGTGAAGGAAAAGGGCATGGAGAATACCGAGATCGTGCTTGCCGGGCTGACGCCGGGCGGCGAAGCGAAGATCGCGGCGCCCTCGCAACGGACCTATCCTAGATATGACCCGTGGTTCGACGGGTCCCAGGCTTACGATAAGCCCCGGCGGCGCGGTCTGTTCGGCTGGCGGCGGCGCGACAACGCCCAGCGCCCGCGCTATTACCAGCCGCGCGGCGTCGCTCCCTGGGACTACTGAGGCTTCGGTAAAACTCAAAAGCTAGTCGCGCATTGCCGTGGCGAGATAGTTCACGTCGGTATCGTGCGCGAGATGCCATTCGTCGGCGAACGGGTCGTAGACCATGCCGGTCGTATCGGTGAGCTTGAGCCAGGCGCCGGAAAGCGCCAGCCGCAGCTCATCGGGGGTCACGAAGCGCTCCCATTGATGCGTGCCGGCCGGGAGCCAGCGCAGGATCAGCTCCGCCCCGACAATGGCGAGCGCATAGGCCTTGAGCGTGCGGTTGAGTGTCGACAGCAACAAGATGCCGCCCGGCTTGACCAGAGGCGCGACCGACTTGAGGAACGCCGGCACGTTAGGCACATGCTCCACCACTTCGAGCAGGAGAACGGCGTCGAAAGTGACGCCCGACGCCGCAAGCTCCTCGGCGGTGGCGGCGCAATAGGCGACGCCGACCCGCGCGCCCTCGGCATGGGCCTTGGCGGCTTCGATATTCTCAGGCGCGGGGTCGATGCCGGTGACCTCGGCGCCGAGACGGGCAAGCGGCTCGCAGACGATGCCGCCGCCGCAGCCGATATCGAGCACCGATAGCCCCGCGAGACTCGAGGCGGCCTTCGCGTCGCGCCTGAACTTACGGCACAGCGCGTCACGAATATAAGTGAGCCGCACCGGATTGATCCGGTGGAGTTGCCTGAAGGGCCCGTCAGCATCCCACCAGGCGCCGGCGCGCTCGGCAAAACGGGCGACCTCCTCGCGGTCGAGTGTGGCCGAGCTTCCTTCTGTCATGAGATCAAAAGCCCAGCGCCTTGGTGCTCTGTCAAGGCGATCGTCACTCCCGATTCCTGCCAGAAGTTATACAGAGATCGGGAACTACTTCCTGAACTATGTTCCATTTCCATTGGCCAGGACTTGCCAATCCATAATCAAGGATCGGGAACTAATGCCGGCCGACGTTCTATTCCCTTTTAGTCGCAGCCTGATATTTTTCTCCAAAGAATAGGGGACTATTGGGGGGTCTGCGGTGTTTCACTACACCGTGTTGTGTTCACGCCAAGTCTTATCACGAGTGGGTTTTCTCTCTTAGAAGCCCATAATAATTCCTGCCTTGAAGCAGGATAGGAACTATCGCCGCCCCCCAGAGATGACCGCTGGTGCCGCGCAGGCTCTAGCTAGCAAGAACGACAAGGGGGACTGTTCAATGCCTGCTAGAAAACTGAAAATCGCGTTGCTGGGTGGCTCCTTGGCATTTTTTCCCTTGGATGCTCGCTCGCAGGAGAATCAAGCCGAGGATACCCCTCTGCCGGAGGTCGAGGTCGTTCAGCCCGAACAGGAGACGCCCCCGCCCGCCGCCGCGAAGCCCAAGCCGAGACCGCGCCCCGCCCCGAGTCCGGTGGTGTACACCCCCCCGCCACCGCCGCCGGCGCCGATAGAGCCCATCGAGCCTGAGCTGGTCATCCCCAACCAGATCGTGCAGCCGACGCCCGGGTTTTATGGGCCTCCTGGCGGCCGGGGCAATTTCGAGCGGTCGGTGGACTCGGCGCAGACGCCGATCGTACCGACTCAAGGCATCGTGCCGGGCAATCTGATGGACTTCTCGAGCGCGGCGAGCCGCGTGACGCGGCAGCAGATCGACGAGCAAGATCCGCTCACCACCAACGACATCCTCTCGCGCGTACCCGGCGTCGCCATCATCAACGACGACGGCCTCGGCCGCCACGGCGGCATCTCCATTCGCGGCACGCCGGCGCGGCGCTCGCGCAAGGTGCTGGTCATGGAAGATGGCCGCTCGATCAACCAGAGCCTCTATCTTGACCCGTCGACCCACTACACGCCGCCGCCGGATCGTATCGAATCGGTCGAGGTGCTGCGCGGCACGGTGATCGCTTACGGTCCGAACAACAATTCGGGCGTGGTCAATTTCCGCAATCTGTCGCCGTTCGGGCCAAGCGAGTCGGTGGTTTCCGGCCAGGGCGGCACCGTGTCGTTGAGTGGAGCAGACACCGACGACTCCTCCGGGGCCCAGTGGCACGTCCACACACGCCAGTCCACGGGGAATTGGGGCTTGGTGCTGTCTTACAGCGGGGCCAACGTGCAAGGCGCCTGGGACACCGAGCGGTTGCGCTACAACGACTTCTATGGCGCGCTCGGATGGAGGGGGGAGAAGTCGGACTTCACCTTCACCACGGTCTATTTCGCGCAGCGCGACAATTACGACGAGTCGAACTTGGAGGGCGAGGACGACGACTCGCCCGGCCAGGTCGAGAGGCTCCTATTAAATAGTTTCAAACACTGCAAAACCTGCTTCAACCCGGGCTCCGCGCTCAACGAATACAATGCCGACATCCTGCTGATGCAGGGCGTCTACAACTACTATGTCAATCAGGACACCACGGTGTCGGCGCGGGTCTATGGCCAGATCATGGATCGGGCGCGGTTCTTCAACCTCGAGGAAGAAGATCCGCGCGCGGCCGAGGACAACTTCTCGCCGATCATCGATGGCGACGAGGTCATTGCGGCCGAAGGAACCATGGAAGGCCGCTACCGCACCTTCGATCATATCGGCTCGGAGCTGCGCACCGAGTTTGCCAACCGGCCGTTCCTGTTCGGTCTGCAGCAGAACTTGCAGGTGGGGGCGCGCTTCGAGCACCATGAGTTCACCGACCGGAGCTTCCTCGGACGGCAGGGACAGATCATGACGGATTTCGACTCACGCGGCGTTGACGTCTGGAACCGTGAGTTCACGGCGGACGCCTTCTCGGCCTTCCTCCAGACCGACATCGCCGTCAGCGATCGGCTCAATGTGGTGCCGGGCGCGCGGCTCGAGAACTATCATATCTCCCGCCTGACCAATGTTCTCACCACCGACGACGAAGAGGAGGAATGCCCGGCGGCGCTTGGCGGCCCGGACGAGGAGTGCGTGTTCTTCGAAGGCTACACCGACGATCCCTTCAAGGAGAGCTACACGCGGACGCATTTTCTACCTGGCGCGGCTTTCGCCTACGGCCTCGGGGCGAAGCAAGACCCAGTCGATTATGGCTCGAAGTCCTTGGGCAACTCGACGGTCAAGACCACGCATACCAGCACGGTCTATGGCGGCTATCATCGCGGCCTGACCATGAACGTGCTGCGCGAAGTGGCATTCCCGGTGGGCGATGAGCTGGGCAACAACTACCAGATCGGCGTCCGCTCAACCGCCATCAGGGGCGTGACCTTCGATGTCGCCGGCTTCCACCAGAATATCCAGGACTATCAGTTCGCGAGCGAGGTTACCCTGTCGGGAGACAGGACCTTTGACGCGGTGGACGAGGTCCATGTCAACGGCTTCGAGGTCTATGGCCGGCTCGACACGCGGCCCTATACCGGGTGGAAGCTCAATCCCTATACCGAAGCAAGCTTCACCCTGGCCGATAACAAGATTGAGAAGGGCTTGATCCTCGATGACGACGACGAGCTCGTATCGGTAGCGGGCAACTACGTTCCCGAAGTGCCGCGCGAGTTCGCCTATATCACCGCGGGCGTCGAGAGCACGGCCGGCTGGAACGCGAGCGTGAGCTTCATCTATCGCGGCGCGTTCTATACCGATGCCTTCAACACGCCGTTCGGCGGCGATCCCGAAGGTGAGACGGGCGAGGTGCCGAGCGTGTGGCTGCTCGCGGCGCGAGCCAACTACACGATCCCCAACACCAACGCGGTGATCTTCATCTCGGGCGAGAACCTGACCGACGAGGTGTACATCACCGACCGCGAGGACGGCGTCAAACCCGGCATCGGCCGCACCATCATGGCCGGAGCCAAGTATAAATGGTAAAGGGGGCGCGAAACGTTCCCTCCACCAGCAGGCGGTGGAATGCACCTGACATTCCATCGCCTGCACCCTGACTTACCCTGACTAAAATGCCTCGGACCGGGCCCCTCGCGGGGCCCGGTTCTCGTTAGGGGCTCCAGTAACCTCGATGGTGGCGGCACCATTGCAGCGAGCGCCGTCAGTCAGTATGAAGAGCCACATTCTGGCCGGCCCCGGCTCGGGCCGGCCCTCTTATGTGGGCGGAGGCGCGTGGTTTAGAGAGATGTCCCTGTTGGTGCTCAAATTCGGCGGCACGTCGGTCGCCGACCTCGATCGTATCCGCAACGCCGCGTGCCACGTGAAGCGCGAGGTCGATGCCGGGCACGCGATCGCCGTGGTGGTCTCGGCCATGGCCGGCCAGACCAACCAGCTCGTCTCCCTGGTGGAGGAGGCGTGGGGCTTCAAGGCGACCAAGCAGAACGGCAGGGCAGTGTCGGCGCAGTACGATTGCCGCGAATATGACGCCGTGGTCGCCTCGGGGGAGCAGGTCACCTCCGGGCTTCTGGCGCTGGTCCTGCAATCCATGGGCGTGGCGGCGCGGTCCTGGCAGGGATGGCAGATCCCCCTCTACACCGATGACGCCCACCGCTCTGCCCGCATCACCGGGGTTTCCGTGGATGAGTTGAGGACGCGCATGACGGCTGGCGAGGTGGCGGTGATCGCCGGCTTCCAGGGCATCGCCCCCGGCAACCGCATCTCCACGCTCGGGCGCGGCGGCTCGGATACGAGCGCGGTGGCGCTTGCCGCCGCTCTTTCCGCGGACCGTTGCGACGTCTATACCGATGTCGATGGGGTCTACACCACCGACCCGCGGGTGGTGCCCAAGGCCCACCGTCTCGACAGAATCTCTTATGAAGAAATGCTAGAAATGGCCTCGCAAGGGGCCAAGGTCTTGCAGACCCGCTCGGTCGAGCTTGCCATGCAGAAGGGCGTGCGCGTCTTGGTGCGCTCGAGCTTCGACTCTCCCGATCTTGGCGGGAGGGGGAAGGAAGACGCCGGCGGGACCGGGCTTGGAACGCTGGTTTGCCATGAGGATGACATCGTGGAGCAAAATGTCGTCAGTGGAATTGCCTATGCGCGGGACGAGGCCAAGGTGACGCTGCTCAAGATCGCCGACAAGCCGGGGGTCGCCGCGCAAGTTTTCGGCCCGCTCGCCGCGGCCAATATCAATGTCGACATGATCGTGCAGAACGTCTCCGAGGACGGCTTTACCGACCTAACCTTCACGGTGCAGAGCGCCGATTTCGATCGGGCGTTGGAGGTTCTGAAGAACGCCAAGGACAAAATCGGCTATTTGGACTTGCGCGGATCGACCGACATCGCCAAGGTTTCGGCCATCGGCGTCGGCATGCGGAGCCACGCCGGCGTTGCCGCGCAGATGTTCAGCGCCCTTGCCGAAAAGGGCATCAATATCGAGGCGATCTCGACTTCCGAGATCAAAATCAGCGTATTGATCGACGCGGCCTATGCCGAGCTTGCGGTGCGAACCTTGCATTCCCTGTTCGGATTAGACAGCCACTAGCGGAAACGAAGCGGCTAAGCTGAAACTCCTTTAGGATGCTTGGTCCGCCGCTTAGCCTCCTCGGCGAGGACTGTTCTGATGCCCACCTCTGTAGGTGCCCCGAGACAATTGCTGCGCCGTCTGCGCGAGGTGATGGCGCAACGGGATAGTGCGCAGATACGCCTCGACCGCGTGGTGGTGCTGATCGCCTCCAACATGGTGGCCGAGGTGTGCTCGCTGTACTTAAGGCGCCGCGACGGCTCGCTCGAACTGTTCGCCACCGAAGGCCTCAACCCCGAATCCGTGCACAACACCCATTTGAAGCCGGGCGAGGGCCTGGTCGGCCTGATCGCCGAGCAGGCCGAGCCGATGCAGTTCCCCGACGCCCAGCATCACCCGGCCTTCTCCTACCGCCCCGAAACGGGCGAGGAGATCTATCACGCCTTTGTCGGCGTGCCGATCTTGCGCGGCGGTCATAGCATCGGCGTGCTCACGGTGCAGAACCGCACGCGGCGGACCTATAGCGACGAGGAGATCGAGGCGCTGCAAACCACGGCCATGGTTCTCGCCGAGATGATCGCCTCTGGCGGGCTGATGACCGAGGAGGTCGGCGCCGAGGGACGGCGCGAGCTAGCCGCGCGCTTCACCGGCCTCCCCATTTCCGAGGGCGTGGCGCTCGGCCATGTGGTGCTGCACGAGCCGCGCATCGTGGTCACGCGCCTGATCGCCGAGGATGTCGAGCTCGAGCAGCGACGGCTCTCCCAGGCCATCGAGGAGCTCACCGGCACGATCGATACCATGATGGAGCGGGGCGACATGGCGCGCGCCGGCGAGCACCGCGAGGTGCTGGAGGCTTTCCGCATGTTCGCCCACGATCACGGCTGGCGGCGTCGGCTCGACGAGGCGCTGCTCACAGGCCTCACCGCGGAAGCGGCCGTGCAGCGCGTGCGCAACGATACCCGCGCCCGCATGCTGCGCATGCTCGACCCTTATGCGCGCGACCGCCTCCACGACATCGACGATCTCTCCAACCGCATGTTGCGCATCCTGGCCGGCGGCATGGGCACCGCCGCCACCGGCACCCTACCCCAGGACGCCATCGTCATCGCCCGCACCATGGGGGCGGCCGAGCTTCTCGACTACGACCGGCAGCGCCTGCGCGGGCTGGTGCTTGAGGAGGGCGGCTCAGCGAGCCATGTGGCCATCGTGGCGCGCGCGCTCGGCATTGCAGCGCTCAGTCAGGTCAAGGGCGTGCTCGAAACGGTCGAGCCGGGCGATGCGGCCATCGTCGACGCCGAAGGCGGCGAGCTGCATGTCCGCCCGACCCAAGAGGTGGTCTCCGCCTACGCCGACAAGGTCCGCTTCCGGGCACGGCGCCAGGCGCAATATGCCGCCTTGCGTAACGTGCCGCCGGTGACGCTGGACGGTGAGCGCGTGGCCATGCACATCAATGCCGGCCTTCTGTTCGACCTGCCGCATCTCGATCAATCCGGTGCCGATGGCATCGGCCTGTTCCGTACCGAGCTGCAATTCATGATCTCTGCCACCTTCCCGCGGCTCGAGCAGCAGACGCGCCTCTACAAGTCGATCCTCGACGCCGCCGGCGACCGCCCGGTGGTGTTCCGCTCGCTCGACGTGGGGGGTGACAAGGTTCTTCCCTACTTCCGCGCCGACAAGGAGGAGAACCCGGCGATCGGCTGGCGCGCCATCCGCATGGCGCTCGACCGCCCGGCCTTGTTCCGCACCCAAGTCCGGGCGTTGCTCAGGGCGGCGCAAGGGCGCGAGCTGCGTCTCATGCTGCCGATGATCGCCGACAAGTCGGAGTTCGAGGCGGCGCGCAACCTGATCGACCGCGAGCTGACCATCCTCAAGCGGCATGGGCGCCCGGAGCCCAAGCGCCTCATGGTTGGTGCCATGATCGAGGTGCCGGCGCTGCTGTGGCAACTCGACCGGCTGCTGCCTCTGGCCGATTTCGCCTCGGTGGGCTCGAACGATCTCATCCAGTTCCTGTTCGCCGCCGACCGGTCCAATGCGCGCGTGTCCGAACGCTTCGACTCGCTCAATCCGTCCGTGCTCAAGGCTCTGCGTCAGGTGGTCGAAGCGGCGGCAAGACACAACGTGCCGCTCAATCTGTGCGGCGAGATGGCGGGCCGGCCGCTTGAAGCCATGGCCTTGATCGGGCTTGGTTTCCGCTCGATTTCCATGGCCCCGGCCTCGGTGGGGCCGGTCAAGGCCATGATCCTGTCGCTCGACGCGGGCGCCTTGCACGAGCGGCTGGACGCACTGCTCGGTTCCGGAAAAGCCTCGCTCCGCGAGGATCTGAAGCAATTCGTCGCCGAAAAAGGCGTCCAGATTTAAGGAGACGAGGTCTGCAACGGAACGGCCAATATGCTAATCTTGCGGAAGCTTGCAAACCCAGCGCTCTTGGGCTTGTGTTAGTCGAGATACGCAGGAGATGGGACCGGTCACATGGCGACTGAGCCGCGCCAGATACCGGGAGCACCGTCGCAGGATGCCGCTCGCCGGCGCCTCAATATTCACGGGATTAAGGAAATGCCAGCCGGCTATGATGCTGAGGTGGCGGAGCTGTTTCGAGACCTTCGGGCCGCCAGCAACCTCTCCGAAACGGACCTTGCCGCAAGGCTCGGGACGCGGATGGAGGTCGTGCAGGCATTGGAGCAGGGGGCGCTCTACGCGCTGCCGCCTTGGCCCGAGACCTGCCGCATCGTTAACGGCTATGGCGCGCTGCTCCATCTCGACGTCCGCCCGCTGCTTCGGCGCATCTACGCGCAACTCGAAGCGGGGATCGTGGAGCTGCAGCCGAAATCCATGCCCGACGTGCCGACCATGAACACGCCGGAGGGCATGGATTTCGGTTATGGCACCAATAGGGGCGCGCCCCCGCCGCCACCTCAGGCGCCACGTCCCAGTCCGCAACAGGCCTATCCGCAGCCGCAAAATCAGTGGCCCGGTGCGCCCCCGCCCGCGCCCTCGCATTATCCAGCGCCGCAGCCGCAATATCCGCAACAGCCGCAGGCCAATCGGCATCCTAAGCCGCGGCCGGTGCAGGCACACGCGCCACAGCCGGCGCATCCCCAGCCCCCGCTAGCACCTCAACCTCAGGCTGCCTCGCCGCTTGACGTCGAGTTCCCCGCAGCGCCCACAGCCGAGAAGCCCAAACGCAAGTCGGCCCTCTTGAAGTGGGGCCTCGTCGCCCTCATTGTCTCGCTGATCGCCTTCGGGTTGTGGATGGCGCTCGGCAGCTTCCCCGAGTCGGGATCGCAGACCTCGACGTCTCCGGATTCGGCGCCCGTCCTCGATCCGGACGACCCGCGCAGCCGCAAATCCGACCGGCTCCCGAGCCAGTTCTAAAACTTTCCCGCTTAGGCCATGACCACGATTCCAGCCGATAGACTCGACAAGCTCGTCGCCCGTTGGCTGGCGGTGCAAGGCAGCCTCGCCAGCGGGACCGACCAGGCGAGCTATGTGCGGCTTTCCCGCGAGTTCGCCGAGCTCGATCCGATCGTTGCGACCATCACCGAGCTGCGCAAAACGGTCCACGAGCGCGACGAGCTGAAGCAGCTGATCGACGACCCGGCGTCCGACAAGGACATGGCGGCGCTGGCAGAGCAGGAGCTCGAAGAGCTCGATCCCAAAATCGAGGAGCTTGAGCGTCAGCTGAAGGTGCAATTGCTGCCCAAGGACGCCGCCGACGAGAAGAGCGCCATCCTCGAACTGCGCGCCGGCACGGGCGGCGACGAGGCGGCGCTGTTCGCGGGCGACCTGTTCCGCATGTATCAGCGTTATGCCGACCGCCTTGGCTGGAAGGTGAACGTGCTTTCGGCCAGCGAATCCGCCACCGGCGGCTACAAGGAAATCATCGCCAACATCACCGGCAAGGGCGTGTTCGCCCGGCTCAAATTCGAGTCCGGGGTGCATCGCGTGCAGCGGGTGCCGGAGACCGAGGCGCAAGGGCGCATCCATACCTCGGCCGCGACCGTCGCGGTGCTGCCAGAGGCCGAGGAGGTCGACATCAAGATCGACGACAAGGATTTGCGCATCGACGTGTTCCGGGCGAGCGGTCCCGGCGGGCAGTCGGTCAACACCACCGACAGCGCCGTCAGGATCACCCATCTACCGTCGGGCCTCGTGGTCAGCCAGCAGGACGAGAAGTCGCAGCACAAGAACAAGGCCAAGGCGATGAAAGTGCTGCGCGCCAGGCTCTATGATCTGGAGCGCGGGAAGCTCGACGCCGCGCGGGCGCAGGACCGCAAGAGCCAGATCGGCTCGGGGGACCGCTCCGAGCGCATTCGCACCTATAATTACCCGCAAGGCCGCGTCACCGACCATCGCATCGGCTTCACCACGCATCAGCTTCCTTATGTGCTTGAGGGCGGCGAGGCGCTCGATGAGATCATCGATGCGCTGACCACCGAGCATCAGACGAGCCAGCTCGCGGACCTGCAGGAGCAAGGTCATGGCTGAGACTTCTTCTCGCTCCATGCGGCAAGCGTTCGCCGCGGCAGCACGGACATTGCGTGAGGCGGGGATCGACACGCCGGAGCTCGATGCGCGGCTGCTTCTCCGCCATGCCACCGGACTGACCCAGGAAGATTTGATCGCCCGTCCCCAGTTCATGCTTGCGCCGGAGGTTGCCGCGCGTCTTGATGCGGCAATTGCGCGCCGCCTCGAGCGCGAGCCAGTGTCGCGCATCGTCGGCATGCGCGAATTCTATGGCCGCGAATTTCTTATCAACCGGCACACGCTCGATCCGCGCCCCGACACCGAGACCCTGATCGAGGCCGCGCTCGAAGCGATCGAGCGCAATGGCTGGCGCGAGAAACCGCTCAGACTGCTCGATCTCGGTACCGGGACGGGCTGCATCCTGCTGACGCTGCTTGCCGAGTTGCCCATAGCGCGTGGTATCGGCACCGATGTGAGCGAGATGGCGCTTTCGCTCGCCTCTGAAAATGCGCGCCGCCTCGGGTTGGAGAGCTGCGCAAGCTTCGCCGCCGCCGATTGGCTCGACGGCATAGAAGGAGAATTCGACCTGATCCTGGCCAATCCGCCTTATGTCGCATCAGGCGAGATCGCGGGGCTCGCGCGCGAGGTCAAGGATTACGATCCGCATCTTGCTCTCGATGGCGGAGAGGACGGGCTCGCTGCCTATCGGCGCATTGCCGCCAAAGCCACCGGGATTTTGCGCCCAGGCGGCCATCTCATGGTCGAGATCGGCGCGTCCCAGGCGGACGCCATACTCGGCCTATTCCGGGCCTACGGGCTTGGGGTTGACGAGCACGCTGTGCGGCACGATCTTTCGGGAAGGCCGCGCGTGATCCTCATGGCGGCGGCGGGAAGCGCCACAGAACAGAACGTCGCAGCCTAAAAAAAGGCTTGGAAAGCCCCAATGTTCAGGGTAGTTTCGGGCCAGCAAAACGAAGTTTATGGCCAGTGTTGCTTAGATACGGCCAGTTGCACGGCAACAAGAGCGGATATCTCGTGAACCTCGATTGAAAGGCTCCCGCCTCTCGGGACGTTCAGGGGACGCTCGACCGCCCATCAGATTGAGGTTGGCTGGCGCTAGCTCGTAAATTCAAACGCGTCGGAGACCGACCCAGGACAAGGCAGCGAAAGCGCTAAGGCGATTGCGTCACGTCAGCTTAAGCCGGCTTCCCGGATGGGAAGCGCATCAAGGGCTGATCGCGACGTGCGTTTTGTAAGCGAGCAGGGAGAAAGGTCGCGGCATTTGCCGCTTTTCAGGTGAACGAGCCCATGAGGCAAGGACAGCAGAACCGTAGGGGCCGCGGCCGCGGCCGCAAGCCTCAAAATCCATTGGCGCGGAACTACGAATCGAACGGACCCGACGTGAAGATCCGCGGGACCGCGGCCCATGTCGCCGAGAAATATATGTCGCTCGCGCGCGACTCTCTCGCCTCGGGCGACATCATTGCGGCCGAGAGCTATCTCCAACACGCCGAGCATTACAATCGCATCATCATGGCTGCGCAGTCGCAGCTCGGGCCCCAGGGCGTCCATCAGGGCGACGGGCCGAATGGCGGGTTCCGCTCACGCTTCCACACCGAATCTTCCGATGGCGATGGCGATGGCGGGTCGGATTTCGATACGACGGATGGCGGCGGCGGCGATGTGCGCGAAACGCGGGGTGGCGGCGGACAAGACCGCGAGCGCCATACGGGTAACCGTGAGCACCACGGCGGCGGCCGCGAGCGAGGCCGTCAGGGCGGCAATGGCAGCGACGCAGTGCACGATGCCAATGGCGCCGAGACTCCGGAGGCGCAAAGCGCCGACGAGACCACTCCCGACCAAGTGAGCTAGCCGACAGTCAATTCACGCGAGCGCTTGCACTCAGGTCGCGCGAGAGAGCGGTAACCTGTCGCCTCAGTCTATGCGAAGAGGCGCTGCAGCAGGTTGATGACCACAAGCAGGACGATCGCCCCGAGCGCGGACGTAACGATGGCGCCAACCACGCCGCCGCCAAGGGTCAAGCCAAGCCCGAGCCTCGGGAACAGCAACGCCGCGATAAACGCGCCGGCGATGCCGACGAGCATGTTGCCGAGCAGGCCGAAGCCTCCGCCCTCGACGATGACCCCTGCAAGCCAACCGGCGATCGCGCCGATAACCAGGGCTACGACGACTGCCACGATATCCATGATTCCCCCCATAAAGTTGTAGCTTCATGCGCTTATCCGCGCATCTCTACGTTTATCCCAACCGGGGAGAGGATGCCAGTTGTAACCCCTGTCTCCCGGACTCCGTTCCGACGTTACCAACTGACGCGCATGCCGGCCTTGCCGCCGATGCCGTCGACCTCGTCGCCGAAAGTGACGTCGAGTTTGGCGAATACGGCGGTCGAGGCGGAGGGGTTGAAGAAGTTCACGCCGGCCGAAACCTCGCCCCAGATGTCGTCGAGATCGTCCTCGAAGCGGAACGTGGTGCCTGAGGACGTGAGTGTCGCCTGGTTGTCGCCGGAGAGATTGCCCCACAGGCTGCCGATGACGAAGGGCTCCATGGTCGTGCCGGTCCAGACCGGATAGGACGTGCCGACTCTGAGACCTAGCCGTCCGCGCACATTGGCTTCGTCGTCGAAGGAGACGCGGTTGCCGCCATTGGTGAAGCCGTCGATGTCGGACCACAGCACGGCGATGGTGGCCAGCGGCTCGATGAAGGCGCCGCCCGAGAACGAGCCGAAGCGGTAGCCGGTGTCGGTCCTGAGGCCCAGCGTGTTGGCGTCGAGCGAATTGGCGAAGCCGAGCGTGCGGGTCTCGAGCTCCAAGAGATGGGCATTGAGCAGTGTGTCGACGAACAGGCCGCCATTGAGATAGGTGGCGTAGCCGCCGACCTGGCCGCCGCTGAAGTCGAACTGGCGCGCGATCTGGTCGTAGTCGAGGTTCGCGCCGACGAAGCCGCCGAGCACGCCGAACACCAGGATGTCGCCAGATGAGAACAGGTCGCGCTTGCCGAGATCGAGACCCATCTGCCAGTCGAGCACGTCGAGGTCGCGGTCGAGCTTGAAGTTATAGCTGTTGCCGAAGGCCGTGACCGTCTCGCTTTTCTCGCGGTCGAGCCAGGCGCCCGAACCACGCGCCCACACCGCCGGCGTGAAGGGAGACGGGCCAGCCGCGGCGCCTTCGGCATATCCACCATTGGGATTGTAGGCGATGGGCGCCGCGCCGCCGGCGAGCAGCACGCGCAGGTCGGCGGTGCGGTCGAACCAGGTCGATGAACCCTGATGCCAGATATCGTGCGTGCCGGTGACGAGCTGCGGCAGGAGCAGCGCGCCGCCGCCCGGGAAGCTCCGCAATTCGAAGATGCCGCTGCCGGTCGGCCGGAAGAACAGGTCGTAGTTGAAGAAGCCGGTGTCGATCGTCTGCGGCAGGAAGAAGGCGTCGCTCTTTACATTACCGCCGACTTCAATCACCGGAATGACCGCGCCATTCACGCCCGGGCCCGGATTGGTGTTGTTTACTTGCAGAGCGGTCTTGCCGGTCACGCCGCCATCGACAATCAAGATGTCGGAGGTCGAGCCCGGACCGCCAAGGAAGGCGTCGATGGCAAGAGTCGAATCGCCCGAGCCGTTGAAGGAAACGCTGTAATAATCGTAGGTGCTGCCGGTGAGCTGGAAAGTGTCCCCCGGCGCCCCGTCTACCATAGAGACGAGCCCCTTATTGTCGAAGAGGCTGATACCGGTAAAAATGGTCGTTTCCGGCACGCGCGGATCGTCGGCGGTATGCACCGTCGCGCCCTCGAAATTGAAGAAGCCGCCGCCGCCGAACAGGCTGGTGAGCCGCGCCTCGAAACGACCGCCTGGCCGGTTGCCGAACACGAACTCGTTGTTTAGTCCGAAAACCTCAATATAGCCGGTGATGAGGCCGAAATTCTCGATGGCGCCATAACCTCCGCCGGGAATCAATTCGATGGCGAAGAGTGAATCGGCAGTGATCGAGCCACGATTGATGATGCCGACTTCGGTGCCCCCGCCTTCCACCAGTATGCCGAGATCGCCACCCACCACCGTGCCGTAATTTTGGACGAGGGCGTTGGCGTAGTTCGACTCGATCAATATGCCAACGCCACTGCCCCTCGCTTCGATGCGCCCGAAGTTCTGGACGACGATGTCGCTATAGTAGGCGTTCGTCAGGGCATGGATGCCGTAATTGTTTCCGCCCGTAGCGCGAATGGTGCCGGCATTCTCGACGACGATGTCGCTGCCCACGCCCTCGCTTCTTGCCCATATGCCGTAGGTGCTGACCGAACCGTTCGCCGTGATGTCGCCTATATTGGTCACCTTCGTATAACTGTCGAGGCCGCCCGTTCTCGCCGATATTCCCTTTGCCTCGCCGGCAGGCGAGGATGCCGCGATACCGCCCGCGTTCAAGATGAAAATGTCGCTGTACTCACGGTCGGTGCGCGCCTGGATGCCATAGGCGGTTCTGGAAGCCGCCGTTGATACTGCAATCAAATCGCCACTATTGAAGATCTGAATGGGTGCGTTGCTGCCGGTGGAGCGAGCAGCGATGGCGTATGCTTCCAAGCCGAGTCCACGGCTGATTGCGGTGAGATCGCCTTCATTGACGATGCTAATAGGACTGTAGTCGGTAAGGGTGCTTGCGGCGATTGCCCGGGCAGATGCGTAATCGGAGGCGGCGTTGATATTGCCCCTGTTCAAGATAGTGACCGGAGCGAAGTCGCCAGTAAACGTGAACCCACCTATGCCGATGGCATTAGGGGCAGAGTAACCGGGATTAGGTCCGGAGGTTGCGACAGCAATATCACCGCTGTTCGCCACACTGATTGGACTGCGGCCAAGGGCGAGGACACCGTAGGCGCGGCCAACCGAGGTGGCGCTCGCGATATCCCCGCTGTTCACGATGCTGATCGGGCTGTTGAGCCTTGTGTAGGCGTAGATGCCGAAGGTGTTGTCGCCTTCACTTGCTGCAAGATCGCCGCTATTGACAATGCTGACGGGGCTGTCCCCGTAGGGGGCCTCCACCCTAATGCCGGCAACGAACTCGTCATTGCCTATGGCAGTGATATCGCCGCTGTTGACGACGCTTATCGGGATAGCCGTGTTTTCGGCATGGACGTACAAGCCCATGGCTCGGCCGGCGAAATCGCTGGTGGCCCTTACAACGATGCCGCCCTGGTTCTCGACGGTGATGGCATCGCCCGGGGCATAGGTCGAGGCCCCGATGCCTATGGCATACTGGTTGCCGGTTGCGGCGATGCCGCCGGTGTTCTCGATATGAAGGGGGCTGTTCGGTGCCATCGTGAAGGCGCGAATGCCCTGAGCGAAAAACCCATTGACCGTGATGTCGCCGCTATTGTCGATGCTGGCAGCGCTGTTCGCTCCGCTGGTGGCGGCGCCGAGGCCTTGGGCAAGGCCCGGGCTCGAGAAGGACATATCTGCAGTTGCGGTGATATCGCCAAGGTTCTCGATGCGGATAGGGCTGCTGGCTCCGGTCGTGCCGGTTACTAGGCCGAAGGCGTCGCCGGTGGTATTGACCGCTGTCAGAATGCCGCTGTTGTAAGCGTAGATGAACTCATTGGCGTTGTTCGTGGTGAGTTGGATCACGGCGTCGGCCGTAGGAGGATTGTTAGAGCGGTCGTAGAGGTTGATGCAGGAGATGTCGTCGACTGGATTGATGATTGCGATCGGCCCCGGAGGAGGAAACGTGCTGGGCGGACACGTGACATCGGCACGGGCAGTTGTCGGCGTTAGCAGACTGCCGAGAACAAGCGTCGAGGCGAGCGCTGTGCCGAGCAACAGCGCCTGGCGGCCGGCCCATTTGCCCTGCGGAAAAATCGGCGATGGTTTCTGAAGACGGCGCGAAAGGTGCTTATGCCTATGCGCACGTGCAGACCGCCGAGGCCCCCGAACGTGGCGACGCCCCATAACCCCCCCTCGGCAGGACCGCGAGCCGCGTGCCTGATTCCCGCCACTCCCCAGACTTTCTAGGGTTTGCCAGGGTGATGCTAGTGTTGCCGTGCAACAGTTTTGAGATTTTTGTGACGGCCCATGCGCCCCAATCCCCTTTCTGCGCAAGGATTTGGGCGTTATATGTCGGTCTGGGGAGGCTGTAAAAAGCGCCCTTTCCCGCCACATTCCGATCCCTGACGAGAGGGGCCCATGGATTTCGAGAAGCTTTCAGACCGCCTCAAGGGATTTCTCCAGTCGGCGCAGACGCTTGCCGTCCGCGACGGCAACCCGCAGATCACGCCCGAGCATCTCCTCAAGGTGCTGCTCGACGACCCCGAAGGGCTGGCGAGCGGCCTGATCGGCCGGGCCGGCGGCGATGCCAAGCAGGCGCTCGAACGGACGGAAGCGGCGCTCGCCAAGCTGCCCAAGGTTTCGGGGCAGGGCGCGGCGCAGCCGCATATGGCGGCGGTGCTGGCGCGCGTGCTCGACCAGGCCGAGCAGATGGCGACGAAGGCCGGCGACAGCTTCGTCACCGTGGAGCGCATGCTCCAGGCGCTCGCCATGACCAAGGAGGGCGAGGCGGGGAAGATCCTGACCGAGTCCGGCGTCACGCCGCAAAACCTCAATCAGGCGATCAACGATCTGCGCAAGGGCCGCACCGCCGATTCGGCGAGCGCCGAGCAGAGCTACGATGCGCTGAAGCGCTACACGCGCGACTTCACCGAAGCCGCGGCGGAAGGCAAGCTCGATCCGGTGATCGGCCGCGACGAGGAGATCAGGCGCACCATCCAGGTGCTGTCGCGCCGCACCAAGAACAATCCGGTGCTGATCGGCGAGCCTGGTGTCGGCAAGACGGCGATCGTCGAGGGTCTGGCGCATCGCATCGTCAAGGGCGACGTGCCGGAGAGCCTCAAGGACAAGAAGGTGCTGTCGCTCGACATGGGCTCGCTGATCGCCGGCGCCAAATATCGCGGCGAGTTCGAGGAGCGGCTCAAATCCGTGCTGTCGGAGATCGAATCCTCGCACGGCCAGATCATCCTGTTCATCGACGAGATGCACACCCTCGTCGGCGCGGGTAAGGCCGACGGCGCCATGGATGCCTCGAACCTGCTGAAGCCGGCTCTGGCCCGCGGCGAGCTGCATTGCGTCGGCGCCACCACGCTCGACGAATACCGCAAGCATGTGGAGAAGGACGCGGCGCTGGCCCGGCGGTTCCAGCCGGTATTCGTGCCGGAGCCGACGGTGGAGGACACCATCTCCATCCTGCGCGGGCTGAAGGAGAAATACGAGCTGCATCACGGCGTGCGCGTTTCAGATGCCGCGCTCGTCTCTGCCGCCGTGCTCTCCAACCGTTATATCAGTGACCGCTTCCTGCCCGACAAGGCGATCGACCTCATGGACGAGGCGGCGTCGCGGCTGCGCATGCAGATCGACTCAAAGCCCGAGGCGCTCGACGAGCTCGACCGGCGCATCATGCAGCTCAAGATCGAGCGCGAGGCGCTGAAGAAGGAGACCGACACTGCATCGAAGGACCGGCTCGCGCGGCTGGAAAAGGAGCTCGTCAATCTCGAGGAGGAGGCGAGCGGCCTCAGCCAGAAATGGAGCCAGGAGAAGGAGAAGCTCGCCGGCGCGCAGAAGCTGAAAGAGCAGCTCGACGCCGCCCGCAACGAGCTCGAGCAGGCGCAGCGACAGGGCGACCTCGCCAAGGCCGGCGAACTCGCTTACGGCGTGATCCCCGACCTCGAAGAAAAGCTCAAGAAGCTCGAGGAGGAAGAGTCGAAAGGCGGCGTCATGGCCCAGGAGGTGGTGACGCCCGACCTCATCGCGCAGGTGGTGTCGCGCTGGACCGGCATCCCCGTGGACAAGATGCTGGAAGGCGAGCGCGACAAGCTGCTGCGCATGGAGACGCAGATCGCCAAGCGCGTGGTCGGCCAGGAGGAGGCGGTCGAAGCGGTGTCGACCGCGGTGCGCCGCTCACGCGCCGGCCTGCAGGACCCCAACCGCCCGCTCGGCTCGTTCATGTTTCTCGGCCCGACCGGCGTCGGCAAGACGGAGCTTGCCCGCGCGCTCGCCGAGTTCCTGTTCGACGACGAGCACGCCATGATCCGCATCGACATGAGCGAGTTCATGGAGAAGCATTCGGTGGCGCGGCTGATCGGTGCGCCGCCCGGCTATGTCGGCTATGAGGAGGGCGGCGTGCTCACCGAGGCCGTGCGCCGGCGGCCCTATCAGGTCATCCTGTTCGACGAGATCGAGAAGGCGCATCCCGACGTGTTCAACGTGCTGCTCCAGGTGCTCGACGACGGCAGGCTCACCGACGGCCAGGGCCGCACCGTCGATTTCCGCAACACGCTGATCATCATGACCTCAAATCTCGGCTCGGAATATCTCGTCAACCAGAAGGAAGGCGAGGACTCCGACGCCGTGCGCGGCGAGGTGATGGAGATGGTGCGCAGCCATTTCCGGCCCGAGTTCCTCAACCGCGTGGACGAGATCATCCTGTTCCACCGGCTGAAGCGCGAGCATATGGGCAAGATCGTCGACATCCAGATGGAGCGGCTTGCGAAGCTGCTCGCCGACCGCAAGATCACGCTCAAGCTCGACGACAAGGCCAAGGACTGGCTCGGCGAGAAGGGCTACGACCCGGCCTACGGCGCGCGGCCGCTGAAGCGCGCGATCCAGAAATATGTGCAGGACCCGCTGGCCGAGCAGATCCTCGAAGGCAAGCTCAGCGACGGCGAGACGGTGAAGGTGTCAGCCGGCAAAGACGGCCTGACCTTCAACGGCACCGCCGCCAAGGCCGCCAAGGCGGCTTAGGGTCGTGCTGCCGTGCGTCAGTGTAATCCTTTACGCTCGGCTACTAATTCGTCGAAGTAGGGTAATCCGAGCGAGTGGCCGATTAGCCACTCTAACGCGTGTCTTGCCATCACTGGTTGCTTCTGTTGGAGACGGCTGGCGATCAACCCAACGATTTCCCTCTGATCTTGGAGTCTTCCATCTGTCAGGGCAGCAAAGGCCTCACTAGCGATTCGCAAGACTTTAATTGGCTCGGTGCCATCTGCCCAACAGAGGTCGATGAATTTCGCCAGCACATTCGGGTTTGCGAGGAGGTCTGCATTAGGGCCACCCACGGCTTGAAGAAGCCTGCTCAGCTCGGCTGTAACCTGGAAATCGCTCTTTCGTGCTTGGTAAAAAAGCGAACCAGCATCCAGAGAAACGTAAACGTGTTTGTTTAGGGCAAGAGTGTTTATTGCCTCACTGTAATCAGCAACCGATAGGAGGCCTCTATCGCGGGCGATCATGAGAACTGGCTGTGTCCAGCTGGCTTCGACGTGTAAAGCCTGAGCGCCCCAGTTTCTGAAGCCCATGTCGTCGGACAACAAGAGGTATTGTGAACCTTGAGCTGCGACTGCGGGGTCTGTTGCGTATCCCTTGAAAAGGTTGGCAACTTGTCGGCTATCATCACTTAAGTCAGTTGAAGGCATCGCAGGGACCACGCGTAGGCTCTCCTGTGCCCAATTAAGTTCGATACGCCTATCGGCGATGATGCGATCCCAATGCTCCTCATTGTATTTCTCAAGTCGCAACTCTCCATCCTGCCAAACTATGGCTCCTTGTTCCTTTCCACGCCATTGCTCTGCTTCAGCCACGCGGAATCTCAGGAGGTCAATTACTGATTGAGTGGTGCAAACAGGACCACAAATTTCGGCCACTGCCGACTCGGCTTTAATATGGCGAATTATCGACAAGGTAATAACATCGACAACACACCCAACAGGGTCTCTCTGGGTAAGGATCTTTAGAGCTTCTTCGCGTTCGGGAGCGGTACCAAGACAGACCTGAAACCTGAAAT
>DATMDY010000179.1:0-2599 GCA_035557335.1 Methyloceanibacter sp.
CGCACGGGCCGCACCAGATCGGCGGCAAGCGACGGGCTCTTCGCCTCGGCGAGCGCCTGCTCGATGATCTTGAGGTCGAGGATCAGCTCGTCGGCATTGGCATAAGCCGCGCCTGGACCGCCGATGTCCTGCCCTTCGATGCGGGCGGTGGTGGCATCGAGCTTGCGCAGGACCATCGTGAGGAACTGGCGGTAGGGCTCGCCCGGATTGCGCGCAGCTATGGTTTCCGCTTCGCCGCTCGCTTCCAGCGCCAGGGTCAACTCGCTGCGGAAGGTGTCGGGCACGGGCAGCGCGCGCTCGGTGATGGATAGCGTGCGCGCAAGCTCGACCAGCCGCGCGCGATAATGCTTGAGCGAGGCAAACGCGTTCTGGCGCAAGGTCCAGGCCGTGACCTTGGTGGTGACGTAAGGGTTGCCGTCGCGGTCGCCGCCAATCCACGAGCCGAACTGGAAGAAAGGCGGCAGCTCGAAGCTCTGACCCGGGTAATATTGGTCGAGCGCGTCATCGAGCAGCGACAGCATATCCGGTGCCTTCTCGAACAGCGTCTCGTCGAAGAAGTGAAGGCCGCGCAGCACTTCGTGCTCGACGGTCGGCTTCTCCAGATGCAGCTCGCCGGTCATCCATACGAGCTCGATCTGGTCGCGCACCTCGCTGACCAGCGCTTTGCGCTCGCGCTCGGTCCAGCGCGGGTTCTCCAGATCGCGCAGCAGGAGATAGATGCGGCGATACTTTTCCAGAACGGTGACGCGTTTCGACTCGGTCGGATGCGCGGTGATCACCGGGCGGATGCGCATATTCGACAGCAGCGCCTCGATCTCCGAAGGCGCGATACCATCGCGCGACGCCTCGTCGAGCACATGGGCGAAGGTGCCGCGCAAGGCCTCGCGGCCCCGTGCGCGCTCGATCTGGCGGCGGCGGCGCATGGCGGCGTTCTGGTCGGCTATGGACAAAAGCTGAAACCAGATGCCTTGCGCCTGAAGCGCGCGGGCCATCAGTTCGGGCGTGAGGCCGGAGATATCGGCGCCGCCTTTCAGCACGCGCTCGACCTCCGGCTGATGCTGACGCACCACGTCGAGCAGCAAGGCGTAGAGGAGATCGGCCGCTTCCTTGGCCGAGGTGCCGGCGATAAACGCGGGGGGCGGCTCGGCTCGAAGGGGCTCTGCCTGAACACGCGGCGCTTTGGGGCTCTCATTCATGACGCGACAATGCACTCCTGGCCGCAACCGGCTCGGTTCGGCCTGCGCCTTCCTTAGAGCAAAATCGGTCCGAATTGAAACGCCGCGCAGGGCGACACCCTCTCCCGCAAGGGGAGAGGGGGAATCGGGGTGTAGCGGCGTAAGGTCGATTTTACCCGCGGGCAATATCACGGGGAGACCCGGCGCTCCGGACGCTTCGCCAGCACGCCGGCCACGGTCGAGCCGAACTCGGACGGGTTGGGCGCCACGGTCAGCCCGCAGGCGCGCATGATCTCGGCCTTCTCCGCGGCGCTGTCGCCGACGGCGGAGATGATGGCGCCGGCATGACCCATGCGGCGTCCCTTCGGTGCGGTCAGCCCGGCGACGAAGCCGATCACCGGCTTCGACATATTGTCCTTGATCCAGGCCGAGGCTTCAGCCTCTTGCGGGCCGCCAATCTCGCCGATCATCAGCACGGCCTCGGTCTCAGGGTCCTCCTCGAACAGAGCGAGGTGATCCAGGAAAGAGCTGCCGTTGATCGGATCGCCGCCGATGCCGACACTGGTGGAGATGCCGACGCCGACCGCCTTCATCTGCGAGGCCGCCTCATAGCCGAGCGTGCCCGAGCGCGAGATCACGCCCACTTTGCCCTGAAGGTAGATATGCCCCGGCATGATGCCGAGCATGGCCTTGCCGGGACTGATGATGCCCGCGCAGTTCGGTCCCACCATCATCGGGCGGCGGTCCTTGGGGTAGCGCATGAGATAGCGCTTCACCCGCATCATGTCCTGGGCCGGGATGCCGTCGGTGATCGAGCAGATCAACCTGACGCCGGCATCCGCCGCTTCCATGATGGCGTCGGCGCAGAAGGCCGGGGCCACGAAGGTGATGGAGGTGGTGGCGCCGGTCGCCTTGACCGCTTCCTTCACGGTGTTGAATACCGGCCGGTCGAGATGGGTGCCACCGCCTTTGCCGGGCGTCACGCCGCCGACCACGTTGGTACCGTAAGCGATCATCTCCTTGGCGTGGAAGGTGCCCTTGTCGCCGGTCATGCCTTGCACCAGCACCGGCGTGGTTTGATCGATCAGAATGCTCATTATTCTACTCTCCAAATGGCGCTTAGGCCGCGCGCCGCGGCTTGCCGTGGCACGCCGCCACGGCCTTCTCCGCCGCCTCGGCCAAGGTGTCGGCGGTGATGAGCTTGAGCCCGCTCTCCGCCAGGATTTTCTGCCCTTCCTCAACATTGGTGCCGGCGAGCCGCACGATCAACGGCACCTTGACGTCAACCGTCTCGCAGGCCTGCACCACGCCTTTCGCTACCCAGTCGCAGCGATTGATGCCGGCGAAGATGTTGACCAGAACGGCTTTGACCTTGGCGTCGGACAGGACAAGCTTCAGCGCCGTGGCGATACGCTCAGGCGAGG
>DATMDY010000180.1:0-2479 GCA_035557335.1 Methyloceanibacter sp.
GGCATGCCGGCCTTCTCGATCGTCTCGCGCAGCTCGGCGATCTCGGCCTGGCCGTCCTCGCCCTCGCCAAGCTCTTTCTGTATCTGGCGAAGCTGCTCGCGCAGAATGTGCTCGCGCTGGCGCCCGGAGAGAGACTCCTGCGTCTGCTCGCCGATCTGCTTGGAAAGCTTCAGCACTTCGATCTGCTGCGCGAGATAGCGCAACAGCTTGTCGAGCCGTTCGCCGACCTCGAAGGTCTCAAGCAGATCCTGCTTCTCGGCCGGGGTCAGGTCCGAGACATTGGCGATGAAATCGGCCAACGCGGCGGGCGACTGCATCTGCTCGACCGCGCCGGCGATCTCCGGCGGCACGTTGGGCAGAAGCGAGATGGCCTCGCGGGCGCGCTCCTTCAGCTGATGCATGCGGGCGGCGATCTCGGTGGAGAACACCTCCACCTCGCCGATCTCGTCGACGCGCGCGACGAGGTACGGATAGCCGGGCAGGAATTCGAGCACACGGAAGCGCCGCGTGCCGCGGGCAATCAGATGATGATTGCCGTCGGGCGCGGTGACATAGCGCAAGATCTCGGCGACGGTGCCGACGCCATGCAGATGCTCAGGGCCCGGACTCTCGACCGAGGCGTCTTTCTGCAACAGCACGCCGACCGGCTTGTCGTTCTGCGCGGCGGCCTGCGCGCCGGCGATGGTTTGCGGGCGGCCAAGCGCAAGCGGCACCACGATGCCCGGAAAGAGCACGGCGTTGCGCGTGGGCAAAAGGATCAGCGCGCCCTCGGGCAGATCGAGCCGGGGCGTGGCCTCGTCGGCCGCCGCCGGCGCGGCAGTCTGCTCCGTCCTCGGAGGCGACTGAGGCGCTTCGGCCGATTGCGGGGCGGTCTGTTCGATATCGTTCATGGGCTTTGGACTTGGTTTCTCACAACTCAAAGCTTGGCGAAGGTGAGCACGAGACAGCCATTCGATAATTCGCGCTCGGCAAGGCGTAAGCGGCTCGTCAGGACGATCCTCCGCTCGAAACGCCCATAGGGAATTTCGAGCCTTATAATATTGGCATTCCTGCCACCGGATGGCAGGGGACGGGTGCCGGCGATGATCAGCGTCTCACCCTGCAGCTCGACGCGGACCGCCTCGGGCGCCACGCCGGGCAACGCGGCGATGATCGTGACTTGGCGCTCGGTCTCGAACACGTCGACCGGCGGTTCCCAGCGGGCGCCGTTGCGCGAGGGCTCGAAGAACTGGCGATGCAGTTGTTCCGCCTGCTTGAGAAGCGCGCAGGCCTCGGCCCACATCTGGTTTTTCGCGTCACGCATCACGCCACTCTATCGTCCCGATGGCAGCGATCTTAGCGCCCAGCAAGCGGGGTTGGAACGTTGGCGGTCACATCCGCCGAAAGACTAAGGAGGGTAAGGGCTTGGCGAGCGGACACCCTATCTGGTCGTTGAGGGTGTCACTTTCAAGACCCCGCAATCGGCCCTATTGCGGCTTGTCGACGATGAAGGTGGTGCGATCGACGCCGGTATTGCCGTTGGTTCGGTCGTAGGCATAGACCAAGACGTCGTAGAGGCCTTGCGCATCGACCGGCACGCTCCCGGCAAACTGGCTGGTCTCGCCGGCAAAGCTCAGGTCGACCGGCGCGATGCGCTCGCCGTTATGGCTGACCAAAGCCTTCACTTCGAGGTTGTTGGCGTCCCACACGCCTTCGGGCTCGATCGGACAGCCGCACATCAGGATCACGTTGGCGCGGAGATCGACCTTGCCCGTGTCGGCGGGGAGCCGCACATGCGCGGGCGGCGCCAGCACATCGACGATCAAGCCCGGCAGATCGAGCACCCAGCCATCGCCGGCCGTGAGGCCGCGGCCCGGCACCACCCAGCGGCTGGCCGTCACGCGCGTGGCCGCTTGCCGCTGGGCGAGGGGACCGTAGGCTTCCACCTCGATCAGGCGCGGCTCGTCGAGATCGATGGTGGCCACGAACTTGGCGGCGGAGTCGTCGGAAAGCTGTGCGCGCCGTCCGCCGTCCTCATGCATGATGCGCCTGGTGTCGCCGGTCGCGCCTTGCGTCAGGCCCGTGGCGAGGATTTCGCCGGTCTGCGCGTCGCGCAGGGTCACCCGCATGCCGCCCATGCTGGTGCCGATGAACTTGCTGTCGTTGCCGAGCACGCGCACCACGATCTCGGTCGGCTCGGCCCGCGCCGCAGCAGGGGCGAGGAGGGTGAGGCTTAGTGCGAAGAGGGCAAGGATGACGGCATGGACGTGGCGCATGGCATGAACTCGAGCCCAGACACGGTGAGGCATTCAACAGATCGAACTATTATGTGGGATCGCGCCGATCCAGGAGCAAGATACGCAAGGTGAGAGCTTGGCGTCTAAGGCACCTTGGAGCCGGCGAAGATGCCACTTGCCTTGTAGACATTGTTGTTGAGGTTCCAGTTGCCGATCACGCCTTTTGGATTGCCGGGCGTGTTGGGCAGGTCGGGCAGCTTCGT
>DATMDY010000181.1:0-5902 GCA_035557335.1 Methyloceanibacter sp.
TGCTTCAGACTCACGGTCGGCTCGAACGCCGCCGGGAGTGCAATCAGCTAGCTCCTAGCAGGACCTCGTAATGGGTCCGGAGGGAGCTCCGATGCCGCCCGGGTGCCCATGCTGCGTACATGAACCCGCGGGCGCCGCACCCCGTCCCGCCTCAAGATCGCCTCTAGAAACGCCCTTCAACCGGACGAGGTGCGCGCAGTGTAAGGGAGGTTCAGAGCGCGGGGATAAGCAGGCAGACCTATTTTTTTTCCTCCGCAGGAGAAGCCATTCTTCCAGGAATAACCTTCTCGGGAGGATTGGTGCCGGGCGGATTGATCGAGCGGATAAAGGCGATGATCTTCCAGAGCTGATCCGAATTCTTGATGGACACGGCCATGGGCGGCATCGGACCGTGCACGCTGCCCCATTGGATGCGCACGAAGCCCTGCTTCTCGAGCTCCGCCGATCCAAGCGCGATAAGCCGGAACAGCACGTCGTCGGTGTTGCCCCAGAACCAGACGCCCTGGCTCAAGGCCGGGCAGAAGCCGCCACCGCCTCCACCGCCGTGACATTCGTTGCACCCGGGCAGCCGGAACTGCTTCACGAGCGGCTCGTCCTTGGCGAGCTTGGCGTAGTCCTGATAGGGGCTGTGCAATCCCCCTGGCGGAAACGTCTTTATCAGCTCCAGCGGCGGCGTGGTGTCGCCGGCCTCGCAGCACTCCGGGTGTGACGTCGGTTCGCCGGCAGCGTGAACGGCAATCTCTCCGGCAACGATGCAAAAGCCTAAAGCCAATAACGCAAATAGACCGCGCTTGCTCAGCAGCACGTTCCTTATCCGATATGCGAGCATGGTGCCTCCCCTTGGATGGGGCGGAGGTCGTCCTACGCCTCGCCCTCGAACGCAGTTTAGTTCACTCTACCCCTTGGGAAATGTCTGTCACAATGCCGCATGGCTGGCTAAGATCCTTTGCTCATCTTTCCCGGAGCGACGCGGGTCATCTGCCACCCGGCGAAGCCGCGCGCGCGGAGCTCGCAGGCCGGGCAGGCGCCGCAGCCATAGCCCCAAGCGTGGCGTAAGCCCCGCTCGCCGCGATAGCAGGTATGCGTCTCCTCGACGATGAGATCGACCAAGGCCGGGCCACCGAGCGTCTCGGTCAAGGCCCAGGTGTCGGCCTTGGTCAACCACATCAGCGGCGTCTCGATCGAGAAGGGGATCTCGGTGCCGAGCCTGATCGCCTGCTCGAGCGCGCGCAGCGTCGTGTCGCGGCAATCGGGATAGCCGGAATAATCCGTCTCGCACATGCCGCCGACCAGCTTATGCAGCCCGCGCCGGTAGCCGAGCGCCGCGGCATAGGTCAAGAACACGAGGTTCCGCGCCGGCACGAAGGTCGAGGGCAGGCCCGAGGCGAGCATGGTGATCTCGGCTTCCGAGGTCAGCGCCGTGTCGGCGATGGCGCCGAAGCTTGCCACATCGAGCACATGGTCGGGGCCAAGCCGAGCGGACCAGGCGGGAAAGCGGCGCGCGATCTCATCGCGCACGCGGATGCGGCATACCATCTCGACGCTATGGCGCTGGCCATAATCGAAGCCCACGGTCTCGACCCGGGCATAACGGTCGAGCGCCCAGCCGAGGCAGACGGTCGAATCCTGTCCTCCCGAGAACAGCACCAGGGCCGCGCCGGGCTTTTCCTGCGATCCGGACCCCTTGGGTGAGGGCGTCATTTGACTCTCTCTAAAGTTGTAATATAGAACTATACTACTAATAGGGGAGGCCAAGCGGGGGCTAGGCCATGTCACGCATCACTGCCGTGCTTTTCGGGCTGCTTTCAATCCTTTTCGCCGGTTGCTCGACCATCGTCAAAGGCACCGACCAGCAGGTCTCGGTGAACACGCCCGGCGTCAACGGCGCGATGTGCCAGCTGCAATCGCCGGCCGTTGGCACGCGCACCGTGCAGACGCCCGCCAATATCGTCCTGCCCAAGAGCAAGCACAATGTGGCCGTCACCTGTCAGGCGCAATGCTACGCCAAGGGCGTCGGCACGCTCGCGTCTCATACCGAGATGATGACGGCGGGGAATGTGCTGTTCGGCGGTATCATCGGTCTTGGCGTCAATGCGGCATCGGGGCGATGAACAAATACGATCCCGGCGTCGAGGTGGTTATGACGCCGCTGCCCGGCTGCGGCAGGCCCGGGCGTGGCCGTGGCATCCCCATGGCGAGCCTATAACGGCTCAGCGGCGAGTCCTGCGCCGGTCCCGCTCGCACCTAAAATGACAAAGGCGATTGGCTGATCGCCAACCGCCTTTGAAGCTGTGCCGGGTCGAGCGTTAATTGGGTTACTTCTGACACTCCGGGTCGTCAGGATTATTCTGGCACGGACACCAGGAAGTCGAGGATGCCTTGCATCCCTTGGCGATGGCCATCTTCTGTCTTTCCGCTCCAGTCCATTCGTCCGTATCGACGCTGTTGCTCCCGTCCTTGTCCATCATCGTGAAGGTGGGGTTCATTTGTGGATCGAGCTTCGCCTCGCACGCGGTCCACTCAGCGCGGCTGATCGTGCCGTTACCGTCGGTGTCGCAGGCTTTGAAACCGCCAGCCCAGTCGGCGGCGGCGGGCGTTGCCATAAGCAGCATAATCGAAACGAAAGCGGCCCAATACTTGGTCATTGCGTTTGTCTCCCTAACACGCAGTTCTATCGCCATGATCTCGTCGCCCATTGCGGGGCAACGGCCCTGCCGACGTTTTTCGGCAGCCTCGCAAAGGGGGGCCTTCTTTCGAAGCTGAATCAAGGGCAAACCTTCCAAATCCATCGTGACATACTATCCGCGCCGGGGATGGCAGATATCCTGACCGTCTCCGCGCTTACGACCTCGGTCGTAGTGGTATGCGCCATGGCGAGCCTTTAACGGCTCAGAGGCTCTTGCCGTCATAAGGGGTCAGTGTCAGCGTCTCGATATCGACATCGTCGAGACAGCGCACATTGACGGCAATCATCTCGACGCCGTCCGGCCCGCTTCCCCTGCCGAAGGAGCCAACCCCGCAAGTGTTGCAGAATAGATGATGGACCATCTTCTTGTTGAATTGGTAATCGGTCTGATCGTGCTCGCCTGAAAGTAGCTTGAATTGCGGGCGCGGCACGAAAGTCAGCAAAGATCCGCGTTTCTGGCAGATCGAGCAATTGCACGACAAGACTTGGCCGAGGTCGGTCTCGACCTCGTAACGCACGCGCCCGCAATGACATCCACCGCCATGTTTCGCCATCTCAGGCACCTCCATCGGCCTTGCGCTCACCCGCTAACCGGATAAAACCGGCGCGGAAGCGTGTCACGGCGTGACGTGGCAATCAACCTGCAAGGAGCGTCATGACCGCCATCGCCACCATTCTCGGCCGGGAAATCCTGGACAGCCGCGGCAACCCGACGGTCGAGGTCGACGTGGTGCTCAAGGACGGTCATCACGGCCGCGCCGCCGTGCCGTCGGGTGCATCGACCGGCGCGCATGAAGCCCATGAACTGCGCGACGGCGGCACGCGTTACGGCGGCAAGGGCGTCAAGAAAGCGGTTGCGGCGGTCAATGGTGAGATCCGCAAAGCGTTCACGGGCTTCGATGCTGCAGATCAAGCAGGGCTCGACCGGCTCTTGTGCAATCTCGACGGCACCGAGAACAAGAAGCGGCTCGGCGCCAATGCCATTCTCGGCGTGTCGCTGGCCACGGCCAAGGCGGAGGCCAGTTCACGCGGCGAGCCGCTCTATCGCTATCTCGGCGGCACCGACGCGACGCTGCTGCCGGTGCCGATGATGAACATCGTCAATGGCGGCGCGCATGCCGACAACCCGATCGACTTCCAGGAATTCATGATCGTGCCGGTGGGTGCCGCGAGTATTGCGGAAGCCGTGCGCATGGGTGCCGAAGTGTTTCATGCGCTGCGCCGGGCGCTCAAGGATGCGGGCCACACCACCGCGGTCGGCGACGAAGGCGGCTTCGCGCCCAATCTCGCCTCGACCAACGAGGCGCTCGATTTCGTCATGGCGGCGATCGGAACGGCCGGCTTTTCCCCTAGCGACGATATGGTGCTCGCCCTCGACGTGGCCGCCACCGAGCTTTACGACGACGGCCGCTATTTGCTCCAAGGCGAGAAGCGGAGCCTCACCGCCGATCAGATGACCTCCTATTACACCGAGCTCGTGTCGAACTATCCGATCTTCTCCATCGAGGACGGCATGGCCGAGGACGATTGGGAGGGGTGGCGCACCCTGACCGATACATTGGGCGCGCGCTGCCAACTCGTGGGCGACGATTTGTTCGTCACCAACGTGACGCGGCTGAAGGAGGGCATCGACCAGCGCGTCGCCAACGCCATCCTGGTCAAGGTCAACCAGATCGGCACGCTCACCGAGACGCTTGACGCCGTGCGCATGGCGCAAGAGGCGGGCTACGCCGCGGTGATGTCGCACCGCTCGGGCGAGACCGAGGACGCCACCATCGCCGATCTCGCCGTGGCCACCAATTGCGGGCAGATCAAGACCGGCTCGCTCGCCCGCTCCGACCGGGTGGCGAAATACAACCAGCTGATCCGCATCGAGGAAGAGCTTGGCGAGCGCGCCCGCTATGCCGGCCGCTCGGTGCTGCGGACCGCGCAGTAACGTCCGCTTAACTTCGCGCGCGCAAACCTGACCTTTCCTAGTCAATGCCCGGCTTGACCGGGCAATCCAGTAACCCCTGTGTTCGAGGATGATCGAACGCGGCGGTTACTGGATTCCCGCCTTCGCGGGAATGACAGAGGGGCGAGGACAGGGCATGCGTATCACCGCGTTCATCTTTCCGTTGCTGGCGCTGGGGGCAGGGGGCTATTTCGCTTACCACCTGCATACCGGCGATCACGGGCTTCAGGCCCGCGCCGATCTGGAGCGGCGCAAGGAGGTGCTCGAAGGCGAGCTTGCCGGCTTGCGCGAGATCAAGACCAGGATCGAGCGCGACGTGGCGCTGCTTCGCCCCGAGAGTCTCGATCCGGACATGCTGGACGAGCGGGCGCGCGCCATTCTCAATCTCGCCCATCCCGACGACCTCATCCTGCTGAAGCGCCGTCAGGCCGCGCCCACCACCACCGGCAGCTTGCCCAAACGCTAGCCTCCGCAGGCGGGCATCCAGTCACCACGGAATCGCGCGCCAACGAACGGCAGTGGTTACTGGAATCGCCCGGTCAAGCCGGGCGATGACAAATCTGTTGGACGCGTCGCGTTTTCAGCCAGCTTTGGCACCGGCGGTAGCCTTGGGTGAATTCAAGAGTAATATGAATCCATGAGTCCAAGCCTTTCACCGCAAAGCGCAAATTTCTGGCTCGAGAAGGGGCCGGACAAGACGCGCATGCGCTGGAGGCAGGGCGGCTGTCATTGCGGCGCGGTGCGCTTCGCGGTGCTGGCGCCGGATGACATCGAAGCTGTCGAATGCAATTGCTCGATCTGCCGCATGACGGGTTTCCTGCATCTGATCGTGCCCAAGGAGCGGTTCCGGCTGCATGCGGGCGAAGACAAGCTCACGACCTACAGCTTCAACACCGGCATGGCCAAGCATCTGTTCTGCTCGGTCTGCGGGGTCAAGGGCTTCTACGTGCCGCGCTCACACCCGGAAGGCTTCAGCGTGAATGTGCACTGCCTCGACGATGGCGCGGTCACGGTTGCCAAGCTGGTTCCATTCGACGGGCAGCACTGGGAAGAGGCGAGGGCCAGGATGGCGGAAGCCGAGGCATCCCGGAGGGGACTCTGACGGCGAAACCGATCTTCCGGCCTGCGACCCTCGCCGATGTCTCGGCGCTAGCCGTGCTGGTCGACATCGCAGGCGAAGGCATGGCGAGCCATATGTGGCGGGGACTGGCGGCGCCTGGCCAATCGGCCACCGAGATCGGCCGCGAGCGGGCACGGCGTGA
>DATMDY010000182.1:0-6224 GCA_035557335.1 Methyloceanibacter sp.
GGCGCGCATTCTCGTCCATGAGTCGCGTCAACAAGTCCTGGTCGAGGCTGCCCCAGTTGACGCCGATGCGGATGGCCTTGCCATGCTTCAGCGCGATGTCGATGATTTGCGCGAAGTGCTTGTCGCGCTTGTCCTTGAAGCCGACATTGCCGGGGTTGATGCGGTATTTGGCCAGCGCCTCGGCACAGGCCGGATGGGAGGCGAGCAGCGTGTGGCCGTTATAGTGGAAATCGCCGATCAACGGCGTCGTGACGCCGAGCCTGTCGAGCCGTTCGCTGATATGGGGCACGGCGGCAGCGGCCTCGGCGCGGTCAACGGTGATACGCACGAGCTCCGAGCCGGCGCGCGCGAGCGCCGCGACCTGGGCGACGGTCGCCTCGACGTCCGCCGTGTCGGTATTGGTCATCGACTGCACGACGATGGGCGCATCGCCGCCAAGGACGACGCCGCCGATGCCGACCGGTATTGAGCGCCTGCGCGCGGAAATGCTCATGCGGAAAGGATACATCACATTTGCCAGGCCCGCGCCAGCAGCTTAACCCGCTGATCCTGTGTCCTTTCTGGCTGTCTTCCGCAGAGCTATGACCAGATCGGCAAGCAGCGCCGCGGATGCCACGCCGGCTGCGGCGACTAACGCTGTCGCCGAGTCCGCCGCGCGATCAGGCGTCAGTCCTTGCGCCGTCTCGATAAGGATGGCGAAGGGGAGGAGCAGCGCCGCCACCGCCATCGGCCGCGGCCAGGCGATACAGAACAATGTCGTCACCGTGAAGAAGATCAGGAAATGCTCGATCAGCCAATGCAGACCCGTGCGGAACTGCCATTCCACGGGAAAGAGCGCGGCATAGGTAATGCCTGCGACCAGAACCGCGCCCGCCAGCGCAAACCATCGTGAGTAAGACGTCATGCCTCAACATAGACCCCCTCTCCCCATAGGGGAGAGGTGATTTAACTCGACAGCGCGGCGGTCAACGCCCCGACATTGTGGCGGAACATGTCGAGATAGGTGGGCGCCGGCCCGTCAGGCCCCGACAGCGCATCTGAATAGAGCGTGCCGCCGATCTTGGCCCCAGTCTCGCGCGCGATCTGATCGAGCAGACGGCGATCGGCGATGTTCTCCACGAACACCGCCGGGATCTTGTCCGCCTTGATCTGGCGGATGATCTTGGCCACGTCCTGGGCTGAAGCCTCGCTTTCGGTGCTCACGCCTTCCGGCGCGATAATCTCGAGCCCGTAGGCGCTGCCGAAATAGTTGAAGGCGTCGTGGCTGGTGATGATCTTTCGCCGCGCCTCCGGCAGAGCAGACAGCGCCGCCCGCACCGCCGCGTCCTCCTTGGCGATGGCATCGAGATATTTGGTGGCGTTGGCCTCGTAGACGGCCTTGCCCGCGGGATCGGCGGCGATCAGCCCGTCGCGGATATTGGCGACGTAAATCTTGCCGTTGGCGAGGTCCTGCCAGGCATGCGGATCGGGCACTTCCTCCTCTTCGTCTTCTTCATCGTCTTCATCGTCATCGTGACCCTTGGTGTGATCGGCGTGCTCGGCATGCTCCTCGCCGTGGTGGTGTCCTTCTTCCTCCATGGTGAGCGGCTTGACGCCGTCGCTCGTCACCACGACGCTTCCCTTGAAGCCGGAGGCCTTCTCCAGCCGCTGCAGCCAGCCTTCGAAGCCGAGGCCGTTGACGAAAAAGACGTCGGCACCGGCGAGCGTCTTGGCGTCGGCGGGCGTCGGGCTGAACACATGCGCGTCGCCGTCGGGCCCGACCAAGGTCACCACCTCGACGCGGTCGCCGCCAACTTGCCCGATCATATCGCCGAGGATGCTGAACGAGGCGACGGCCTTGACCTTGTCGGCCGCCTCGGTGCTGCCGGCGAGCCCGAGCAGCAATATCAGCGCCAGGCCAATCTGCATGAGGACGCGATGTTTCATGACACGACTCCTTGAGTTGAATCAGGCTTCCAGATGCTTGCGCGGGAGTAGGCCCCAGACGAGACCACCTCTGACCCCCACCACCATCGACACGAGATAGAACACGCCGCACAGCAGAATGATCGCCGGGCCGGTGGGCAGGTTGGCGTAATAAGAGAGCAGCAGTCCGGTGACACTCGCGGCGAAGGCGCCAGCCATGGCCACCAGGATCATGCCGGACACGTCGGCAGCCCAGAAGCGCGCGGCGACCGCCGGCAGCAGCATGATGCCGACCGCCATCAGCGTGCCGAGCGCCTGAAAGCCGGCCACGAGATTCAACACCACCAGCACCAGGAAGATGAGATGGGTGGGCGAGCTCAGATTGCTGACCGAGCGCAGGAATTGCGGGTCGAAACATTCGAGCACGAGCGGCCTGTAGATGACGGCGAGCGTCGCCAGCGAGACCGTGGCGATGGCGGCGAGAAGCAGAATGGCCGCGTCGTCAAGCGCAAGCACGGTGCCGAACAGCACATGCAGCAGATCGACATTGCTGCCCCGCATCGAGACGATCAGCACACCAAGCGCCAGCGACACCAGATAGAAACCGGCAAGGCTTGCGTCCTCGCGCAGGATGGTGGTGCGCGCTACCAGTCCCGCGGCCAGCGCCACGGCGAGGCCCGAGGCAAACGCGCCGACGCTCATGGCGAACAGTGACAGGCCCGCGAGCAGGAAGCCGATGGCCGCGCCGGGCAGGATGGCATGGCCCATGACATCGCCCATCAGGCTCATGCGGCGAAGCACGAGAAACACGCCGATGGGCGGCGCCGAGAGCGACAGCGCCAAGCATCCGATCAGAGCGCGGCGCATGAAGGCAAACTCGGCGAAAGGCTGGGTGAGCGCGTCGATCATGCCGGCTCGCGCTCCCGCTCAACCCTCTCCTCGTCGCGCGCGCAGATGTCGGCATGCGCATCGAAAGCCTCGACCAGCCGCCGCGACTCGGAGAGATTTTGCGGCGTCAAAACTTTGTGCGTATCGCCCCAAGCCACGACCTCACGTGCGAGAAGCAGCGTTGTCGGGAAATGTGTGCGCACCTGCTCGATATCGTGAAGCGCCGCGAGCACGGTGCGTCCCTCGCTGTGCCAGCGCAGGATCAGCGCGATCAGGTCTGCAACCGTCTTGGTATCGACGGCGCGAAACGGCTCATCGAGCAGGATGAGGGATGCGTCTTGCAGCAAGAGCCGGGCGAATAGCACGCGTTGGAACTGTCCTCCCGACATCGTGCCGATGGGGCGGTCGGCGAGCTCTACCAGGCCGACAGTGGCGAGCGCGCCCGTGACGGCGCCCTTGCGATGCGCATCGAGGCCGCGCCAGGCGCCGATCTCGTGCCACAGCCCCATAGCCACGCAATCGAACACCGAGATGGGGAAGCTGCGGTCGATGTCCATGACTTGCGGGAGATAGGCGGTGTTGCGCTTGTCGAGGCCGCGTAGAGAGAAGCTGCCGCCGAGCGGCGCAAGCTCGCCCATGATGCCCTTGAGCAAGGTCGATTTGCCGGCGCCGTTAGGCCCAACCACGGCGATGAGCGCGCCGCGCGCAACCTCGCCGTCGATGTGATGCACGGCGGGATGACGGTCATAGCCGAGTGTCAGGTCGTGAAAGACGATGGCCGGTTCCGGACGTGGTGACATGGTCAGCTTAACGCCCACAGCATTGCGGCCCATACGAGCGCCGCCGCGATGGCTGCCAAGGCCAGCCGCATCGGCACCGACAAGAGCAACAGCGAAGATCCGCTCTCGCGCGCTTTTGCGACTGGCGCAGCGTGACGGTGCCGCTTTCTGGCTCCTTGCGACTCCACCGAACGATCCTTGTGTTTAGGCCGCGTCGGCCGGACGGCAGGTTTCGCAATGGCCGGCAAGCTCGAGCGTCACCTGCTCGGGCACGATCTCCTTCGGCGCGAGCGCGAGCAGCGCCGCCCGGTCCTCATCGGAGAGTGGAATCTCGATCACCTTCTCGCACACGCAGCAGATGGCGAAGGCGAACTTGCCATCGCAGGCGCCATGGCCGCAGGCGATAAAGGCCGAGCGGGATTCGAGCCGATGCACCATGCCCTTCTGCATCAGGTCGTTCAGGGCGCGGTAGACGGTGGGCGGATGGGAGATGCCCGATTTGCGCACGCGGTCGAGGATGGCATAGGCGCTCATGGGCTCCTTGGCCTTGCGCAGGCAGGCCAGGATCTCGCTCTGATTGCGGGACAGTTTGGGGTCGTGATGATGATGTGTGGCGTTCATGGCGATGATATAACATAACATACCAGCGACGCTCAAGGCTCCTCGTTGACTCCCAAAGTGCCTGCAAACAGCCCGGAACAAGCCCCTGCCGGAACAGTTTTATCTGAAACGGCTCTGAGGAAGCGTCATGGCTCGAATATTTTCCTGGATTCTGCTCATCGTCGGTTTCGCCATTGCGACGTTAGCGCTCGTTGGTATGAGCGAGAGCCGAAACATCCTGGCTGCTGGAGAAGCGCCAGACAGCACGAATGCAAAACCGGAATCAGCTGACAGTCCCCTAGAGACGGCACGCAGCGCCGAGAAAGGCTCGCTCAGAAATCCCTATACCGACTATGAGTCGGTCGCCGAAGAAGGCCACGCGAAATATATGGCCGCCGGCTGCAACGGCTGTCATGGCGGCTCGGGCGGCGGCGGCATGGGTCCACCCCTCACCAACGAAATCTGGATATACGGCAAGGACGACGACACGCTCTTCCGCCTGACCGCGCTCGGCTCCGACGAGCTGCAGAAGCAGGGCTATACCCGCAAGGGCTCCGAGGCGGTGGTCGGGCCGATGCCACCCTTCGGCGATATCGTCAAATCCAACGACGATATGTGGAAGATCATCGCCTGGATCAGGTCGGTGAATCCGTCCTCGGTCGGCAACTCCTCGGCCTCCGCCGACTAGCGTTCGTCGGCCTCTCGTAAGACATAGGCGCAAAGGGACCCGCTTGACCTGCGTCAAGGTCCGGCGTGGGCCGCGCGCCCATGCTGCGGCCTTGCGGGAGCTTTGCTCACCTGCCCGCTGGGTCTAAGCTCGTTATTTAAGACTTGAGTCGCTAGGCGGCGGCTCCAAGAAAGATGAGGCTGGGTCCGAAGCATGTCAGATTTCGATCCGCTTCTGCTGTCGCGCATTCAGTTTGCCTTCACCCTCTCTTTCCACATCCTGTTTCCGTCCTTCACCATCGGGCTCGCCGCATGGCTGCTCGTGCTCGAGCTGATGTGGCTCAAGACCGGAGAGCGGGTCTACACGGAGCTGGCGCGGCAATGGACCAAGATCTTCGCCGTGTCCTTCGGCATGGGCGTGGTCTCGGGCGTGGTGCTGTCCTACGAGTTCGGCACCAATTGGAGCGAGTTCTCGCGCAGGGGGGGCAATGTCATCGGCCCCTTGATGTCCTATGAGGTGCTGACCGCCTTCTTTCTGGAGGCGGGCTTCCTCGGCATCATGCTGTTCGGGCGCGCACGCGTTCCGCGCGGCGTGCACCTTTTCGCCACGGCCATGGTGGCGCTCGGCACGCTGATCTCAACCTTCTGGATCCTCGCGGCCAACAGCTTCATGCAAACCCCGGCCGGTTTCCGCATCGGAGACGACGGCGTGCTGTATGTGCAGAGCTGGTGGGAGGTGATCTTCAATCCGTCCTTCCCTTACCGCCTCGCCCATATGGTGGCCGCGGCCTATCTCACCACGGCGCTGTGCGTCGGCGGCATGGGCGCTTGGTACATCTTGCGCGAAAAATTCGTACCGCATGGACGCGTCATGCTCGGCATGGCGCTCTGCATCCTGGTGTGGCTCGCGCCGCTCCAGCTCGTCATCGGCGATCTGCACGGGCTCAATACCCTCGAGCATCAGCCGGCCAAGATCGCCGCCGTCGAGGCGCATTGGGAGACGCAGCGCGGCGCGCCGCTGGTCCTGTTCGCCATTCCCGACATCAAGACCGAAAGCAACCGCTTCGAAATCGCTATCCCCAAGCTCGGCAGCTACGTCCTCACCCATGACTGGGAAGGCGAGGTGCGCGGCCTGAAATCCTTTCCCGCCGACGAGCGGCCGAATCCGATCATCCCCTTCTTCGCCTTCCGTCTCATGGTGGGGATCGGGGCGATCATGATCGCGCTCGGTCTCGGCGGCGCGCTGCTGTGGCTGATGGGGCGGCTCTACACCACCAACTGGTATTTGCGCTTCATGTATTGGGCCTGGCCGCTTGGCTTCATCGCCGTTCTTGCCGGATGGTTCGTCACGGAAGTGGGGCGCCAGCCCTGGACGGTCTATGGCGT
>DATMDY010000183.1:0-2999 GCA_035557335.1 Methyloceanibacter sp.
GATGCGCCTCGTTGATGTCGGTGAGGGTCTCGAGCTCATAGGCCCAGATCAGCACGTCGCGGCCGGCCCGCCGCGCCGTGACGGCGAGCGCGGTGCCCCAAGCTCCCGCGCCGACAATGCCTACCGATTGAAGCGCCATGCGACCCCCGAATTTCCCGCCCGGTCTACGACCGCCCGGCCTTCTCCTCAAGGGGTGAGGTGAAAGACCTTCTCAAGCCTTGACGCCGGCACCGAGGGCTGGCGGTGCGTCGGGATCGAGCGGCCACCTGGCGCGGACCGGCGCGGCAAGGTCGTCGGTCAGGCCGCGGGCCAGCCGTTCCGCTCCCGCCCAGGCGATCATGGCTGCATTGTCGGTGCAAAGCGCTGGTGGCGGAACGATGAGACGAAAGCCATGATCGCCGGCAGTGTTCTCGAGCGCCGCCTTGAGCCGCTGATTGGCGGCGACGCCGCCGGCCACGACCAACACACGTTGCGCATCTGCACCCAGACGCTTCTCATAGATGGCAATAGCGCGTGCGGTGCGGTCGCTGACGATGTCGGCGACCGCTTCCTGGAAGCTGGCGCACAGATCGGCGATCGTCTCGTCGCTCAAGGGTGCGTGCGCCATTGCCTCGTGCCGAAGCGCGGTCTTGAGTCCGGCGAGCGAGAAATGCGGCTCAGGCCGGCCGAACATCGGGCGCGGCAGCTTGATGGAAGCGCGGCCACGCGCGGCATGTTTCTCCACTTCTGGGCCGCCGGGATAGCCGAGGCCAAGCAGCTTGGCCGCCTTGTCGAAGGCTTCGCCGAGCGCATCGTCCAGCGTGGTCCCCAGCCGCTCATAGTCGCCGACATCCTTGACGATAAGGAGCTGCGTGTGTCCGCCCGACACGAGCAACAGCAGATAGGGGAATGACAACCCGTCGGTGAGGCCAGCGGTCAGGGCGTGCGCCTCGAGATGATTGACGGCGATGAGCGGCACGCCGCGCGCCAAGGCGATGGACTTCGCCATGGTTACGCCGACGATCAAACCGCCGACCAGGCCCGGGCCGGCGGTGGCGGCCACCGCATCGACGCCGTCGAAGCCGAGCTTCGCCTCCGCCAGTGCCTGCAGGATTGCGGCATCGAGCAATTCGACATGGGCTCGGGCGGCGATTTCCGGGACCACGCCGCCATAGGCTGCGTGCAGGTCGAGCTGCGAGCGCACCACATTTGACAGAATCTTGCCGTGTCCGTTGCCCAAACGGGCCACGATAGCGGCGGCGGTCTCGTCGCAGCTCGTCTCGATGCCGAGCACGGTAATCGGGGCTTTGGCTTGTGCGACCATGCTGCCTTGTACGGGGTGGCGAGGATTGATTGAAGGGGGCGGCGAAACCGGCCATTAATGCGGGTGAACCGGCGCGCTTCCGCCAAGTAACTCAAGGAGTTCCGCCTTTGCCCGAACAGCCGCTTCTGATCGGCACGCGCGGCAGCCCGCTGGCGCTGTGGCAGGCGCGCCACGTCTGGGCGCAGCTGCTGGCGTCGACCGGGCTCGGCGAGGGGGATCTCGGGCTTAGCGTCATCACCACCTCGGGCGACCGCATCCAGGACAAGCCGCTCCGCGATTTCGGCGGCAAGGGCCTGTTCACCAAGGAGATCGACGAGGCGCTGCTGCGCGGCGATGTCGATCTCGCCGTGCATTCGATGAAGGACCTGCCGACGGAATTACCGGCGGAGATTTGCATTGCCGCGGTTTTGCAGCGTGGCGACGTGCGCGATGCCTTCATCGGCAACACGGCCTCATCGCTTGCCGACCTGCCGACGGGCGCGCGTATCGGCACGTCGTCATTGCGGCGGCAATCGCAGGTGAAGCGATTGCGTCCCGATCTTCGCGTCATCGAGTTTCGCGGCAATGTCGAGACGCGGCTGAAGAAGTTAGGCGCAGGCGAAGCCGATGCCACGCTGCTCGCCGTCGCCGGGCTCGAGCGGCTCGGGCTTGCGTCGCACATCACCTCAATTCTCTCCACCGACGAGATGCTGCCGGCGGCGGCGCAAGGCGCCATAGGTGTCACCTGCCGCGTTGACGACGCCAGGACGCGCGCTTTGCTTGCCACACTGAACGATGCGGGTGCCGCAACCACTGTCGCCTGCGAGCGTTCTTTTCTCGCCAGCCTCGATGGCTCGTGCAAGACGCCGATCGCTGGTCTCGCCGAGATCGAGGACGGCACGTTGCGCCTGCGCGGGCTGATCCTCACACCCGATGGGGCGGAATGGCATGAGGTCGAGATGACAGGTCCAGCGAATGACGCGCTCAAGATCGGCACCAACGCTGGCAAAGACCTGCTCACCCGCGCCGGACCGCAATTCCTTGAGAGGTTTGCGTGATGCGCGTGCTCGTCACCAGGCCCGAGCCGGATGCGAGCCTCCAGGCCGAAGCGCTCAGGACGCGCGGCCATGAGCCGGTGATCGCGCCGCTCCTTGCCATCGAATTCCTCAGCGATGCAAAACTTGATTTCGACGGGGTGCAAGCCTTGATCGTCACCAGCCGCAACGCGCTGCGTGCGCTCGCCGCCCACGAGCAACGCGCAGAGGCCCTTAAAATCCCGGTCCTGGCCGTTGGCGACGCGACCGCCCATGGGGCGCATGAGCTTGGCTTCAGGGAGGTGACGATCGGACTTGGAACAGGCGCGGCTCTGGCCGGGTTGATCAACCAAGAGCTTGAGCCAAAAGAGGGGCCTCTCCTTCATCTGACCGGCGACGTGATCGCCTTCGACCTGGGCGCGGCCCTCGAAGCTCACGGATTCATCGTACGTAAGACGATGGTCTACCGGGCGGCTCCGGCTGATGCGCTGCCCGCCGAGGCGCTGGCCGAACTGAACGCCGGGCGGCTCGACGGGGTTGTTCTGATGTCACCGCGCACGGCCAGGATTTTCGCAGCTCTGTTCGCCAAGAACGGAGCGGTAACCCCGGGAAAGGGCCCTATTTGCTATTGCCTGTCCGAGGCGATAGCAGAGGAAGTGGCTCCGCTAGGCTTTGCGGTACGC
>DATMDY010000184.1:0-4214 GCA_035557335.1 Methyloceanibacter sp.
AATCATCCACTCAAGGAGCTGAACAAAGCCTACCGCAAATTCTAGAGGGACACGCTTTTTGGGCCTTCGGGCCCCGCGACAGACTTGGCCGAAGCCCAATCGGGTTGGAAGGCAACCACATGCACCGTATCGGGCAGTGCGGGATTGAACAGGCGATTGTGCCAGATCGCGGCCTCTCGCGTCGGATCACCCGGCTTGAGAATGCGCACGGCGCAAGGCAGCGAATAGCTCTGACTGAACTGGTGGAAGGCGAGCACACATGCGCCGCCCTCGATCAGCACGGAAGCGACCGGCGAGACTTGCGGCAGCACGGCGGCGAGCGTGTCGCTGAATGTTTCGGGCTTTTGGAAATAGTCGGCCTGCAAATAGGTCAAACCCCGCTCGTAGAGATCGCGCGGGTCGGCGGTCTTCATCACCTGAAAGCGGAAGAATGCCGTGCTCTCCTCGGGATGTCTGGGGACGAGCAGCACGGTCAAGGCACCGGTGATCTCCCGCACCGCGCCATCAAGCACGCGCGGGCGCATGCCCGGCGAGGGGCGCCCGCCATCCTGGCGCATGGCGATCTGCCGGATGCGGCATTGCCAGCCCAGAAACCGGTCGCGCACGTCGCTTTTCTTGGGATTACGCACAATTCCCCTCGATTAAACCGATCAATAGGCCGTTCGACCGCATCTTTCCCTAGAGGAAAACGAATTTCATGTCGGTTGACGCGGTATTGGCGCGGGCCTAGCATTCTTCCGACGCAGGCTACCAGTCTTCTTGGCCGACGTGGGGAGGGAACCCAGCGGAGAGGGCATAAGCCGCTCAATCGAAGGGGGAAGACGAAGACTTAATACGCATCGTCCATCGGGGGGTCACGGAACATGTCATGCGCGCCAGACCCCCTCGCGAACAGGGCAAAGGGGGTAATCACATGGGCGACCAATTATCTGCGCTGACGACGGTATTCACCGAGTTCTACTACTGGGTCACCGTCGTTCTGATGTTTCTCATCCACGTAGGCTTCTGCATGTACGAGGTCGGCGCCAGCCGGCGGCGTAATCACCTAAAAACGCTGATGAAGAACACTATGGTGATCCCGCTGGTCACCATCACCTTCTTCTTTTTCGGCTGGTGGATTTACTGGGCACTGCCGAATGGTCCCTGGATCTTTGAAGGCAAAGGTCTAATCCTCGACGGTGCAACCGGCGCAACGCAATTTGGGCCGGCATCGGAGAAGATGGGAACGAATCTCGGTGACCGTCTCACCGGCGTGTTCTGGGCGGCGTTCCTCTTGTTCTCTTGGACGGTGGCTTCGATCGTCTCGGGCTCGCTGATCGAGCGCGTGAGATCGGGCGCCTTCTGGATCATTGCCGTCATGATCGGATCGGTGACCTGGATTATCGACGCGGCCTGGGGCTGGCATTTCGATGGCTGGATGGTGAAGCTGCTCGGCTATCACGACGCCTATGCCTCAGGTGTTATTCATGCCATCGGCGGTGGTACCGCCCTCGGCGTCCTTATTGTCCTTGGTCCACGCCTCGGTCGGTTCATGGCGGACGGTACGCCACGCGAATTCGTCCCGCATAATCCCTGGTTGGTGACGATCGGGTTGTTCCTGATCTACACCGGCTTCTGGGGTTTCTATGCCGCCTGTAACGTGCCGATCATCTCGCCGGCCACCATCGCCGGCCAGATTACCGGCGAGACCTGGACGGCTACAACTATCTATCTGACGCCGACCACGCTCAGCGCCATTACGGTCAACTTCATCATGTCGCTGTCCGGCGGGTTGCTGGTTGGTTACCTGGTGTCGAAGGGCAATCCGTTCTGGACCTATTCGGGTGGTCTCGCGGGCATCATCGCGGCCTCGGCCGGTAATGATCTCTATCACCCGATCCAGGCCCTGATCATCGGGGGCATCGGCATTTATGTGGCCTACAAGCTGCATCATTGGGTCGAGCGCCGGTTCAAGATCGATGATGCCGTAGGTGCCGTCGCTGTCCATGGCTATGCTGGCTTCCTTGGCGTGGTCATCGCCGGCTTCATGCTGTGGGGTTATCCGTCATCGCCTTTCGATGGCTTTGCCGCCATCAACCCGCTCGGCAACTTCATCGGCGCCATCATCATGTTCTTCGTCCTCGGCTTCGTGCCGGGCTACGTCCTGGCGAAGATCCTGAACAGCTTCGGCCTCCTGCGCGTGCCCCGTCAGGTCGAGCTCATGGGTCTCGACTTCAGAACGCTGCATGAGGAAGAGCAGGCACGTCAGGATGTGAGAGATGCAGAGAAGGCGTTGGCCTGAGCAAAGGATAAAGGAGAACTGAAATGACAACTTGGGCAGTCGATCTAGCCAATGTCGGACCTGTGTATCCTTGGATTGGCTTTGAAGTGATCATGGTTCTCGTGGCCGTCGCCTTATGGATCCTCTGGCATATCGTCCAGATCCGGCAGGAGAACGAGGACTATGCCGAGGATATCAGGCTCTACGGAGACAGAGAGTCGATAAAGAAGGCGCTCGAAGAGCACCCTGTCTAATTCTCAAGGGCTCACCCCTATAAGGCGTCGGCGGTTCCCGCCGGCGCCTCTTTTTTTCAGGACTAGCAGTCCAGCGTGGTAGCGCGCTCCCAGGGGGTCAGCTGGCGCGCATAGTCCTCCCAATCGCGCATCTTGAGCTTGACATAGGAGTCGACGAACTCATCGCCGAGTTCCCGGCGCAGGAAGTCCGACTTCGCCGTCAGGCGCAGCGCGTCGAGCAGGTTGAGCGGCAGCTTCTTGGTGCCGGCCGGGGCCTTGTGGCCCTCGGCATACATGTCGATGTCGAGCGGCTTGCCGGGGTCGACCCCGCGCGCGATGCCGTCAAGACCGGCGGCCAGCAATGCGGCCGGCAGCAGATACGGATTGGTCGCGCCGTCGGCAAGCCTGAACTCGAAACGGCCGCCGCCCGGCACGCGGATCATGTGCGTGCGATTGTTGCCGGCATAAGTCACGGTATTTGGCGACCAGGTGGCGCCGGACGTCGTGACCGGCGCGTTGATCCGCTTGTAGGAATTGACCGTGGGATTGGTGATCGAGCACATATCTCCGGCGGCGTTCATCACGCCGCCGATGAAATTATACGCCACCTTCGACAGGCCGAACCCGTCGGCGCCGTCCGCGAACAGGTTCCGGTCGCCCTGCCACAGCGACACATGCACGTGGCAGCCGCTGCCGGTGAGGTTGGCGAACGGCTTCGGCATGAAGGTCGCGCGCAGCCCGTGCTTCTCGGCGATCGCCTTCACCATGTATTTGAAGAACGCCATGCGGTCGGCGGTGGTGAGGGCGTCGGTGAAGTTCCAGTTCATCTCAAACTGGCCGTTGGCGTCCTCGTGGTCGTTCTGATAGGGCTGCCAGCCGAGATCGAGCATCGCATCGCAGATCTCGCTGATCACGTCGTAGCGGCGCATCAATGCCGACTGGTCATAGCAGGGCTTGGCCTGAGTATCGGCGGCGTCGCTGATGCCCAAGCCGTCCGGATTCAGCAGAAAGAACTCGCATTCCACCCCGGTCTTCATGGTGAGACCGGCTTGCGCCGCCTTCTCGGTGACTCGCTTCAGGATGTTGCGCGGGGCGTGCGCCACCGGCTTACCGTTCATGTATGGGTCGGCGGCGAGCCAGCCGACCTCGGGCTTCCAGGGTAGCTGGATCAGGCTCGACGGATCGGGGATGGCGAGCACGTCGGGATCGGCGGGGGTCATGTCGAGCCAGCTGGCGAAGCCGGCGAAACCGGCGCCGTCCTTGGCCATGTCGCCGATGGCGGCGGCCGGCGCCAGCTTGGCGCGCAGCGTGCCGAACAAATCGACATAGGAAATCAGGAAATATTTGATCCCGCGCTCGCGGGCCTCGACTGCAAGATCAACCGCCATGTGACTCCCCTTTGCTTACCCGTAAAGCGCTTACGCCGCTTTCATTCCATCTTTGAACCCGGAATCCAATCCGTGCCGGCGAGCGGCACCCTGGCCATGGCCGCGGACTCGACCGTGAGCGCCACGAGATCCTCCGGCTCCAGATTGCGTACATGGCTCTTGCCGCAGGCGCGCGCGATGGTCTGCGCCTCGAGCGTCATCACCGAAAGGTAATTGGCGAGCCGCCGGCCGGCGAGAGCGGGATCGAGACGGGCGGCAAGCTCGGGGTCCTGGGTGGTGATGCCGGCCGGATCGCGGCCCTCGTGCCAGTCGTCGTAGCAGCCGGCCGTAGTG
>DATMDY010000185.1:0-33465 GCA_035557335.1 Methyloceanibacter sp.
GAGTCTGAAGCAGGGCCCGGTGCTGGAGACGCCGCGATGGCGCGCCGAGAGGCGCTCGCGTGCCGCAAGGCACGACACCATTTACGGACCGCGTCTTTCGGCGCGCCGTCCCCCTCTATGCAAAGAGGGGGAAACAACAAAACCCGGATGCGGACACGCATCGCGGCAAGAATCATGTCTGAACGAAAGTCATGTCGAGACGCCGCCACAGACTCCCCGCTCTCCCACAAGGGGAGAGGGGAACAACCGATGGCCTCTTGCCCTCAATGCCTTGAAGGACCAAGTTCAACCCATGTATGCGGTCAAGGAAATCTACTACACGCTGCAAGGCGAAGGGGTGCAAGCCGGCCGGCCGGCGGTGTTCTGCCGCTTCGCCGGTTGCAATCTGTGGTCGGGCCGCGAACAGGACCGCGAAGACGCGATCTGCAATTTCTGCGACACCGACTTTGTCGGCACTGACGGGCCGGGCGGTGGCAAGTTCGCCGATGCGTCAAAACTAGCGCGTGCCTGCCGCGCCGCCTGGCGCGGCAATTCCGGCACCCCGCCTTTCGTCGTGCTGACCGGCGGCGAGCCCATGCTGCAAGTGGACGATGCCTTGATCGAAGCGCTGCACGAGGCGGGCTTCACCATCGCCATCGAGACCAACGGCACGATGCCCGTGCCGCGCTCGATCGACTGGATCTGCGTCAGCCCCAAGGGTGGCGCCCCGCTCGTGCAGTGGGCGGGCGATGAATTGAAGCTGGTCTATCCGCAAGACGATCTCGACCCGGCCACAGTCACCGATCTCGACTTCACCCATTTTCTGCTGCAGCCCATGGACGAAGGCGAGAAGAGCGCCGCCAATCTGCGCGCGGCCCTGACCTATTGCCTGGCGCACCCCAAATGGCGTTTGAGCCTACAGACCCACAAGCTGCTGGGCATCCCCTAGGGTGCTGGCAGGACGGCACAAAATCGCCTAAACGACTGCCATGCGTCTCTATAAAGAATTCCAGTTCGAGGCCGCCCACTATCTTCCCTCGGCGCCGCAGGGCCATGCGAATGCACGCGTGCATGGACATTCCTTCCGCGCCCGCGTCACCATTGACGGCGAGCCGGACCTGGAGACTGGCCTTGTTCTGCATCTGGAGGAGCTTGAAGCGGCGCTCGACGACGTGCGCGACGCGCTCGATCATCGCCTGCTTAACGAGGTCGAAGGCCTAAGCATGCCGACGCTGGAGCGCATCTGCGCCTGGCTGTGGGAGCGGCTGCACAACCGTCTGCCCGGTCTCGTCGAGATCGAGGTATCGCGCGACTCTTGCCACGAAGGTTGCATCTATCGCGGGCCCCGCCCGCGTCTGGCAGCGGAGTGATCAGTAATGGCGCGCAAAATTCGCGGATTGAAGCAACTCGGGGCGAACACCCCGCTCCCCAAATCGCCGGGCGAGGCGCGGCTCGAGCGGGTGCCGAACCCGCATCCCGATACCGCCTATGTCGCGCGTTTCACCGCGCCTGAATTCACCTGCCTCTGCCCCATCACCGGCCAGCCGGACTTCGCGCATTTCGTCATCGACTACGCGCCGCGCGCCTTTCTGCTTGAATCGAAATCGCTCAAGCTGTTTCTCGCGAGCTTCCGCAATGTCGGCGCCTTTCATGAGGATGCCACCATCACCATCGGCAAGCGCGTGGTCGAGTTGATCGAGCCCGCGTGGCTCAGGATCGGCGGCTACTGGTACCCGCGCGGCGGCATTCCCATCGACGTGTTCTGGCAGCACGGCACCCCGCCCGAAGGCGTGTGGATACCCGATCAGGGCGTCGCACCCTATCGCGGCCGTGGGTGACCGCTACGGCCGATCTCGTCATCACCAATGGCGATGCCGCCAGCGAATTGCTCAGGCGCACGCTGCAGGGCGCCGAGGTGCTGCCCTGGCACGACGTGCTCTATGAGGGGCCGGTCCCGCTGACCGAGACGCTTGAAGACCTCACCGCCATCCGCGCTGAATATCTGGCTGGCGCCGGCGGTGGCGATCTTGGCGCCATCCAATTCGAGCTCTCCGCGCGCGATCGCGGAATTTCAATGAGTCAGGGGTTCGCCAGGGTGGTGCTGTGGTTCGAGCACGATCTTTACGACCAGCTGCAACTCATTCAGATCCTTGATTGGTTCGCCGCCAACCCCCGCGCCGATGGTTCGCTATTCCTGATCCAGGCCCAAGACTATATCGGCCGGCAGACACCCGAGGCGATCGAGGCTCTTGTGGGAACCGAGAAGGCCGCCAGCCAAGAGCAGATTCAACTCGCCAAGCAGTCCTGGGCAGCCTTCCGCCAACCAACGCCAGTAGCGTGGGCTCGATTGCGCGATGACGATCTTGCCGCCCTACCCTTCCTGCGTCCCGCGGTCGTCCGCATGCTCGAAGAGCTGCCAGGCCCCGACGGGCTCACGCGCACCGAGCGGCAGATGCTGGCCACAATTCAGGCCGGGCAGATCACGCCGCTCGCTTTGTTCGTGACCGTGCAGAAGCAGGAAGAGGCGGTGTTCATGGGCGATTGGAGCTTCTGGCGCCTGCTCGACGGGCTGGCAATGGCCGACGCGCCGCTGATTGCCGGGCTCGACGCCGCGCCCTTCCAGCACGACGTGCCGGAACTGGCGAAACCTTATCTCACCAGCCTGTTGAGCCTCACGCCACTCGGCGAGGAGGTGCTGGCCGGCGGCGCGGACTGGTTGGTCTATAACGACATCGATCTCTGGTGGGGTGGCACGCATCTCACCAACGACGCGTTGTGGCGCTTCGATGCCGGGGAGAAGGAACTTATCCCCGCGACCCAGTGAGATGCGATGATCGGCCGTTATGGCTGAGACGTTTCACCAGACGGTCGATGGCGATCAATTCGGCGAGCAGAGGCTCGAGATCGCGCAGCGGAAGCATATTTGGCCCGTCGGAGGGGGCGTGGTCGGGATCTGGGTGCGTCTCGAGGAAGATTCCGGCGACACCCACCGCCACCGCGGCGCGCGCCAGCACCGGCACGAAGCGCCGCTCACCCCCGCTAGACGCCCCCTGCCCCCCCGGCTGCTGCACCGAATGGGTGGCGTCGAAGATTACCGGCGCGCCCGTCTCGGCGAGAATGGGCAGCGCACGCATGTCGGAGACGAGAGTGTTGTAACCGAAGGACGCGCCGCGCTCGGTGACCAGCACGTTCGGGTTGCCGGCGCTAAGCAGCTTGGCCACGACGTGGCGCATGTCCCAGGGCGCCAGGAACGGCCCCTTCTTGACGTTGACCGGCTTTCCGGTCTGCGCCGCGGCGAGCAGAAGGTCGGTCTGGCGGCAGAGAAAGGCCGGGATCTGCAACATATCCACGGCCTCGGCGACGCCAGCGCATTGCGCGGGCTCATGCACATCGGTGACGACGGGAAGGCCAAGACTCTCCCTGATTTCGGCGAAGATGGGCCGCGCCTCGGCCAGCCCCAGCCCGCGGGCGCCCGCCCCACTGGTACGGTTGGCCTTGTCGAAGGAGGATTTGTAGACCAGCCCGACCCCGAGCCGGCCGGCGATCTCTTTCAGCGCCCCGGCCGTTTCCAGCGCGTGGGCACGCGACTCCAGCACACACGGCCCGGCGATCACGGCAAGCGGCAACTCGTTGCCGAAGCGCACTTGACCCACCGTGACGGTGGCGCTCGGCGCGGGCTTCATGGCTTCGTTCATGGGCGGACCATGGGCCGGGCGTTCGCGAGCGTCAACTTGCCCGCGGTTTCTCAGACACGCTCGAAACACCTATCAACGTTAATGTTACGCTTGAGCAATAGATCGCATGTATCTGATATATCATGCCTAACAGACACGGTTTCTCGGGCAATGCTGCGGCCTCGGAGCGCCGGTCTCTATTCTCGACTGTCGCAGTCTGCCATCATCGCGGTTTCAAAGGGGGAAGCAGAATGAACAAAGCTATCGCTGAATTCATCGGGACGTTCGCTCTGGTGTTGGTCGGATGCGGCGCCGCCGTCATCGCCAGCATGGGCAGCGGCCCGACATCCATCGACATTCTCGGTATTGCCGCCGCCTTCGGCTTCACCCTCGTGGCCATGGCCTACGGCATCGGCCAGATTTCAGGCTGTCACATCAATCCGGCGGTGAGCTTCGGCGTGATGGTCGCCGGCCGCATGACCATGTCCGATTTCGTGACCTATGTGATCGCGCAGGTGCTCGGCGCCGTCGCCGGCGCTCTGGTGCTCTATCTCATCCTCTCGGGCAAGGCCTCGGGTTGGGGCGGATCGCTCGGCCAGACCGGCTGGGGACCCGGCGTGTTCGGCGAATTCAACACGGCATCGGCCTTCATCTTCGAGATGGTCGCCACCTTCCTGTTCCTGGTTTGCATCCTCGGCGTCACCCAGAGAGGCGCGCCGGTCGGACTTGCCGGACTCGCCATCGGGCTCGCGCTGATCGCCATTCACCTCATCGGCATCAACATCAGCGGCGCCTCGGTCAACCCGGCCCGTTCGTTCGGTCCGGCCCTGGTGGGCGTGGGGTCCAATCCCGAGGCGTTGGCGCAAATCTGGCTGTTCATCCTCGCACCGCTGATCGGCGCGGGTGGGGCCGGCTATCTGTTCAAGTCGGGCCTCCTCACGGGCGATGACGTGATCCCGGTCCGTGGCGGCGGCCGGGGCAGACCCGCCGCCGCGCCGGGCGCATCCGCTCCGCGCAAACGGCGCTGAAAATTCGAGATCGGCAGAGCCGGCTAAACCAGCCGGCTCTGCTCCACCGCGGCGCCGACGAAGGAGGCGAAAAGCGGGTGCGGCTCGAAGGGCCGCGATTTCAGCTCGGGGTGGAACTGCACGCCGATGAACCAGGGATGGTCGGGGCGTTCTACGATCTCCGGCAAGAGCCCATCCGGCGAGAGACCTGAGAAGCGCAGGCCCGCGGCTTCGAGCCTGTTGCGGTAGCGCGTGTTCACCTCATAGCGGTGGCGGTGCCGCTCGGAGATACGGGTCGTGCCGTAAATTTCCGCGGCCTGGCTCCCCCCGGCAAGCACGGCCTCATAGGCGCCGAGCCGCATGGTGCCGCCCAGATTGCCGTTCCGCTCGCGCGTCTCCAGCTCCGCGCCCTTCATCCATTCGGTCATGAGGCCGATCACCGGCTCGTCGGTCGGGCCGAACTCGGTCGAGCTCGCGCCTTCGATACCGGCGTCGCGTGCGGCTTCGATCACCGCCATTTGCATGCCGAAGCAAATGCCGAAATATGGAACGCCGTGAGTACGAGCAAAACGCGCGGCCTGGATCTTGCCTTCGGAGCCTCGCTCGCCGAATCCACCGGGGACGAGGATGCCGTTGACGTCCTCGAGATAAGCGGCCACGTCCCGACCCTCGAACGTTTCGGAAGGAATCCATTCGAGGTTGATTTTCACCTTGTTGGCGATGCCGCCATGGATCAGCGCCTCGTTGAGCGATTTGTAGGCATCCTTGAGGCCGGTGTATTTGCCGACAATGGCCACGGTCACCTCGCCATCGGGATCGGCGATGGTCTCGGCGATCTCGCGCCAGCGCGCGAGGTCGGGCTCCGGCGCGTTGGTGATGCCGAACGCCGCCAGAACCTCGCGGTCGAGCCCTTCGGCATGATAGGCGATCGGCACGTCGTAGATGCTTTGCACGTCGAGCGCCTGGATCACCGCCTCGGGGCGCACATTGCAGAACAACGCGATCTTGCGCCGCTCGTCGCGCGGCAGCCGACGGTCGGTGCGGCAGAGCAGTACGTGGGGCTGAATGCCGATCGAGCGCAGCTCCTTCACCGAATGCTGCGTCGGCTTGGTTTTGAGCTCGCCGGCGCTCGGAATGAACGGCACCAGCGTCAGATGGATAAAGGCGGTCGAGCCGCGCGGCAGCTCGTTGCCGAGCTGGCGGATGGCCTCGAAAAAGGGCAGCCCCTCGATGTCGCCGACCGTGCCGCCGATTTCGCACAGCACGAAATCGACGCCCTCGTTGCCGGTGGTGATGAACGCCTTGATGGCGTCGGTGACGTGGGGAATAACCTGGACGGTCGAGCCGAGATAGTCGCCTCGCCGCTCCTTGGCGATGATCTCCTGATAGAGCCGCCCGGTGGTGATGTTGTCGGCCTGGCTCGCGGGGCGTCCAGTGAAACGCTCGTAATGGCCGAGGTCGAGATCGGTCTCGGCGCCGTCGTCGGTGACGAACACCTCGCCGTGCTGATAGGGGCTCATGGTTCCCGGATCGACATTGAGATAGGGATCGAGCTTGCGCAGGCGGACGCTAAATCCACGCGCCTGAAGCAATGCGCCGAGCGCTGCCGAAGCGAGCCCCTTGCCGAGTGAGGAAACCACGCCGCCGGTAATGAAGACGTACCGCGTCATGGGCCTCGACCATACACCGAGTCCGTGGCCAGGCGTAGCCTAAACAGAGGCCCGCGACTTTTAGGCTGCTATTCCGACTGAGGGGCTTGCGGTGCGGCTGGAGCTGGAGGCGCCGTGGGGACGGCGGGAGCCGGCGCGCCTGGGATCTGAAGAGGCGCGAGGCCCCCTTCGCCGGCCGGCAGGATCGTGGACGGTGCGCGCTGCTGGCTCGCCAGAATCGACAAAGCGAGGCTGGTGACGAAGAAACAGGCGGCAAGAATAGCCGTGGTCTTGGTGAGCGCGTTGCCGGCGCTGCGGCCGGTCATGAAGCCTCCGCCGCCACCGCCGCCCCCGATGCCGAGCGCGCCTCCTTCGGAACGCTGGAGCAAGACGACTCCGACTAGCGCCACGGCGATCATGACGTGAATCAGAAGAATAACAGTGCTCATGGAGTGGCCTTGGTTTCGGAAGGCGCTGTCTTATCCGAATCCGCCACGGTTTGGCTAGGCTTGGTTTCGGTGACCGCGTCGAGCACCGGCTTGCGATCCGGCAAAGGCGTTCCTGTCTCGGCGGTCGCGATTGTCGCAGGCGCGGTACTATTGGCCGGCGCAGCGGTGACTACTGGCATAGGCGGCTTGCGGTCGGGCAACGGCGGTAGCGGTGGCCACACGATCTTTATGCCGCCGGTGCGGCAACGGAACATCACCGATTCCTCGACCGTCAGATACTGCCGTACCTGCTCGATCTTATCAGAATCCAAATGCGCCTTCACCCAGTCGGGACCCCGCGAGAGTGCTTCCTGCACGTCCCGGGTCAGCAATTTTTTCTGCTCGACCTTGAGTTTGTCGCATGCCTCCTTGTCAAACGGGCCCGCAGGCGCACTCACGCTTAACGAAGCTGCCGCGCATGCGGCGAGCGGCATCACGGCGATGAGGCGCAGCAACGACATCCTAGCTCCCGCGGAAGACCGTTCCCTCTGCTGCAAAGCAGCAAGACCAGAATGGCGAAAAATGCCTGGTTTGCCAACCCTATGCACGTAGTTTTGCGTACGCTTAAACAGCATTTCCGCCCCGATAGGCGGATACTATGGCGTAGAAATCGTCGGCTTTCAGGCTCGCGCCGCCAACTAGCGCTCCATTCACGTCCTTCACGGAGAGAAGCTCCTTCGCATTGGCGGGTTTGACCGAACCGCCATAAAGGATACGCATGCGATCGGCTTCGCGCGGAGCAAGCAATTGGCCGAGTTCAGCGCGAATGAAGCCATGGACCTCCGCCACATCTTCAGGAGTCGGCGTCAGCCCTGTGCCGATCGCCCAGACCGGCTCATAGGCTATCACGGTATCGGTGGCGCGCGCCTCTGCAGGCACCGATCCGCGCAGTTGACGCTTCACGATCTCCAATGTCTCGCCGTCACGCCGTTCTTTCTCGGTTTCGCCGACGCAGATGATGGCGGTAAGGCCGGCGCGATGGGCAGCTTCAGTCTTGGCATGGATCAGCGCGTCGGTCTCGCCGTGGTCGGTCCGCCGCTCGGAATGTCCGACGATGACAGAAGAGGCACCCGCATCGGCCAGCATCTCGGCGGAGATGTCGCCGGTATGCGCACCTGACGGCAGCGGATGACAATCCTGGCCGCCGAGAGCGATCGTGCCGCCCCTCAAGGCCCAGCGTGCCTGCGCCAGGAGCGTCGCAGGTGGGCAGACAAGCACGTCGGCCTCTAACGCCGGCTCGCTCGCCAGGCGATCTTTCAACGCCTGAAGCTCGGCGAGCTGCGCGGTCAGACCGTTCATCTTCCAGTTCCCGGCGACCAGCGGCCTGATGGTGGTCACGTCCCCTCCTCTGCTCCCTTACGGCCCAGGGCCCGTCCTTAAGGAATCGGTTTTAGCATTTATGCCAAGGCATTGGACGGTAAGCCTGCCTTGCCGGGATGGCGCCTGCTCCCTATGATGAAGGGGCCGCGCAGGAATGTCCAAGCATCGGACGCCCGCGCGGCTTTGGCAAATGGCGATTGAAAGGGTTTCGCGGCGTGGCACTCGATACATTACGCAAAGGGACGGCAAGGATATTAGGCCTGATCCTCGTTGGCCTCCTGGTGATCAGCTTCGGGGTCTGGGGGATCGCCGATGTGTTCACCGGCTATGGCGCCCAGACCCTAATCCGCGTCGGCGATACCCAGCTCAATTCGCAGGATTATATGCGCGCGCAGCAGGAAGTGCTCCGCGCCATGAGCGCGCAAGCCGGAAGGAGCCTCAGCCTGCAAGAGGCGCGCGCCCTCGGTCTCGATGCAAGGGTGCTTGAGCGGCTGGTCGGCGGTGCCGCCGTGGACACCCACGCCAAGCATCTCGGTCTTGCCGTCAGCGATGCAGCCCTGCTCGATCAGATCATGAAGGACCCGGCCTTCAAGGACGGGCTCGGCAATTTCAGTCCTGCCGCTTTCGCCCAGGCTTTACGTACCGTCGGGCTGAACGAGCAGGGTTATCTCCACTCGATGCGCGAAACCAATTTGCGCCGGCAGCTTCTCACCACCATCGGCGAAGTGGCGGAAAGCCCCAAAGTCCTGCTCGATGCGCTCAACCGTTTCAATAGCGAGACGCGCATACTGCGCTACGTCCTCGTGCCGGAAAGCGCCGCCGGGACCGCCGGCGAGCCGACCGAGGAAGACCTCAAGCGCTATTACGACAACAACCAGGCCAAGTTCACGCAGCCAGAGTATCGCAAGCTCGGCATCCTTGCCGTCACGCCGGAGACCGTCAAAGACCAGGTCAACATCACCGAGAACGATCTCAAGGCGGCCTATGAGGCGACCAAGGATCAGCTCGGTTCGCCCGAAGGCCGTCAACTGGAGCAGATCGCCTTTCCCGACGCCGCCGCCGCCAAGGCCGCTTACGAAAAGATTCAGTCGGGCACCGACTTCGTCGAAATCGCCAAGACGCAGGGCCTCAACGAAAGCGACATCGATCTCGGCAAGGTCACGCGCGGCGAACTTGCCGATCCGGTCATCGCCGAAGCCGCCTTCAGTCTCGAAAAGGACAAGGTCAGCGAGCCGATCACCGGCAAGCTTGGGAGCGTCGTGCTGCTGCGCGTTACCGCCATCGAGCCGGGTAAATCCTTGACCTATGAAGAGGCCAAGGCCGATATCGAGAAGAAGCTACTGAAGGACCGTGCGGGCGGCGCCATCTTCGATCTGCACGACAAGATCGAGGACGAGCTTGCCTCCGGCGCGCAGCTCGCGGAGATTGCCGACAAGCTCAAGCTCACTTATCAGTCCATCGATCAGGTCGACCGGCAGGGCAAGCAGCCCGACGGATCGACGGTTACCTTGCCGGCACAAAAAGAAGTGCTGAACGCCGCCTTCGCCACGGATACGGGTGTCGAGAACGACCCGATCGACGCCAAGGATGAAGGGGTAATCTGGTACGAGGTGTTGGGCATCACGCCGGAACAGCTCAAGCCATTCGATCAGGTCAAGGATGAGGTGGCCAAGCTCTGGCGCACAGACGAGATGCGGAACCGCGCCGCCACATACGGACAGGAGCTGGTCGACAGCCTGACTGGCGGCAAGACGCTCGAAGATTTGGGCAAGGAGCTCAATACCGAAGTCCTGACCAGCGATGCACTGAAGCGTGACGGCATAACGGTGAATGTGCTTCCGCCTACCGTGGCGCAGGCCTTCACCCTGCCCGAGGGCGGTTACGGCTCGGCCGCATCGGCCATCGGTGAGGGGCGGATCGTCTTCAAGGTGGATAAGGTGAACCCTCCCACCACGCTCCAGGAGAGCGAGATTACGCGTCTCAAGCAGCAGATTGGTCTCCTGATCAGCGAAGACGCGATCGCCGAATATTTCAGCGCGCTGGAAAGTAGATATGGCGTGAGCATCAATGAGCAGGCTCTCGCCAAGCTCGTGGGCGGCGGCGACGAGCCATGAGCCCTGCTCCGGCCAATGTGACGCCCTTGCCGCAAAAGGGTGCGTCCCACCCGATCGCGCCGGACTTCCCCACCTTCGCGCGCCTATACGACGAAGGCCTGCCGCAAGTGGCGTGGACGCGCCTCGTCGCCGATCTCGAAACGCCCGTCTCGGCCATGCTGAAGCTCGCGCATGAGCGGCCTAACAGTTTTCTCCTGGAATCGGTCGAAGGCGGCGCCACTCGCGGACGCTACTCCATCATCGGCTGCGAGCCCGATCTCATCTGGCGCGCCAATGGGAACGCGGCCGAGCTGAACCGTGCGGCGCATTCGGACCCCGACGCATTCGCGCCGCAGTCTCTGCCGGCGCATGCCTCGCTGCGCGCGCTGCTTGCCGAATCCGCAATTGCATTGCCGCCGGAGCTTCCGCCCATGGCCGCCGGCATTTTCGGCTATATGGGCTACGACACGGTGCGCCTCATCGAACATCTGCCCGGCGGGAAACCTGATTTCCTCAAGCTGCCGCACAGCATTCTAGTGCGGCCCACCCTGATCGTGATCTTCGACAGCGTGAAGGACGAGATGACCGTGGTGACGCCGGTGAGGCCCGCGCCAGGCGTCAGCGCCAAGGCCGCCTATGCGCGTACGGCCGAGCGGCTGAACTCTGTGCTCGAGCGGCTGGATCAGCCTCTGCCGCATGCGGGCGAGCCGGACGCGACCGCGCCACATCCGGAGCCAAAGGCGACCACGCCGCCCGAGGCCTATATGGCGAAGGTCGAACGCGCCAAGGAGTACATCGCCGCGGGCGACATTTTCCAGGTAGTGCTAAGCCAGCGCTTCGAGGCGCCGTTCGCGCTACCCTCCTTCGCGCTCTATCGAGCGCTTCGCCGGGTCAATCCGTCGCCTTTCCTCTACTACCTCAATTTCGGCGATTTCGCCGTGGTGGGCTCGAGCCCCGAGATCCTGGTACGCGTGCGCGACGGCAAGGTCACCATCAGGCCGATCGCCGGCACACGTCCGCGCGGGCAGACCCCCGAACAGGACAAGGCGCTGGCCAAGGAGCTGCTCTCAGACACCAAGGAACGCGCCGAGCATCTCATGCTGCTCGATCTCGGCCGCAACGATACCGGGCGTGTCGCCGAGGTCGGCAGTGTGCGCGTAACTGACTCGTTCTTCTTGGAGTATTACAGCCAGGTCATGCATATCGTGTCGAATGTCGAGGGTAAGCTCGCCGCGGGCTTCGATGCGGTCGATGCCTTGATGGCGGGCTTCCCGGCCGGTACCGTGTCGGGCGCGCCGAAAGTGCGTGCCATGGAGATCATCGACGAACTGGAAGACGAGGCGCGCGGGATCTACGCCGGCTGCGTCGGCTATTTCTCCGCCGATGGCGAGATGGATAGCTGCATCGTGCTTAGGACATCGGTGGTAAAGGACGGCGTCATGTATGTGCAGGCCGGCGCCGGCATCGTCGCCGATTCCGTGCCCGAGCGCGAGCAGGCCGAATGCGTGAGCAAGGCTGGCGCCTTGTTCCGTGCCGCGGACGAGGCTGTGCGCTTCGCCGCTCGCGCCAAGCGTGGCCAATAGCGCATCGCCCATCCGATGCTCACCCTCAGCCTCCTCCGCCACGCCAAATCGAGTTGGACCAATCCCACGCTTCTCGACCGTGAGCGGCCACTCAACAAGCGCGGGCAGCAAGATGCGCCGCTGATGGGCAAGGCCATGGCCGAACGCGGTATCGCTCCCGAGCTTGTGCTCTGCTCCTCGGCGCGGCGCACACGCGACACGCTGGACTTGGTCCTGCCGGAGCTCGGGGTCGAGCCGAAAGTCGTCTACGAGGACGCCCTGTATCACGCGAGCCCCGCGGAGATGCTTCAGATGGTGCACGAAATTCAGCCGGGTGCGAGCCGCGTCATGCTGGTTGGCCATAATCCTGAGCTCCAGGCGCTGGCGCTCGACCTCACCGGCTCGGGACCGAAGCATTTTCGCGACCGCCTCAGGGATAAATATCCGACCGCGGCGCTGGCGGTGATCAACTTCGCCAGCGGGCTTTGGAGCAATGTAGCGGTGAATAGCGGCACCCTGAACCTGTTCCTCGCGCCACGCGACATGCGAGCCTAATCTGCCCCGGCGGTCCTTGACGGCCTATTGGCCCCGGGCGTAACACCACGCTCATGCTGACCCTGATCGATAATTACGACAGCTTCACCTACAACCTCGTGCATTTCCTTGGGGAATTGGGCGCGAGCTGCCGCGTTTACCGCAATGACAAGATCGCCGTGGACGAGGTCCTTGCGGAAGCGCCAGAGGCCATCGTGCTGTCGCCGGGGCCCTGCGATCCGGACCGCGCCGGTATCTGCCTCGACCTGATCGCGCGCGCGGGGCCGGTCGTGCCGATCCTCGGCGTGTGCCTTGGGCATCAGGCCATCGGCCAGGTCTATGGCGGTCGCGTGGTGCGCGCGCCCACGCTGATGCACGGCAAGCTGTCGAAGGTGCATCATACCGGCAAAGGCGTGTTTGCCGGGCTGGCGCAGGACTTCTCCGCCACGCGCTATCACTCGCTGGTCATCGAGCGCGCCAGCCTGCCTGACGAGCTTGACATCACCGCCGAGACGGCAGACGGCGTGATCATGGGCGTTCAGCACAAGCGCTATCCCGTGCATGGGGTGCAGTTCCACCCCGAGAGCATCGCCTCGGAACATGGCCATCAGCTGCTCGCCAATTTCCTCGATCTCGCCCGCGTCGGACGCGCGCGCGGATCGGTCTCAAGAGAAGCGGCCAGTGTCCTCTAGCCCCGTGCTTGCCGAGACGGCGCGCTTAGCGGATCTCGGCGCGGCCATCCGCAAGGTGGCGGCCGGCGGAAGCCTAAGCCAGACTGAAGCCGCCGACGCCTTCGAGACCATCATGTCTGGCGCCGCTACCGACGCGCAGATCGGCGCGCTGCTGATGGCCATGCGCCTCCGGGGCGAGACCATAGAGGAGTTAGCCGGCGCGGCCCGCGCCATGCGCGCCCGCGCGCTGCCGGTGCGTGCGCCGGAAGGCGCCATCGACACCTGCGGCACCGGCGGCGACGCCAAGGGCACGCACAATATCTCCACTACCGTCGCCTTCGTGGTGGCGGGTGCCGGCGTTCCGGTCGCCAAGCACGGCAATCGATCGATTTCCTCTCGTTCCGGCTCGGCGGATGTGCTGGCGGCGCTCGGCGTGAATATCGAATGCGGGCCCGAAACCATTACCCGCTGCTTGGAAGAATGCGGGCTCGGTTTCATGTTCGCGCCCGCCCATCACCCGGCCATGCGCCATGTCGCCCATGTGCGCAAGGAGCTCGGCACCCGCACCATCTTTAATCTGCTTGGTCCGCTGGCTAACCCAGCAAGCACCAAATACCAGGTGGTCGGCGTGTTCGCCGAGGAATGGGTCGAGCCGGTTGCCAATGTGCTTGCGCTCTTGGGCGTCGAGCGTGCCTGGGTGGTGCATGGCGCCGATGGCCTGGACGAGCTGACCACCACCGGCATCAGTCATGTCGCGGCGCTCGATGCCGGCAAGGTCATGACCTTCAAGGTTTCACCCAAGAATGCCGGACTGCCCGAGGCGAAGCCCGAAGATCTGACCGGCGGTGATGCAGTGGAGAATGCCGCCCATCTCCGCGCGGTGCTGCTAGGAAATCAGGGCCCGCTGCGTAACATTGTCCTGCTCAATGCGGCGGCGGCGCTGCTCGTCGCCGGCAAGGCCAAGAGCCTGCGCGAGGGCGTGGCGCTGGCGGCGGAGTCCATCGACAGCGGCAAGGCCAAGGCCGTGCTCGATGCGCTGGTCGTGCTCAGCCATGATAAGGTTTGAGCCATGGCTCAGGTGCTCGACAAAATTCTAAGCTACAAGCGCCAAGAAGTTGAAAGCGCTAAGGAAGCAATTCCTGCCAAGGCCCTGCGAGCGGAGGCGGAAGCGGCTTCCCCGGTACGTCCCTTCGCCGCGGCCTTGCGGTCGGGCCTCGGCCAGGGGGCGTTCGCCCTGATTGCCGAGATCAAGAAGGCGAGCCCGTCCAAAGGGCTGATCCGCGCCGATTTCGATCCCGCGGCCTTGGCGCAGGCTTATGAAACGGGAGGCGCCGTTTGCCTATCGGTGCTGACCGACACGCCCTCCTTCCAAGGGCATCCCGATTATCTCGCCGCCGCCCGCGACGCCACGCGCCTGCCGGTGCTGCGCAAGGATTTCATGATCGATCCCTATCAGGCACTGGAATCCCGCGCCCTCGGCGCCGACTGCATCCTCATCATCATGGCCGCAGTCGACGATGCGACGGCCCGCGATCTGGCGCAGGCCGCCGGCGATCTCGGCATGGACGTGCTGGCCGAGGTGCATGATGAAGCCGAGCTTGACCGTGCGCTTCGACTCGACACGAGGCTGATCGGCATCAACAACCGCGACCTCAAGAGTTTCGCCACCAGCCTTGCCGTCACCGAGCGCCTCGCCCCGCTTGTGCCCTCCGATCGCATCGTCATTGCCGAAAGCGGTATCTTCACCCATGCAGACCTGTCGCGATTGGAGGCGTGTGGCGTGCGCGCTTTCCTCGTGGGCGAGAGCCTGATGCGGCAAAAGGATGTCGCGAATGCCACGCGCGTGCTGCTCACCGGCGCTCCTGCAATTGCCGAGGCGGCGTCATGAGCGCGCGCCTCAGCCATCTCGACGACAAGGGTGAGGCGCGCATGGTCGATGTTTCGGCCAAGGACGTGACGGCCCGCACGGCCATCGCCGAGGGCTTCGTCGCCATGGCGCCTGAGACCCTCGATTTGATCCTGACCGGCAACGCCCCCAAGGGCGACGTGCTGGCGACCGCCCGCATCGCCGGTATCATGGCGGCCAAGCGGACATCCGAGTTGATCCCGCTCTGCCATCCCCTCCCCTTGACGCAAGTGATCGTCGATTTCGAGCCGTCGCGCGATCCGCCGGGCGTTCGCGTCGAAGCGCATGCCAAAGTCGATGGCAAGACCGGGGTAGAGATGGAAGCGCTGACCGCGGTCTCGATCGCCTGCCTGACGATTTACGACATGTGCAAGGCGGTCGATCGCGCCATGTCGTTCTCAGGCATTCGCCTGATCGAAAAGACCGGCGGTCGCTCCGGCCATTTCCAGGCGCCTCCGCCCCGCGCCAGACGCTGATGGCTTTGCTATCTGTGGCGGAAGCGCTGGCGCGCGTGACTGAGGGGCTTGAGCCTCTGGAAGCGGAGCGAGTGCCGCTCAATCTGGCCAGCGGCCGCGTGCTGGCGAAGGACATCACCGCGCGCCTCACCCAGCCGCCATTCGATGCTTCCGCCATGGACGGCTACGCGGTTCGCGCGCGCGACGTGGCCCAGCTTCCGGCAACGCTGAAATTGGTCGGCGAATCCGCAGCCGGCGCTGGCTTCAAGGGATGCGTGGGAACTGGCGAAGCGGTGCACATCTTCACGGGCGCGCCGGTGCCCAAAGGCGCCGACACCATCGTCATTCAAGAGGATACCGTCATTACCAATGACGAGGTCCTTATCAAGGACGCGGCGCCGGGACGCCACATCCGCCCGCGCGGGCAGGACTTCAAGAAGGGTGAGACATTGCTGTCCGCCGGCACCAGGCTCGGCCCGCGCGAGCTGATGCTCGCCGCCGCCATGAACCATGCCGAACTGCCGGTCCGCCGCAAGCCGAAGATCGCCATCCTCGCCACTGGCGACGAAGTGATGCCGGTGGGAACGGAACTTGCCGCGGATCAGATTGTCTCGTCGGTGCCTTACGGGCTTGCGGGCCTGATCGAGGCGCACGGCGGCGAAGCCATGAGCCTTGGCATCGCCAAGGACGAATTGGCGAGCATCGTCATGCTTGCCCGCGCGGGCAGCGCCGCCGATATCCTTGTCACCGTCGGCGGCGCTTCGGTCGGCGAGCGCGACCTCGTGGCCAGTGCGCTCAAGGCCGAAGGGCTCACGCTCGAGTTCTGGAAGATCGCTATGCGGCCCGGCAAGCCCTTGCTCTACGGTCGGATCGGCAGCCAGCGCCTGCTCGGACTCCCAGGCAATCCGGTCTCGGCCTTGATCTGCGCCGAAGTGTTCCTGGTGCCGATGCTGAAGCGCCTACTCGGACTGAGCGAGGAGTCGCGGCCTGAACCCGAAGCCGTGCTCGGCGAAGCGCTCGAAGCCAACGGCCCGCGCCAGCACTACATAAGAGCCGTATCCGAGTGGCGGCCAGGTGGGGAGCGGGTGGTGCGTCCGCTACCCTCCCAAGATTCCTCGCTGGTGGCGGCACTGGCACGCGCCGACTGCCTCATAATCCGGGCGCCCGAAGCACCTCCCTCGCCGGCCGGTGCCCACGTCCGCATCATCCCGCTCGATTAAGGCCCCGGAAACCCGAATCGCTTGAGTTCCTGGTTCTGGGTCGCCCCGGGCAGATTTAGTGGCTATTTAGCTTGCGGAACACAAACAGAACATATAAAGTGTTCATGATTTGTACAGGCGGGGGCATGAATCGCGTGAAGGTCGGGCAACCCGATTCCTGACCGCTCTAAGGGGACCAGATGCTCACATCAAAGCAAAAAGAGCTTCTCATGTTCATCCATGAGCGGTTGAAGGAGACCGGCATACCGCCCTCTTTCGACGAGATGAAGGAGGCGCTCGACCTCAAGTCGAAATCCGGCATTCACCGCCTCATCACCGCTCTGGAGGAGCGTGGCTTCGTGCGCCGCCTGCCCCACCGGGCCCGCGCCATGGAGATCGTGCGGCTGCCCGAGTCGGTGCCGCAAGGACTGGCGGCGCGCTCGCGCGGCTTCTCACCGAGCGTGATCGAAGGGAGCCTGGGGCGCGTGCCGCATGTGGCGGAGGGCGAGAGCCTGCCCCAGACGGTGAGCGTGCCGGTCATGGGCCGCATCGCGGCCGGCGTCCCTATCGAGGCGATTCAGACGCGCCTCTCGACCGTCGAAGTGCCACCCGAGCTTCTCAGCAAGGGCGAGCATTACGCGCTCGAGATCAAAGGCGATTCGATGATCGACGCCGGCATTCTCGAAGGCGACACCATCATCGTCCGGAAATGCGAGGACGCCACTAACGGCGACATTGTCGTGGCCCTTGTCGATGAGGAGGAAGCCACCTTGAAGCGTTTACGCCGCCGAGGTGACTCCATCGCCCTCGAAGCCGCCAACCCGGCCTATGAGACGCGCATCTTCGGACCTGACCGCGTGCGCGTGCAGGGCCGCCTGGTCGGCCTCATCCGCAGGTACTAAGCGAACTCTCACTCGTCCGGATTGCCATCGAAACGCTGCGCGGCGTCGTCTGCTTCATTGTCGCCGCTCGCATAGGCCATGCCCGAAGTCGATAAGGGATCCGGCGCGATGATATCGCGCTCAGGCACCCACGGTCTTCGCCCACGCGCGGCGGCGACCGTCACCGTCCGGATCGACAGCCCGTCAATATAAAGTGCGTGCGCGCCATGCGCGCGAAGCATGCGGCGATCGACGATCACGCGCGCGGCGCGACATTTCTTGCCGACTGTAAACGGCGCAATGACGATATGGGCGCGCCGGCAGTCATCTTCCAGCGCGCCGGGATGACGTATCAGCGCCACCCTTTTGTTCTTGACCGTGCCGATACAGCCGAGCAGGTCGCAACGGAAGACAGTGTCGTCCGCGGCGCTCTCGGCGCCACGGTCGTCGCCATCGGCCAGCAGCCAATTATCGACGCTGTAGCTCGAGGCGGTTGCCGGCGGAAAGACCAGATTGCCGGTCTCGCCCCGCGCAACGCCACGGTCTCTCCCTGCCGCTCGATGAGCACGTCGGGCCGCATGCCTGGCGGCGCCAGAGCGATACCGAGAGCGATGATGACCAGGCCGAAAGCGCGCGCTTGCGTCCGCCACAGGCAGAGCCAAAGCCCCCCAAGTACCATCAGCACTAGCGCCGTCCCTGAAATCTGCGGCAGCACCGAGACGGCGCCGGGCCATGACGCGACCCACATCCCGGTCGCCACCATGAGCTCGATGCCGGCGCCCATGACTTTGAGCGGCCAGGCTTCCAGGCCGAACGGCATGACTAACAGGCTGAGTAAAGACATGGGCATGATCAGCAGGCTGACCAAAGGCGCAGCAATCAGATTGGCGACGAGGCCGTAATGAGTCATGCGGTGGAAATGATAGACGGCAAAGGGCGCGATGGCCGTGCTCGCCACCAGCGTGGTCAGCCCCGCGCCGAGCAGCAACAGCCAGCCCTTGCGCAAGCTCCGCCACGCGGGGCTCACATCGCCGAGACCGTCGCGCTCGCGCCCCGACATCCATTCATAGAGCGCCACCAGTCCCACGACCGCCGCGAAGGACATCTCGAAACTCGGGTCGAACAGGGATTCGGGCGCCACGATGAGGATGGCGAAGGCGGCGAGCGCCACGTTGCGCATGGTGATGGCCGGCCGGTCTAGCATCACCGCGACGAGCACGATGCTCATCATGATCCAGGAGCGCACCGTGGGTACCGCGGCGCCCGACAGCAGGAGGTAGAAGGTCGCGGCGATGAGCGCAGCCGCCGCTGCCCATTTCTTGATGGGGAAGCGCAGTGCAAGGCTCGGCACAAGCGCGAGCAATGCGCGCACCAGCCAGAACACGGTCCCCGCCATGATGGCCATGTGCAGGCCGGAAATCGACAGGATGTGGAACAGGCCGGAATCGCGCATGGACTGGTTCACTTCTTCGGAGATGCCGCCCCGCGCGCCGGTGATGAGGGCCGTGGCGATCTCGCCGGTCTCGCCCGGCAGAACCGCTCTGATGCGCGCGTTGATCTTGGCGCGCAGCGCATCGACATGCGACCACGCCGCCAAGTCCCATGGCGTCGGGGGAGCGTCCAACAGCGGTTCGAGCTTGCTGGTGGTATAGCCGGTGCCGCCAAGACGCGCGAACCAGGCCCGGCGCGCGAAGTCGAAGGCGCCGGGCTCGACCGGCTCAGGTGGCGGCTGGAGCGTCGCCCTGAGCCGCACCGCGTCGCCGCTCTTGATGTCGATGCTGTCCTTGATCGGAAGGGTCACGCGCGCGCGATAGGGGCGCTCCCCGGCAGGCAGATCGTCCAAGGCGATGACCCGCAACAGGATCCGCGCACGGCCCTTGTCGCGAAGCTCGTGGGCCTCGACCCAACCGCTTACTGGCGCGTAGCGAAGTTCCTGCGCGAGCACAGGGGCGCGCGCCATCTCTGTGCGCAGCTTGGCGTTGCCAAAGCCGAGCGCGAAGGCGAGAAATGCGAACCCCAAGGCCAAGCCCAGCGGCACGCCGCGCAAGGTCAGGCAAAGCCCGACGGCCGCAAGTACGAGGGCGACGGCCAGACGTGTATCGGGCTCGCCGGCAAGGACGAAATAGGTGAGGATGCCGCCGGCGAAGAGCAACGGCAGCCACAGGAACCAACGATCGGATTCCGCTTCGAGTGAGCGCCTACACGCCGCAAGACCCGAGGCGAGGAGTCCGCCCCGGCTCTTCATGCGGTCGCCCCACGTCTCGTCGCTTGGATCCCTCATGGCGATGCGGTCCAGGAGCCGCAAGGCAGATGCCCTGCCCGGCCCTTACCCGCATCCGGCCCCTATGCTACATCACGCCAGCCCTTAGACCCTAGTACTCACATGAGCTGGCAATCTCTTCCATGAGCGAGACAGTCATCACCCGCTTCGCGCCGTCGCCCACGGGCTATCTGCATATCGGCGGGGCGCGCACGGCGCTGTTCAACTGGCTCTATGCCAAGCATACCGGCGGAAAATTCCTACTGCGCATCGAGGACACCGACCAGGCGCGCTCGACCGAAGGTGCCATCCTCGCCATCATCGACGGCTTACGGTGGCTCGAGCTCGATTGGGACGGCGAGCCGGTCTATCAGTTCGCGCGCGCCGAGCGTCATCGCGAGATCGCCGAGCAGCTGCTCGCCGAGGGCAAAGCCTATCGCTGCTATGCGAGCCCAGAAGAGCTTGCCGCCATGCGCGAGCAGGGCCGCGCCGGGGGTCGGGCGTCCGGCTATGACGGCACTTGGCGCGATCACGACGCATCCGACGCACCGGCTGGAATCGCGCCGGCGATCCGCTTCAAGGCGCCGCGCGAGGGCGAGACAGTCATCGAGGATCGGGTGCAGGGTTGCGTGGTATTCGCCAACAAGGACCTCGACGATCTCGTCATCCTGCGTAGCGATGGATCGCCAACCTATAATCTCTCCGTGGTGGTCGACGATCACGACATGGGTATTACCCATGTCATCCGCGGCGACGACCATCTCACCAACGCCGCGCGGCAGACGCAAATCTACAAGGCGCTCGGCTGGGAGACGCCGGTCTTCGCCCATGTGCCGCTGATTCACGGTCCCGACGGTGCCAAGCTGTCCAAGCGTCACGGCGCGCTCGGCGTCGAGGCTTACCGGGAAATGGGCTATCTACCGGCGGCGCTCCGCAATTATCTGGTCAGGCTCGGCTGGAGCCACGGCGATGCCGAGATCATCTCCACCGAGGAGATGATCTCATGGTTCGATCTCGAGGCTATCGGCCGGTCGGCCGCGCGCTTCGACTTCGCCAAACTCGAGAATTTGAACGGGCACTATCTCCGGGCCATGCCCGACGGAGAGATTGTCCATCAGCTCAGGGCGCTCGTCCCTCATCTGCCCGACGGTGCCGCGCTCGGCAAACGGATCGGTGACAACGGCTGGGGCAAGCTCGAACGCGCCATGCCTGGGCTGAAGGAGCGGGCGAAGACTCTGGTCGAGCTTCTGGATAATGCCGAATTCCTTTTCGCCACGCGGCCGCTCAATATCGATGATCCGGCAAAGAAGCTGCTCGATGCTGCGGGCAAGGAGACGCTCACTCGCCTGCTGCCGCGGCTTGCAAACATCGAGTCGTGGAAGGCCGAGGCGCTTGAAGCGTGTGTGCGCAGCTTCGCCGAAGAGACCGGCAGCAAGCTCGGCAAAGTGGCGCAACCGCTGCGCGCAGCGCTGACCGGTAAGGCGACATCCCCAGGAATCTTCGACGTACTTGAGGTCCTAGGCCGCGACGAATCCTTGGCGCGCATTAAGGATCATATTATTGCAACGTAATCTGCTTAATTTTTGAGCATGCATCTGTGTTGCACTGCGCCAAAAACAACGCGATTATGCGGCAGCGCAAAAAAGCAATTCGCCGAAGCGCGGGATGCTGTCAGTATACAAACCCATAGGCGTTCCCTTCGGCAGTGACAGGAGACTTCAGATGAGCGTCGCAGAGACTTATCTCCGCCACAGCCCCCCGGCCGACGAGGCCTCTCTTGAGGTCGGTGGCGCAACATGTGACCTGCCGGTCCGCAAAGGCACCCTTGGTCCCGACGTGATCGACATTGCCACCCTCTATCAGGACACCGGCCACTTCACTTTCGACCCAGGCTTCACCTCGACGGCGAGCTGCGAATCGAAGATCACCTTCATCGACGGCGATAAGGGGATTCTGCTTTATCGCGGCTACCCGATCGATCAGCTTGCCGAGCACGGCACTTTCCTGGAGACCTGTTATCTCCTGCTCTACGGCGAGTTGCCGACCGCCGAGCAGTACAAGGGCTTCCAGGAGCGCATCACCAAGCACACCATGGTGCATGAGCAAATGACCCGTTTCTACACGGGCTTCCGGCGGGATGCTCATCCGATGGCGGTCATGGTTGGGGTGGTCGGTGCGCTCTCCGCCTTTTATCATGACTCGATTGACATCCAGGATCCAGAGCAGCGTGAAATGGCCAGCATTCGCATGATCGCGAAGATGCCGACCATCGCCGCCATGGCCTACAAATATTTCATCGGTCAGCCGTTCATCTATCCTAGGAACGAGCTCGATTATTCGGCCAACTTTTTACATATGTGCTTCGCCGTACCGTGCGAGGAATACAAGGTCGACCCCGTGCTCACCCGCGCCATGCGGCGGATTTTCATTCTTCACGCCGACCACGAGCAGAACGCCTCCACCTCGACGGTGCGCCTTGCCGGCTCGTCGGGAGCAAATCCCTTCGCCTGCATCTCGGCCGGCATCGCCTGTTTGTGGGGACCCGCCCATGGCGGCGCCAACGAGGCGGCGCTGACGATGCTCCAGGAGATCGGCTCGGTCGACCGCATCCCCGAGTTCATCAAGCGCGCCAAGGATAAGAGCGATCCGTTCCGTCTCATGGGCTTCGGCCACCGCGTCTATAAGAACTACGACCCGCGCGCCAAGATCATGCAGAAGACCTGCCATGAAGTGCTCGACGCGGTGGGACACGGCGACGATCCGATCCTCAAGGTCGCGCTCGAGCTCGAACGCATCGCGCTCTCCGACGATTATTTCATCGAGAAAAAGCTCTATCCCAATATCGACTTCTATTCGGGGATCACTCTGAAGGCGCTCGGCTTTCCCACGGACATGTTCACCGTGCTGTTCGCTATCGCGCGTACGGTCGGCTGGATCGCTCAGTGGAAGGAAATGATCGCGGATCCGTCGCAGCGCATCGGCAGGCCGCGCCAGCTCTATACCGGCGCAACCGAGCGCAGTTTCGTGCCCATGGAGCGGCGTTCGGCGTAAGCAGGGTCTAGCACCCGCATTGGCTTCCTATCGGTCGGACCTTGCGGCCAAGTTTTGGCCGAACAAGAACAACCCATTCTGGTTGGCGGCCTCGATCGTAGCGCCACGCTCAGCCATCAGCACGCGGCCTGCGGCCACGGCAACGCCGGCAAGGCCGGCGGCGGAAGCCTTCTTGACCGTCTCGGGGCCAATGGTAGGCAAATCCACACGTTCTTCCTGTCCGGGTTTGGGCATCTTGACCAGGACCCCGGTTCGCCCCTGTCCGCGCGTTCTCCCCGATACTCGTAAAGCGGCGCAGCGATCGAGCATGGCGTCGGTGCCCTCCGCGGCCTCCACCGCTACGACGTAGCCTTTGATCACGACGGCGGCTTGGCCGACGTCCAGGCGACCAAGAGCGTCCACGACTTTGAATGCAAGCTCGATATCCGCCCGGTCCGCGGCGGATGGCGCAATCTTACCCAGTACCCCCTCCTCCACCAGGAGTTCGGGCACCACGTCGCCGGCGCCATGCACCCGGTAGCCCTTTTTTTCGAAGAAGCGGACGACATTCGACAGCACATGATCGTCGCCGCCTTTGCCGAGAGTGAGGAGGAAGGGCAAATTCTTGAGGGCGCCGAGATCGAGCCGGATATTGGAGGGATCGGGGCGGGTAACGCCGCCGATGATCACGAGATCACGGCATGCATTGTCATTAAGAGCGGCGAACAGCTTGCCGAATTCGCCCCATTTGATCCAGGTATGCGGGAAGCGCTCGATTGCGGGGCTCGCCTCGCCACGAATGCCGACGATGTGTAGAGGAAGCCCGCGCGCTTCGGCAGCCTCCGCCACGACACAAGGCAGCTGGCCACCCCCGGCGATGATCCCAAGCGGGCCTTTTATCTTCTCCTGTTCTTGCATGAGCAGACGCCGTCAGCGGTTTGGCGCTGCGGCATTATTCGGCACACAGAACGAGCGGTCGGATTCGGTCTTGATGAAGTCGATGATCTGTTTGACGAGCGGATTTGCGGAGAACATGTTTTCGACGTCCTCGAGCCGCTCCATCAACGTTCCTTCGCTGGCAAACAACATGCGATAGGCTTGACGAAGCTCGTGGATCTGATCGCGGGGAAAACCCTTGCGCTTCAGCCCCACGATATTGAGGCCGCAAAGATTGGCGCGGTTGCCGATCGCCATGCCGAAGGGAATAACATCGGCGGTGATGCCGGACATTCCGCCGATAAACGCGTAGGCACCGATGCGAACGAATTGATGCACGGCGGAGAGGCCCCCGACAATGGTGCCCTCACCGATGGCGACGTGGCCGCCTAAAGTTGCGCCGTTCACCAGCGTGACATTGTCGCCGATCTGGCAGTCATGGGCGATATGGGCGCCGATCATCAAGTAACAGTCGGCCCCCACGCGTGTCGCCATGTGGCCGCTCTCGGTGCCGGGATTGATAGTAACGTGCTCGCGAATGATGGTCCTAGGCCCGATGGACAGCGTGCTCGGCTCGTCGTGGAACTTGATGTCCTGGGGCGTCTGGCCGATGGAGACGAAGGGATAGACCCGGCAGTCGGTCCCTAGCGTGGCGCGGCCGATGATGACCGCGTGGGAATGAACCACGACGCCGTCGCCGAGCTCGACATGGGGGCCGATCAAGCAAAAGGGACCGATCTCGACCTTGGTCCCAAGTTTCGCAGCGGGATCGACCACGGCGGTCGTATGGATAATGGCCATGCTCGCCTAGCTAATTCTCGACGATCACGGCGCTGACCTCGGCCTCGGCAACGAGGGTGCCATCGACATGGGCTTCGGCCTTGAAACGCCAGACGCGCCCGCGGTTGCGCATCTTCTTGACGTAGTAATGAATGGTATCGCCGGGCACGACCGGGCGGCGGAAGCGGGCTTTGTCGATGGCCATGAAATAGACGAGAGGCGGCTGCTTGAACTCGTCGATGAACCGCATGCAAAGAGCGCCCGCGGTCTGCGCCATGCCCTCGATGAGCAGCACGCCGGGCATCACTGGATTGCCGGGAAAGTGGCCCTGAAAATACGGCTCGTTGGCCGTCACGTTCTTGATGCCGGTGGCCGAACGGTCCCCATCCATGTCGACGATGCGGTCGACCAGGAGGAAGGGATAGCGATGCGGCAGAAGCTTCATGATGGCGGTGACGTCCGCCGTCCCGAGCTTCGTCTTTGCCCCGCTCTCATTCATGCAAACCGGCTCCCGTTGATGCGGCTCTATCGCTCATCGCCGCCGCCCTGATCAAGCTTCAAATCCTTGCGCTCGGCAAGCTTTTGCAACAACGTCAGTTCCCGGAACCAAAGCCGAACAGGCTTTGCCGGGGTGCCGCCCCAGCGCGCGCCGGGCGGCACGTCAGCCCGCACATTACTGCTTGCGGCAATCTGTGCGCCAGCGCCGATCTTGACATGACCGAGAACGCCGACCTGACCGCCCAGAGCCACGAAATCGCCAAGCTCGGTGCTCCCCGAAATGCCGGTCTGGGCCACGATAACGCAATGCCTTCCGATCACCACGTTGTGCCCGATCTGCACGAGATTATCAATTTTAGTACCCTCGCCGATTATGGTGTCCCGCAAAGCCCCCCGGTCGATCGTGGTGTTGGCGCCGATCTCGACCGCATCTTGAATAACCACGCGGCCAATTTGCGGCAGTTTGAGGTGGCCGGCCTGGCCCATGGCAAAACCGAATCCGTCCTGACCGATCGCCACGCCGGCGTGGATAGTGACATTATTGCCGACCAAGGCATGGGTGATGGTCGCATTCGGCCCGATATAGCAGTCACGCCCGATATGCACGCGATAGCCGATCACGCTGCCGGCGGAGATGGTGGTGTCCCGCCCGATCCTGGCCTCCGGCCCGATCACGGCCCCGGGCTCCACGGTGGCGCCCGGCTCCAGCGATGCACTCGGATGAATCAGGAATGTGCGTTCAGGCGCCGTTTCCGATGCAACCTTCGACTTGACGGCGCCGGGATAGAACAGAGCGATAGCTTTGGCGAAGGCTCGGTAAGGTTCCGGTGTGACCAGGCAGGCCGTGCCGGATGGCACCTGGTTGACGAATTTCGGAGAGATGAGACAGGCGCTCGCTTTGGTCGCGGCGAGAAGAGACAGATATTTCGGATTATCGAGAAAAGATAGGTCGCCTTGCGCCGCATCGTCCAAAGGCTGCACGTTCTTGATCTGAAAGACGAGATCGGCGCCGTCCGCCGCCTTGGCCTCTACAGCTTCAGCTACGGCACGCAAGGTGAAAGGGCCGGCACGCTCGAAGAAACCCGGATGTTCCATCAAACTCTCAGCGGCAAGCGTAGGCGAGTCATGGCGCAAAGCCATAAACAGAAGTTCGACCCTTTAGAAGTTCGTCGAAGCGCCGAAGCGGAAAAGCTCAGTCTTATCAAAATCGGCCTTGAGCAAGGCTTCCGCGATATCGGCACGAAGCGGTCCCAAAGGCGATTGCCAGATGATGCTAAACCCTGTCGACAGGCGAACCTCGGAACTGTCAAAAATGAAACTTCCTTCGCCGCAGGTTTTCCCGATTACGCAATCGCTAGCCCCTGGGGGGAGACCCACCGCTCTCTGGGCGAGTTCGCTCGGCTGCCACAGCGATCCGGCATCGACGAATATGGCGCCTTGCATGCCGAGGTTTTCGGGCAGGAGCGGGAAGGGGAAACGAATTTCGGCCGTGGTTGCCCAGAACATCTCGCCACCGAGAGAGTCCCGCCGGCAATTCGATATCCGATCGCCGGTTATGGGGTCTTCGCAGGCATCGCGCGGGCCTATGCCGGCGCGACGGAAGCCGCGTATGGTCTCACCGCCTTTGAAGAACAGGTCGGTCATGCGGATATCTTCACCCAAACCGTCGATGACGCCGCCCTGCACGCGCCCGACCAGGGTCATCTTGTTGGTGATAGGATAGTAGCCACGTGCATCCGCGACCGAACGGAGATAAGTCACGTCGCCACCGACGCCGGCGAAATCCTGAGAGAACGAGGCGAAGACGCCACTGGTCGGGGCCTGAGGCAGATTACGCGTGTCGTAAGCGACGGTGTATCCGACGCTCGAGACATTCACGAGGCCCTCATCTGCCGCTTGCTTGACCGCCAAAGAGGCATTTCTGGTCGCGTCGTAGATCTCCTCCTGCTCTAACCTGTAGCGCAACCCGAGCTGCGTGTTGTCGGCGATGGGAAAGCCCATGCGGAGATTGCCGCCGGTGGTGCGCTGCCGGAACGAAGCCACGTCGCGGAAATCGACCTCCTTGTGGTACAAGTCGAAGCCTGCCGCGAGATTGCGATCGAGGAAATAAGGCTCGGTGAAGCTGAAATCGACCTGTAACCGTTCCATGCTTCCGGAGAAGCCAAGCCTTACATATTGGCCTTTGCCCATCAGGTTACGCTCGGTGACGCTGATATCGCCGATCACACCTTCACTGGTGGAATAGCCCACGCCGAAGGACAGCTCGCCGGTCGGCTGCTCGACCACCTTGACCACGAGGATGACGCGGTCTGCCGCGCTGCCGGGTTCGGTCTCGATTTCGACCGACTTGAAAAAGCCGATTGCTCGCAAGCGCTTGCGGGCTGCTTCGACCAGCAGCCGGTTGAAGGCATCGCCTTCAGCGAGTCGGAATTGGCGTCTGATCACGTCGTCGCGGGTGCGGAAATTGCCGACGATGTTGATGCGCTCGATATAGATCCTCGGCCCTTCATCGATGACGTACACGATGCCCATAGTATGGTTGACCGGGTCGCGTTCGAAACGCGGCCGGACCTGGCCGAAGGCGTAACCTTGCTGGGAGACCCTGAGGGTCAAGGCCTCGACCGTCTTCTCCACCCGCTCAACGTTATAGACACGGCCGGTCCTGGTCATGATGGCGCCGCGCAAGGCATCGATATTGAGCGACGGCAGCGAGCTCTCGATATCGATGATGCCGAACCGGTAGCGCTCGCCCTCCTCGATGGTGAAGGTGATGAAGAAACCGCGGCCGTCGCGGTCGAGATCCGCAGTGGCCGAGAGGATGCGGGCGTCTGCGTAGCCGTTCTTCAGATAGAACTGGCGCAAGAGCTCGCGATCGAGATTGAGGCGGTCGGGGTCGTAGATATTGGTGCTTTTGAGGAAACTCAGAAGATTCGTCTGCGTGGTCGAGATCACGAAGCGGAGCTGGGAATCGCTGAAGGCATCGTTGCCGATGAAATTGATGGCGCGGACCTTGGTGGACGGTCCTTCGTTCATCTCGAACACCACGTCGATGCGGTTGCTGTCGAGATTGATGATCTTGGGTTCGACCTGAGCGGCATAGAGACCCTGCCGCCGGTAAACGTTGAGAATGCGCTGCACGTCGGCCTGCACGCGGGCACGAGTAAAAACGGCGCGCGGCTTGAGCTGCACTTCGGCCTTCAGGGTGTCGTCGGTAACCTCCCGGTTCCCCTCGAACGCAACCCGGTTCACGATCGGGTTCTCGACCACGCTGATGACGACGATCGCCCCGTCGCGCCTTATGCGCACGTCCTGGAAAAGACCGGTGGCGAACAAGGTCTTGAGGGATTCGTCGAGCAGGGCCGGGTCGTAGGGGTCGCCGGCGGAGAAACTCAGATAAGAGCGGACGGTCTCGGGCTCGACCCGTCGATTGCCTTCGACACGGATGGTCTGGATGGTCTGGGCTTTCGCCGAAAAATCGCCAAAGCTCGCGCTAAGGCCCAGCGAGAGCGGGACGCTACTCAACATCAGGAGGGCTGCGAGCAGCCCTCTAGCCAACGTCCACCGCACCATTTCTGGTGTCTTCCCCCTTAAAGCCGATCGCAGGTTCAGCCTCTGGGACCGAAACTGGCCATGGTTTGTGGCCGATTTTTGGTTCTACCTCTTAGGGATAGCGGTTATCCAGGCCACTTCCCCAAGAACGACAGGTTTCGGTTGCCAAATTACAAAAACTTCAAGTGAATCAGGTCATTCCAGGTCGCGAAGATCATTAACATGAGAACGAAGGCGAGGCCAATGCGGAAACCGATTTCCTGTGTGTTTTCGCTTAACGGCCGGCCCCTGATACCCTCGATTCCGTAAAAGAGAAGATGACCGCCGTCGAGCATAGGTATTGGAAATAGGTTTATTAGGCCAATACTTACCGAAATGATGGCGGCGAGGTTCAATAAGGCAATAAAACCTGCGCTCGCGACCTGACCCGATATTTGCGCGATTCGAATGGGGCCCCCGAGCTGATCGGCCGCTTCCCGGCCCACCACCACGTCATAGAGATAGGCGAGCGAGCGGGAGATGACGAAATAGGTCTCCTGCACCCCCATGACCAAGGCGGTCAGGGGATCATGGCGCTTAAGGGTCCAATCGTCAGGAGAGGCGCTGCGTTGAATGCCGAGCTGCCCGAGGCGCATGGTGTTGCCGAAATGATCGGTTATCTCCTTGCGCTCCGGCGTTGCCGTGAGTTCGACCTGGGCGCCCCCGCGATCGACGACGAAATGCAGCTGCTGGTCGGGGCTCATGCCGACGATACGCTGCATCTCGCCGAAGCTCTCGATGGTCTGGCCGTCGATGCTGAGAATCCGGTCACCGGGCATGAAGCCGGCCCGCTCGGCAGCGCTGCCGGTATTGACCGCATCGACCTTGGCAGCGGTGATGCGTTCGCCGAACAGGCTGAAAATGGCGGTGAAGATGATGATCGCCAGGATGAAATTGGCTAGCGGGCCGGCGGCCACGATGGCCGCGCGCTGACGGAGGGGCTTGCCCTGGAAGCTTCGCTTCCTCTCTTCCTCCGATAAATTGTCCAACGATTTGTGGCCCGCGCTCGCCACGTTCTCGTCATCGATGAATTTCACATAGCCGCCGAGTGGGATCCAGGACAGCCGCCATCTAGTGCCGTGCCGGTCGTTGAAGCCGAACACCTCAGGACCGAAGCCAATCGAGAAAGTCTTGACGCCTACACCGTACCAACGCGCCACGAGAAAATGGCCGAGCTCGTGAAAGAACACGACGACGGTCAGAACAAAGAGAAATCCGAGCACGGTGTAGAGAATCATCTGGTTTTATCCACCTGAAAGCTTGTCTGCGATGAGTTTATCTCAGTCGATTGAGACTTCTTAGGGGCCGAATAAGCTTAGGCAAACCGGCCCAACAACGCCGTGGCGCGTAGCCTCGTCTCGCTGTCGATGGCGAGCACATCGTCGACATTTTGCGGACTGAGCGTGGCTAAATCGGCGCTCTTCTCAAGCGCCGTCTCGACCAAGGCGGCGATGGCGAGAAAGCCGATCCTCTTGGCGAGGAACGCCTCGACCGCCACCTCGTTGGCCGCATTGAGCACGGTGCCGGCGCTGCCGCCGGCGGCCAGCACCTCTTTCGCCACGCGCAAAGCAGGGAAGCGCTCCATGTCAGGCGCCTCGAAAGTGAGCGCACCGATCTCCGCCAGGTCGAGACGCTTGGTCGGCACATGCATGCGCTCGGGCCACGCCAGACTATAGGCGATGGGCGTACGCATGTCGGGGCAGCTCATCTGCGCGAGCACCGCGCCGTCGCTCAAATAGACGAGGCAATGCACGATCGACTGGGGATGGGTTAGGACGTCGAGCTGGCTCGGAGCGAGCGAGAAGAGATGATGCGCCTCCAACAATTCGAGTCCCTTGTTCATTAGCGTCGCCGAGTCGATCGTCACTTTGGGTCCCATGGACCAATTGGGGTGATTGAGGGCTTGCTCGGGTCGGGCTTCTGCCATCTGCTCGCGGCTCCAGCCGCGGAACGGGCCGCCCGAGGCCGTGAGGCAAATCCTCTCGATCCGCTCCTTGGGCGCTCCGGCCATGATCTGCATCGCTGCGGAATGCTCCGAATCGACGGGAAGCAAAATGGTGTTGGCGCGGGTGACCTCGGCCATGAAGATGGCGCCGGCCGATACCAGGCATTCCTTGTTAGCAAGCGCGGTTGCCGTTCCCTGACGCACGGCTTGCAGGGTCGGCTTGAGACCTGCCGCGCCGACGATCGCCGCCATAACCCAGTCGGCAGGCCGGCTTGCGGCGTCGAGAAGGGCTTCGTCCCCTGCCCCTGCCTCGATGCCGGTTCCGGCAAGCGCCGTGTGTAAGTCTGCATATCTTGAAGGATCGGCAATCACCGCGAGTTCGGCGCGATGCAGAATGGCGAGTTCGGCAAGGCGCGTGACATTCTGACCGCCGGTTAGCGCCACCACCTGGTAGGCCGGAGGATTCCGTCCAATAAGATCGAGGGTGCTCTCGCCGATCGAGCCCGTGGCGCCCAGGATCGAGATTCGCCGCGGCCGTGCCGGGCGCGTCGCCACTCCGATCTTCACCGCCGTGAGGGAAAAAGGCATATGCGAGGACCTCGCCATCACCAGATGAGCAGCCCCTGCCCCGGGTTGGCCGCGTCGCGCAGCGCAATGAGGCCGGCAAGAAGCCCGGCAAGCAAGAGGCCGTCGATCCGGTCGAACAAGCCGCCATGTCCGGGGATGATCTCGCTCATGTCCTTAACTCCAAAGCGGCGTTTCACCCCACTCTCGACCAAGTCTCCTATCTGGCAGGCCAGCGCAAGCGCCACGCTCACCAGTGCCAAGCGCCAAGCCGTGGTGCCGCCAAGAGCCAGGGCGAAAGCATAGCCGATAATGGCCGGTGCCAACGCCCCTGCGATAAAGCCGCTCCAGGTCTTGTTGGGCGAGATACGAGGAGCGAGCTTGGCCCCGCCAATCAAACGCCCTGCCGCGTAAGAGATGGTATCGGTGGTCCAGGCCACGACGAAAACAAAGAGCACCGCAGTGGCGCCGTATGCCTGATCGCTTCTGAGCCAGACCAAGGCACCTATCGGCAACGCGGTGTAGAGCAATCCCGCGAGCGACCACGCGAGATGAGCCGCCGCGAAATTCACAAAACCAACAGCGGCAAGGGCAACGATAAGCAGGAAGAAGGCAAGATCAAACCGGCCAAGCATCACCAAGATGCAGACAACAGCAATACTCACGGCCTGAATCAAGGCTGTGGCGTCGAAACCGTCGCCCCGAACGAGCTTACCCCATTCCGAGGCAAGGACCGCGCCGGACAAGATTACCAGCAGCAGGAAGGTCCATTGATTGGCGAGGATAGCGCCAAGCGCTACAGCCGCGAGTACGACAGCCGAGAGGGTCCGCACCAGGAACTCGGTTTTTTGGGCGCGCTCGCGGTTCTTGTCCGGGAGCGTTTTGGTCCGCGTCACCCGGCCGATCTCGCCGAGGTTCCGCCAAAGCGCCGGCTGCGCCGCTGATACTCGTCGATGGCCGCCTCGAGCAATTCGCGGGAAAAGTCCGGCCAATAAACATCCACGAACACGAACTCGCTATAGGCAAGCTGCCACAGCAGGAAGTTCGAAAGGCGCAGCTCGCCGCTGGTGCGGATCAGGAGGTCCGGATCGGGCAAGCCAGCCGTGTCGAGATAAGTGCCCAAGAGCTCAGGCGTCACGTCCGAGGCAGCAAGGGAGCCGTTCGAGACATCCTCGGCGATGCGGCGCGCGGCGCGCGCGATCTCGTCGCGGGAACCGTAGTTGAAGGCGATGGTCAGATTAAGCGCGGTATTGTCCTTGGTGAGTTCGACCGCGTCGTCGATCATGCGCAAGAGATCTGCACCGAGGCCGGCGCGCGTGCCGATCACGCGAATCTTCACGCCGTTCTTGTGCAGTTCGGCAAGGTCGCGCCGTACGAAACGCCGCAGCAGACCGAACAGATCGTTGATCTCCTGCTTGGGCCGCGACCAGTTCTCCGAGGAGAAGCTGTACAGAGTGAGATGAGTGATGCCGAGATCGCGCGAAGCCTCGACCGTGCGCCTTAGGGCCTCGACGCCTTGACGATGGCCTTCGGAACGCGGCAGCCCGCGCTCGGCGGCCCAGCGTCCATTGCCGTCCATGATGATGGCGACGTGGCGCGTGGATGATCCATCGGTCACTTGCCAGGCGAGCTTATCCATCGCAAGCGTCACGTTCGCCGGCTCCAGTTCATGGTAAGGGCGTGTTCTCTGGTTACCCAATTAGACCTGCATGATCTCGGCTTCCTTGCTGGCAAGGGCCTCGTCGATCTCCTTGATGACCTTATCGGTCAAATCCTGCACCTTGGTGGCGAGCGTGTGATGCTCGTCCTTGCCCATATGCTCGTCCTTCTCCGCCCGCTTCAGATGCTCCATGCCGTCGCGGCGGACATTACGCACGGCGATACGGGCCTGCTCGGCGTATTTGTGGGCGACCTTGACGATTTCGTGACGCCGCTCCTCGTTGAGCTCCGGAATTGGCAAACGCAAAAGCTGGCCTTCGACCACGGGATTGAGCCCCAAATCCGACTCCCTGATGGCGCGCTCCACCGCACCGACTTGGCTCTTGTCCCACACCTGTACCGTGATCAGGCGCGACTCGGGGACATTTATGCTGGCAAGCTGATTGAGGGCCATGGGGTTGCCATAGGCGGTGACCATGATTGGATCGAGGAGGCTCGCATTCGCCCGTCCGGTGCGTAAGCCGCCAAACTCCTGCTTCAGCACGCCGAGAGCGCCACGCATGCGCCGCTCGATCTCTTTAAGCTCGAAGCTAGCCATGTCGCCTTCCCCGTTTCCTCCAGAGCCGCCCGCGTGTCGAGCGGCGCTGGGGCCAAGCCTTGCGCTTCCTCAGGCTGCCTTTCCACTCTCTATGGTGGTTGAGGAACCTTTCCCTTGCAATACCGCAGTCAAGCCGTCTTGGCTCTTGATGGAAAACACAATTATCGGAATCCCGTTGTCCCGGGCAAG
>DATMDY010000186.1:0-15714 GCA_035557335.1 Methyloceanibacter sp.
AAGATCTGGAAGGAGCCCTGGCCCGAGGTGAGCTCGCGCTGGGTGAATTCAGTCGCTTACCGTCTCGTGCTGGTCGCCGCGGGTAAGGCCGACGCCACTATCTCTCTTTCCAACAAGTGCGAGTGGGACCTTGCCGCCGCAGCCGTCATCGTCGATGAGGCCGGCGGCGTCGTCACCGATCATTACGGGGAGGCGCATCTCTATAATCGTGAATCTCCCCGCCTGCCGAGCCTGGTCGCCAGCGGCGCCCGGCTACACCCCCTCCTCATCGAGCGCACAAGCCGCATAGACCTCTAGCGCGCCTTCCGGCAGATTTGGGCCGCAAGCCAGCAGCAGGGAGCCGGAGCATGGCCGCCAAGGATGGCGCGAAGCAGAAGCAATTACTTCACCTCGTGTTCGGGGGGGAACTGACCGATCTCGGCAAGGTCGAGTTCAGCGACCTCAACGCGCTCGACATCGTCGGCGTCTATCCAAATTACGCGCGGGCTTATGACGCCTGGAAGGACGCCGCCCAGCGCACCGTCGACGACGCCCATATGCGCTATTTTATCGTGCATCTGCACCGCCTGCTCGATCCGGATGAAGCGGGCGCCGGCGGGAGCGAGCGGTCCTAGCTTTTAGGGTTTTTCGCCTTAGGAGGGCCCTTGGCGCGTGCTAGAAAGCGGCACCGGGTAGAGTCCTGGGCCAAGCCGAGCGCGGGAAATCGGGGAAACGCTTGAAAGACCAGCTGTTCACGGACGTCAGCACCATCACCAGGAGCGCCGACGAGCTCCAGGCCGAATATTCGACGCGCGATATCGTTGTGCGCGTCTGGCGGGAGCATTTGCGGCCCCGCATCGGTCTCCTGGCGATCGCCGTGATCGCCATGTTGCTCACGGCGGTGACCACCGGCGCCATCCCCTTCCTCATCCAGCGCACCGCCGACGACGTGTTCGTCGCCAAGAACGCCGACATGGTCTACTGGATCACCGGCGCCATTATCATCGTGACGCTGATCAAGGCGGTGGCGGAATATATCTCCGACGTCACGGTCGCCTATCTCGGCCACCGCTTCGTCGCCGATCTGCGCATTCAGATGTTCGCCAAGCTCGCGCGCGCCGATCTGAGCTGGATCCAGACCGTGCATTCCGGCCGCCTGCTCTCGGGCTTCCTCAACGACGCCAATCTCATCCGCGCCACGGCGAGCCGCTCGCTGATCACGCTCGGCGAGAATTCGCTTAAGATCGTCATTCTCGTCGCCACCATGTTCTACATGGACCCGCGCTTCTCGGGGCTGATCCTGATCTTCATGCCGCTGGCCTGGTTCATGCTGTCGCGACAGCGCCGCAGGATGCGGAAATCGACCACCAAGTCGCTGCAAGAGACCGGCGACCTCTCCGCGCTGATCACCCAGACCTTGCGCGGCATGCGCATCGTGCGCGCCTATGGCCAGGAGGATCGCGAGGAAGCGCGCGCGGCCTCGGCCGTCAACCGGGCGCTTGAATTCACCATGCGCGGCACGCGCGCCCGCGCTCTGTCCAGCCCGTCGATGGAGCTTCTGGTCGGCTTCGGCTTTGCGCTCGCCATCTATTTCGCCGGCACGCAGGGGGTGCGCGGCGACCTCACGCTCGGCCATTTCATGGGCTTCATGACGGCGGCGCTGCTCATCTACACGCCGCTGAAAAGCGTGGCCACGCTCCAGACCCAACTCCAGGAAGGTATCGCCGCGGCGAGCCGCGTGTTCGGCATCGTCGACCAGGAGGTGCGTCTGGTCGAGGTCCCGGACGCCAAGCCGCTCGCCTTGAAGCGCGGCGAGATCGAATTCAAGAACGTGTCCTTCGCCTACGAGCCCGAGAACGCCGTGCTCAAAGGGGTGAGCCTGACCGTGCCCCGGGGAAAAACCGTGGCGCTGGTCGGGCCGTCCGGCTCGGGCAAGAGCACGCTGGTCAATCTCACACTTCGCTTCTTCGATCCCAATCGCGGCAAGGTGCTCATCGACGGCCAGGACATCACCCATGTCACCGTCGACTCCCTGCGCGATGCCATTGCTCTCGTCACCCAGGACCCGGTCCTGTTCGACGACACCATCCGCGCCAACATCGCCTATGGCTCGAAGCCCGTGGACGAGAATGCGGTGTTCGCCGCCGCCAAGGCCGCCGCCGCGCATGATTTCATTACTGCGCTGCCTAAAGGCTACGACACCCGCGTCGGCGAGGCGGGAGGGTTGTTATCGGGCGGCGAGCGCCAGCGCATCGCTATTGCGCGCGCGCTCTACAAGGACGCGCCGATCCTCCTGCTGGACGAGCCGACCAGTTCCCTCGATTCGGAAGCCGAAGCCAAGGTCCAGGCCGCGCTCGAAGAATTGATGCGCGGGCGCACCGTGCTGATGATCGCCCATCGCCTGTCGACGGTGAAGAAGGCCGATCTCATCTGCGTGCTCGACCAGGGCCGTATCGTCGAGACGGGCCGTCACGACGAGCTGGTCGCTAAAGGCGGCCTCTATACCAGGCTGCACCGCACCCAGTTCGGCATCACGGGGCTTGCGCCGGTTTCGACCGACGATGAGGGCCGAGAAGCCGTCGCCGCGGCCGGCAAATAGCAGCGCCTGAGTGTCATGTTGAAGCGGCTGTCAGCATCGAAGCCCGCCGTTGCCTTGGGCGCTGCCCTCGCCGCGAGCTATATCCGCCTCATCTACGCCACCAGCACGATCAAGCGCGAGCCCGCCGACACCGTCGCCAAATTGTTCGAGGAACATCCGCAGATTCTTGCCATGTGGCACGGCCAGTTCGTGCTTCTGCCCAAGCTCAAGCCTGAGCGGCCGGCCGAGGTGAAGGCCATGGTCTCGCGTCACGGCGATGCCGAGCTCATCGGCGCGGTGCTCAAGAAATTTGGCATGGACCTGATCAGGGGCGCGGGCGCCGGCAAGAGGCGCCGCAATCGCGGCGGCGCCACCGCATTACGCGAATCCTTGCGCGCGCTTGATGCCGGCGCCACCGTGGCCATGACCGCGGACGTGCCGCCGGGCCCGGCGCGGAGAGCCGGAGAAGGCATCGCCACGCTCGCGTCCAAGTCGGGACGGCCGGTCGTGCCGTTCGCCATCGCCACGCGCCGTTTCCTCACGCTGCCGACCTGGAGCGCCTTTACCCTCAACCTGCCCTTCTCTACCCTGGCCATCGTGATCGGCGATCCGATCAGGGTTCCTCCCGGCAGCGACGCCGATACCATCGAGACCGGGCGCCTCGCCATCGAAGGCGCCCTCGCCGGAGTGACCGCGCGTGCGTATGCTATGGCCGGAGCGAGGGACCCTTTGAGTAAGACAGTGGCGACCAAACCCGGGCTGTGGCTCAAGACCTACCGGGTCCTCACCAGCCTCGGCGTGCCTCTGGCGCCGCTGCTGCTTGCCTGGCGCACCAAGCGCGGCAAGGAGGAGCCAGACCGCCATCCCGAGCGCTACGGCCTGCCCAGCGCGCCGCGTCCTGACGGGTTCCTCGCCTGGTTCCATGCGGCAAGCGTGGGCGAGGTGAATGCCGCGCTGCCGGTGATCGACACTATCGCTGCGCGGCATCCCGAGGTCAGCGTGTTGCTGACCACCGCGACCGTCACTTCGGCGCAGCTTGCCCGCGACCGGCTGCCCAAGTGCGCCGTGCACCAATATGTGCCGCTCGACAATCAAGGCTATATGCGCCGCTTCCTCAGCCATTGGCACCCCGACCTCGCCGTGCTGGTCGAATCCGAGATTTGGCCCAATCTCGTGCTCGAGACCAAGACGCAAGGCATTCCGCTGCTGCTCATCAACGCGCGCATGTCCACCTCTTCGTTCCGCGCCTGGCGAAGGCGTCCCGGTCTCAGCCGCCCGCTCTTCTCCGCCTTCGACCTCGTGTTGGCGCAGAACGACAGCCTCGCCGAACGCTTCGCCCAGCTCGGTGCTGCCCGCTCTCTCGATGTCGGCAATCTCAAGATCGATGCCCCGGCGCCGCCCGCCGACCTGCCTGGGCGGAAGGAACTTGCCGCGGCACTAGGCGATCGCCCGGTGCTGCTGGCCGCCAGCACGCATCCTGGCGAGGACGAGGTGGTTGCCGAGGCCCACACCATCATGAAGCGGAAACTTCCCGATCTTCTTACCGTCATCGTGCCGCGCCATCCCGAGCGCGGGTCGCAGATCGCCGAGCAGCTCCGAAATGCCAATCTCATGGCCGAACTTCGTTCCGAGGGGAAGTTGCCGGAAAGCAGCACCGACATCTATGTCGCCGATACGATCGGCGAGCTTGGCCTATTCTATGCGCTGGCGACGGTCGCCTTTGTCGGCGGCTCGCTCGTGCCCAAAGGCGGGCAGAACCCGGTCGAGGCGATCAAGCTCGGCGCTGTCGTGCTCACCGGCCCCAACTGGAAGAATTTCACCGACGCCTACGATGCGCTGCTGCGTGTCGGCGGCGCCAAGGAGGTGACCGACGCGGAGAGCATGGCCGAGACCGCCCTCACTCTGCTTCAGGATCTCATCCCGCGCGAGGTGATGCGCGAGCGTGCCGACCGGGTCATTGCCTCGATGAGCGGGGCGTTGCCGCGCACCCTCGCCGAGCTTGAGCCATATCTGCCCAAAGCGGCCTTGCAGCATGCGTCTTGAGACGCCCTTCTGGTGGTACCGCAAGAGGGGCGTGCTCGCCTCTGTGCTCGCGCCTTTAGGCCAGCTCTATGGCAGGGTGGTCGAGGGGCGCTTTGCCCGCGCCACGCCCTATCGCTCGCTTCTCCCGGTGGTGTGCATCGGCAATTTCACCGCCGGCGGCGGCGGCAAGACGCCCACCGCAATCGCCGTGGCGCGCCTGCTCATGGCGCGGGGAGAGCGCCCCGCCTTCCTCACCCGCGGCTATGGCGGCGCCAGCGCGGGGCCGATTTTCGTGGATGAAGGTCGAGAAGCGAGCGAGGTTGGCGACGAGCCGCTGCTTCTCGCCGAGATCGCGCCGACCGTGGTGTCAGCCGACCGGGTCGCGGGCGTCAAGGCTATCGAAACGACCGACGCCACAATCATCGTCATGGATGACGGGTTCCAGAACCCGAGCCTGCACAAGGACGTTTCGCTGATCGCCGTGGATGCCGCCGCGGGCCTCGGCAATGGGCTGATCATGCCGGCCGGTCCGTTGCGCGCGCCTCTCGAGGCGCAGATCGGCCGCGCCGACGCACTGCTGGTGTTCGGCGATGGCGGCAACGGAAAGTCCTTGACGGAAGCCTTCGAACGCCACGGCAAGCCCGTGCTCAAGGCGCGTGTCGAGGCGAATTGCGATCCGCGCTGGCTAAGCGTGCTACCGGCGATCGGATTTGCCGGCATCGCCCGGCCCGGCAAATTCTTCGCTACCTTGAGAGCCAATGGCGCGCGGCTGATCGACACCCGCTCTTTCCCCGATCATCATCGTTATTCAGAGCGGGAGGCACGCCGCCTGCTCGACACCGCGCAGGCCAAGAACGCCATGCTGGTCACCACCGAGAAGGACTGGGCGCGGCTACCCGACGATGACGGCACCGCTGTCGGCGAGCTCAAGCACCGCTCCCGCCCCTTCCCCATCGTCGTCAAATTCGATGATGAAGCGGCGGTGACGCAATTACTGAAGTCGGCTATTCGGAAGGCTTAGAGCGGGTTTGACGGTAGCGCTTGAGCGAGGCAGCGGCGTCGGCATAGGCCTCTTGCAGCTCGACGCTCCAATAGCGCAGCTCGTCGAGCGGGATGGTGCGATCGGTGACGGCGCAGCGCACGAAATCTCCGGGCGTCAGCACCTGCACCTCGCCGTCGAGATATTTGAGCTTGGCCTCGCCCTTGCCGAAATTACGTTCGAAGCGGTTCATCGGATTTGCATTACACGTTCTTTTCGTTGATCACCTTAACCTCAAGCCGAAGAGCAAAGCCAGACACGCTAGAGCAGCGTCCCCTGCTTTCCGCCGCCGTTCCGGCGCTTCTCTTTCGCCTCGGGCTCTGCCTTACGCAAGCGCGGATCGGCATGGGCTCCAACGTGGCCATCGGCGAACTCGATGTCCAGGGCCGCGCCCGGTTTCACGGCTGCGGCGCGGCGTAGCATGGTGCCGTCGGCGGTGCGCACCAGGGTGAAGCCCCGCGCCAACACATTGTGATAGTCGAGCGTGCCGAGCAGCTTGGCTTGGGCATCGAGGCGGCGTCTCGACCGCTCCATCATGGCTCTAAACGAGCGCCGGCGCGTGCGGTCGAAGCGGGTGAGACGCTCACGGCCCGAGACGGCGGCGCGGGCCACGAGATGAGGCCTGAGCCGAGAGGCGCAGCGCTCGAGGCCCGAGCGATGCGCCACCGCATTAGCGAACAGCGCACGCGGCAACCTGGCGCTCGCACTGTCAAAGCGCTGGCGCGGCAGTGCCAGAATATCGGCCCGGCGCGGCAGCCCGCGTGAAGCGGCGACCAGCCGCCCGCGCTGCGCCTGGAGCGCCCGCCTGAGCGAGCTCGCACCGCGCAGACCGAAGCTCGTCACCGAGACGATCAACTCCGAGCGCACCGGCACGGCCCGCTCGGCCGCCGCGGTCGGCGTGGGCGCACGGAAATCGGCGACGAGGTCGATCAGGGTCCAGTCGGTCTCGTGCCCAACCGCGGAGATCAGCGGGATGGCGCTAGCGGCGGCGGCGCGCACCACGATCTCCTCGTTGAAGCCCCACAGATCTTCGAGACTGCCGCCGCCGCGCGCCACGATGAGAAGATCGGGACGCGGCACGGAGGCACCGATCACCAGCCCATTGAAGCCAGCGATGGCGCCGGCAACCTCCACGGCGCAGGTCTCGCCCTGCACCCGCACCGGCCATACCAGCACATGGGAGGGGAAGCGGTCTTCGAGGCGATGCAGAATGTCGCGGATCACCGCGCCGGTCGGCGAGGTCACCACGCCAAGAATGCGGGGGAGATAGGGCAACGGCCTCTTGCGCGCCTCGTCGAACAGGCCCTCGGCGGCGAGCATCTTCTTGCGCTGATCGAGCAGGGCCATCAGCGCGCCCACGCCGGCAGGCTCGATCTCGTCGATGACGATCTGATAAGTCGATTTGTTGGGATAGGTTGTAACCCTGCCCTTGACGATGACTTCGAGACCCGGCTCGGGCTTGAACTTGAGCCGGTCGAATGTGCTGCTCCAGATGATCGCGTCGATCGAAGCCTTTTCGTCCTTCAGTTTGAAATAGCAGTGCCCGGAACTATGTCTGCCCTTGAAGTCTCCCGAAACCTCGCCGCGCAGCCGCACTAGGCCATAGGCGTCCTCCACCGTCCGCTTGAGCGCGAAGGCAAGCTCCGAGACGGTATATTCCACGACGTTCGTGTTGGCCTGGGTGCGATCAGCCACGGTTCATCTCATTTCGCCTTGGCGCATGCCCGTGTTAAGCAGCGCGAAATCGGGCGTCGATCAATACTAGCCTCGGCGCCGGCTAACAAGCGGAGCTTGCTTCTGGTGAACGTGCTGTTGATAGGGGGCGGCGGGCGCGAACACGCGCTGGCCTGGAAGCTCAAGCAAAGCCCGCTCCTCGATACGCTTTATTGCGCGCCGGGCAATGCCGGTATCGCCCAAATAGCCGAATGCGTGGCGCTCGATGCGGCTGAACACGCGGCGGTTATTCGCTTCTGCCGGGATAACACTATCGGCCTGGTGGTGATCGGGCCCGAGGCGCCTCTGGTGTTGGGGCTCGCCGACGATCTCCAAGCGGCGGGCATTAAAGTGTTCGGCCCGTCGCGCGCCGCGTCGCAGCTCGAAGGCTCCAAAGGCTTCACCAAGGACCTCTGCGCGGAATACGGCATCCCGACCGCCGCTTACGCCCGCTTTGCCGATGCCGGCGCGGCCAAGGCCTACGCAGCGAAGCAAAGCCTGCCCATCGTCATCAAGGCCGACGGGCTCGCCGCCGGCAAGGGCGTAACCGTCGCCGCCACGCGCGAAGAGGCCGACGATGCCATCGATGCCTGCTTCTCCGGCGCGTTCGGTGCAGCTGGCGCGGAAGTGGTGATCGAGGAATTTCTCGACGGCGAGGAAGCAAGTTTCTTCGCCCTGGTCGACGGCGGCACTGCCTTGCCGCTCGCCACCGCGCAGGACCACAAGCGCGCCTTCGACGGCGACGAAGGCCCCAATACCGGCGGCATGGGCGCCTATTCGCCGGCTCCGCTCATGACCGAGGCGCTCAGCACACAAGTCATGAACGAGATCGTCATGCCCACGGTGCGCGCCATGCAAGCGCGCGGCACGCCGTTCAAGGGCGTGCTCTATGCCGGGCTGATGATCAAGGACGGCGCGGCGAAGCTCATCGAATATAATGTGCGTTTCGGCGATCCCGAGGCGCAGGTGCTGATGGTCCGCCTCGAATCCGATCTGCTCCCCGCCCTGCTCGCGACCGCCGAGGGGCGCCTGGCCGGCATCGTGCTTGACTGGCATGACGATCCGGCGCTGTGCGTGGTCATGGCGGCGAACGGCTATCCCGGCGCTTATTTCACCGGCACCGAGATCAAAGGGCTCGCAGAAGCCGCCGCCGATCCGCAGGTACAGATTTTCCACGCCGGCACCATGCGCGACGGCGCGCGCATCCTCGCCAATGGCGGCCGCGTGCTCGGTGTCACCGCCAGCGGGCGCGACATCGGTGAAGCGCAGGCGAGAGCCTACGAAGCGGTCGACAAGATCGACTGGCCGGACGGCTTCTTTCGCCGCGACATCGGCGCCCGCGCCCTTGGCTGAAGGTCCTTGTCATTGCCGCAATCGCGGGCCATGACTAGGCAGCTTGAGCCGTGGCGTCGAGTCGGAGTGCCACGGAACCGGAGGGGCCGCATGGCATTTTTATCGTGTAATTTCAGGAAGTTGCCGCTTGCGCTTGGCGCCGTCGCGGCGCTGGCTGCCGGTCTTTGCCTGGTCGGCGCGCCGGAGCCGGCGAGTGCCGCTCCCACCGTCATCCCGTCGCTCGAAACCCCAGCTCCCACGGTTGAACCCGTTCGCGACTATCGGCGCTGGCGGCCTCCCATCTATCAAAAGGGCCGCTCGCCCATCTATCCTTATGCCTACAGGGGGCCGGGACCACGCGGCTGGCAGTTCTACGGTGGCTTCGTGCCTTACAAGAAGGGCGATTACGGCACCCAAGCACTCGAGCGGTCATTATATCCGGACACGATGGCTTGGCCGCCTGGCATGGATGTCTGGCCGCAAGCTGACCCACAGCCGCCGTTGAAGCGGAAGCGGCGCTACTAACGTCGCAAAAGGGGGCATGCACAATGCGGTTCGGCTGGCGCCGTTTCGTGTTGATGTCGCTTGGCGGTTTCGCCATCATTCTCGCCGCGCTCGCGATCTTCATCCTCCTGATGAATCCTTACGGCAATCTGCCGCGGCTGCTGTTCAGCGAGCACGTCATCACCGACATCAATCAGCGCTTCCAATATCCGGCGCTGGTCCGCTCCAAGCGCTACGATTCAGCCGTCATCGGCGCGTCCGATGCGCGGCTGCTCCATCCTGATGATCTCGAGCAGGTATTCGGCGGTGAGTTCGCCAATCTCGCCATGAATGCCGGCCAAGCCTACGAACAATATCGCCTCGCCGATCTTTTCATCCGCGAAGTGGAGAAACCACGAACGCTGCTGATCGGTCTCGACCATGTTTGGTGCGACGACGACGCTGATCTGGAGAGCGTCACGTTCCGCGGTTTCCCCGAATGGATGTATGACAATGACTGGCGGAACGACCTCCCCTACATGCTGAACAGCAAGGCCGTCGAGATTGGCGGGCGCCGGCTCAGGCAGGCGCTCGGTTTCAGGGAACCCCGTTTCATAGACGGCTACGAGGTGTTCACCCCGCCGGAGAGCGCCTATGACAGAGTGAAGGTCAAAGCCAAGCTGTGGAAAGGCAAGAGCCCGGGGCGGAAGGAGGCGCAAGTGCCGCCTCACGCGGCAACCCCTGAGCAACGGGCGGCGTGGCGCTATCCGGCGCTCGCCTGGCTCGACGATATCATGGGACGATTTCCCGGCCGCGAGGTACTCGCCTATATGCCGGCCCATATCGGCTTCCAGCCGCAGCCCGGCTCGGCCAAAGCCGCCCGAGTGGATGAATGCCAGGCGCGCATCGCCGAGATCGCGCGCCGTCACAAGGCGGTGTTCGTCGATTTCAACATCCCCTCGGAGATCACAACGAACGACGACAATTACTGGGATCCCCTGCACTACCGCCTGCCCATCGCCGAACGCATCGTGTCGGATATCGAAGAGGCGATGGCCACCGGCCAAGACGACTCCGACGGCGATTATCGTTATCTGGCCGGCCCCGCCGCGGGTACGGCTTCCCCGACCCCCGAATAGGCTGATAGAGCGAGGCCGAACTCAGGGCCTGCCCAATGGTGGATTGCGCCTAACGCCATGCTGTTTCACAGCCAGGAATTCATCCTCCTCTTCCTTCCGGTCGCCGTCGGCGTGTATTACGCGCTCGCCCGTCGCCAAGCCGCGCGTGAATGGTGGCTGATCTTCGCCTCGCTCGTCTTCTATGGCTGGTGGGATATCCGCTTCGTGCCGCTGCTCGCCGGGCAGACCATTGTGACCTGGCTGCTCGCCGAACTCGCCATCCGCAAAGGCTGGCGCTGGCCGCTCTACTTGGCCATCGTCGCCAATCTCTCGGTCCTCGGCCTGTTCAAATATATCGATTTCGGCGCCACCATCCTCGAACAGGTGACCGGCATCGGCTTCGCCAAGGCCTCGCTGATCCTGCCGATCGGTATCAGCTTCTACACTTTCGAGCTCCTCTCCTATCTCGTTGATCGCCTGCGCGGCACCGCGCCACGCTACAGCTTCCGCGTCTTCGGCCTGTTCATCGCCCTGTTCCCGCATCTGATCGCCGGCCCGATCATGCGGCACAACGAGATCATCCCGCAATTCGCCTACGATCCGCTGCGCATCGGGGTTTACGAGCGGATCGGCCGCGGGCTGATCCTGTTCCTCATCGGCTTCATCGAGAAATTCTTCATCGCCGACCAGCTCGCCCCCATCGTCGATCCGGTCTTCGCCGAGGCAACGCAAACAGTGCCGGCCTTCTCGCTGGCAAGCGCCGGCGCGCTCGCCTTCGCGCTACAGATCTTCTTCGACTTCGCTGCCTATTCCAACATGGCCATGGGCATCGGCCTGATGTTCGGCTTCATGCTGCCGGTGAATTTCGACGTGCCGTATCGCGCGGTGAATCTGCGAGACTTCTGGCGGCGCTGGCACATCACGCTGTCGCGCTGGCTGCGCGATTACGTCTACATCCCGCTCGGCGGCAGCCGCGAGGGCGTGGGTGTCTATATCTGGGCGACGCTGGTCACCATGGGCCTGTGCGGGCTATGGCACGGCGCCGGATGGACCTTCATCTTGTGGGGTTTGGGGCACGGCATCGGACTCCTGGTCTGCCGCTTCTGGCAGAGTTACGGGCCTCCTCTGCCGGCGCTTGCCGCGTGGGCCATCACGTTGACCTTCGTGGTGCTGCTGTTCGTCCTGTTCCGCGCCGCCGATCTAGCCGCCGCCGGCAACATGTTCGCCGGGCTCATGGGGCAAGGCGGTGCCGGCGCGTTGTGGCCGGCCGCGACCCTGGTGCCCATCCTGATCGCGGGCGCCATCGCCCTGTTCAAGGTGCCAACCTATGAGTGGGCCATGCGCATACAGCCGAGTTTGCCCGTGGCAATCGGCTTCGTGGCCATCGCCGTGTTCGCCGTGCTGGAAGTAGGGCAAGGCGCGCCGGTTAGCTTTATCTATTTCCAGTTCTAACGCGCTATCGTGTGATCGCGCGTTAGTTTGTTTTTGAGCATGATCTTTTCGGAAAACCGGTTCCCACTTTTCCGGATCATGCTCAGCGCCGCACGGCGAAGAACGCCTTGAGCAGCGCCGCGGCTTCGCTCTCGTCGAGCCCGCCGATCACTTCCGGCGCATGGTGGCAGGTGGGTTGCGCGAAGAAGCGCGGCCCGTGCTCGACCGCGCCGCCCTTCGGGTCTGGCGCGCCGAAATAAAGCCGCCTGATCCGGGCGAAGGAGATGGAAGCGGCGCACATGGCGCAAGGCTCGAGCGTGACATAGAGGTCGCAATCCATGAGCCGCTCGCGGCCGAGCCTGGCGCAAGCTTCGCGTATGGCAAGCAGCTCCGCATGCGCCGTGGGATCGCGCAGGGCAAGTGTGCGGTTGCCGGCCCGGGCCAGGATTTCGCCCGAGCCTGATACCACCACGGCGCCGATCGGCACTTCGCCGAGGTCGCGCGCGGCGCGGGCCTCCTCCAGTGCCAGCTTCATGGGCCGCAGCACCTTGCTTCCATCCCTCGCTTCTGCAAGCTTCGCCTTCACCATGGGGGGCAAAGTGGGCGAAGGTCGAGGCAAGCGTCAAGCGGTGCGGAAGGATGAGGCGCTTAAGCCCAAGCCGGAGGCCATGCGCATCGCCAAGGCCATGGCCCATGCCGGGCTTTGCTCCCGCCGCGACGCGGAGAAATGGATCGAGCAGGGCCGCGTCGCCGTCAACGGCAAGGTGCTGACCACGCCCGCGCAAATCGTCGGCCCAAGCGACAAGATCACTGTCGACGGCAAGCCTTTGCCGCAGGCGCAGGCCGTGCGGCTGTGGCGCTATCACAAGCCGCGCGGGCTCGTCACCAGCCACAAGGACCCGCAAGGGCGCAAGACCGTGTTCGAAGCCCTGCCGCCCGGATTGCCGCGCGTGGTCTCGGTGGGACGGCTCGACATCAATACCGAGGGCTTGCTGCTGCTCACCACCGACGGCGCGCTTGCCCGCCATCTGGAGCTGCCGAGCACCGGTTGGCTCAGGCGCTATCGCGTGCGCGCGCATGGCACGGTGACGCAAGAGGCGCTCGACGGTTTGCGCGACGGCGTCACCATCGACGGCGTCCATTACGGCCCGGTCGAGGCGCGCATCGATCGCGCGCAAGGCGCCAATCTCTGGCTGATGCTAGGGCTGCGCGAAGGCAAGAACCGCGAGGTGAAGCGCTTGGCCGAGCATCTCGGGCTTACCGTCAACCGCCTGATCCGCGTGTCGTTCGGGCCGTTTGCGCTCGGCGAGCTCGCGCCCGGCGCGGTCGAGGAGGTGAAGCCAAAAGTGCTGGCCGACCAGCTTGGCGCCAAACTCGCGGCGGAATTCAAATTGCGCGAGGCTGCCAAGGAACGCCGTCAGGCGTACTGGAGATGAGAATCGTCGCCGGGAAATTCAGGGGCGCGTCAATCGAGGCACCGAAAAGTTTAGGAACGCGGCCAACCTCCGACAAAGTGCGGCAAGCCCTGTTCAACGTGCTTGAGCACGGCGCGCCTCGCTTCGAGTTCGAAGGCGCGCGCGTGCTCGATCTGTTCGCAGGGAGTGGCGCGCTCGGGCTGGAAGCCTTGTCGCGTGGCGCCCGCTTCGCGCTGTTCGTCGAGGACGATTCTGCGGCGCGCGCCGCCATCCGCCGCAACGTGGAGACGCTGGGCTTGACCGGCGTGACCAAGATCTGGCGGCGCGATGCCACCAGTCTCGGCGAGGCCGGCACGCTTCATCCCTTCGACCTCATCTTCTGCGACCCGCCTTACAGCAAGGGACTCGGGGAGAAGGCGCTCGCCGCCGCGATTGCCGGTGGATGGGTGGGAGGCGAGGCGGTCGCCGCCCTGGAAGAACGCGCTGGGACCGAGATCGCCTGGCCCGCCCCCTTTCAGGAGATCGACCGGCGCAGCTATGGCGATACCGAGATCGCGCTGGCGCGCGCCGCGCATTAAGCCAGTTTGCATCCTTAAGCTTCGGCAGCGCCCCGCCTGTGCTTTAATGCCAAGACGGCATTTAGCGGGGAGTGCCATGATCTTGCGAGCGTTGTTGTTGGCGCCTTTGTTAGTGGCGGCCCTCGCCGCAGCACAGGAACGGCCCGGATTCACCTCGGGCGTGTGGCAGGGCAAGGCCAATTTCGACGAGGACGGCCGGTTCCGCGATTGCACCATGACCGCCCAGTCCAGCAACGACGTCCAGCTCGGCTTCGTCATCACCAAGGATTTCAACTGGGGCCTGGTGGTTGCCGACGAGAGGCGCAACTTGCAGGTCGGCTCGACGGTGGCTGTGCTGTTACTGATCGACGAGCGCGACCCTATCGCCACCGTCGCCAAGGTAGTCGACGTCCACGGCGTGCTGATCCCGCTCGCCAATTCGGACCCGGTGATCGAGGCGCTACGCGAGGGCAAGGCGCTGCGCATCGTCACGCAAGGCGTCACGCTGAGTTTCAAGCTGACCGGCACGCGCGATGCAATAGCCAAGCTTGCCGCCTGCGTCACCGATCATCGCGACAGCGAGAATATTTAGCGGCTTGCAGTCTAGCGGCGGGAGAACAGCTTCTCGATATCGGCGAGCTTCAGCTCGACATAGGTCGGGCGGCCGTGATTGCACTGGCCGGTAAAGGGCGTGCTCTCCATGTCGCGCAGCAATGCGTTCATCTCCTCCGGCGAGAGCCTCCGTCCCGCGCGCACGCTGCCGTGACAGGCCATGGTCGACAGCACATGGTCGAGCCGCTCGGCCACGAGCCGGCTGCCGTCCCCAGTCTCCTCCTCGGCCAGCTGATCGGCGAGATCGCCGAGCAGGCCCTTGACGTTGCAAGTGCCGAGCAGCGAGGGCACCTCGCGCACGACGATCGACGCGGCGCCGAAAGGCTCGATCACCAGCCCGAGATTTTCGAGCGCAGGCGCGGCGGCGCAGAGGCGCGAGGCGGCTTCCGCGTCAAGCTCGATCACTTCGGGGATGAGCAGCAATTGCCGGGCGATGCCGCCATTGGCGTAAGCGCGCTTAAGCCGCTCATAGACCAAGCGCTCATGCGCCGCGTGCTGGTCGACGATGACCAGCGCGTCCTCGGTCTCGGCGATGATGAAGGTGTCCTGCACTTGCGCCCGCGCCGCGCCGAGGGGGAAGGCGGTGTCTTCGGCCGTGTCGGCCGTCGCATGGCCGCGCATGTCGGCGGAAGGCGTGTCGATTGGCGCCAGCGGCGCCTGCCCCCGTTCAGCGAAGCCGAAGGCGCGCGGTCCACCGCCGCCGAACGAGCGAGGCTGGCTGTAGGCAGGCGATGGGGATGGCGCGCCGGGGCGCAGCATACGCCCGAGCGCCGCCTGCGACAGGGTCGCGGTGGCGCGGTGGCCGGCATTGCCGAGTGCTTCCTTGAGCGCGCCGATGATGAGGGCGCGCACGGCATTGGGATCGCGGAACCTGAGCTCGGTCTTGGCCGGATGGACGTTCACGTCAACCTCCTCCGGCTGCACCGTTAGAAACAGCGCCAGCATGGGATAGCGCCCCTGCGGCACGAGATCGCCATAGGCCGCGCGCACCGTCCCCGCCAGCAGCTTGTCGCGCACCGGCCGCCCGTTGACCACGAGATAGAGATGCAATGCATTCGGCCGATGCAGAGTGGGCAGCCCGGCGAAGCCCTCCACGACCGTCGCGCCGCGCTCCGCATGCACGGGCAGCGCATCGTTTACGAAATCCTCGCCGAGAATGCGCCCGAGCCGCGCCAGCGCGTGATCGATCAGCCCGGGCGGACAGGCCTCGAGCCGCAAATTGGTGCGCTCAGGCGTGGCGAGGGTGAAGGCAATCTCAGGCTTGGCCAGCGCCAGGCGCTTCACCATGTCGGCGATGGCCGCCATCTCGGCGCGCTCGGACTTCATGAATTTGAGCCGCGCCGGCGTGGCGTAGAACAGGTCGCGCACCTCGACGCGCGTGCCCGAGGCGAGTGCCGCCGGCTTCAGCTTCGACTTCTTGCCGCCATCGACGGCG
>DATMDY010000187.1:0-16927 GCA_035557335.1 Methyloceanibacter sp.
GCGTTGATGCCCATGGCCGATAGCGAAGCGGCGCCAGCGGAACAGGCATGACCTAATGGGCAAAGGCAATATTCTCATCGCCGACGACGACGCTGCCATCCGCACCGTCCTGAACCAGGCGCTGGCCCGCGCCGGCTACGCGCCCCGCGCCACCGGCAATGCCGCGACCTTGTGGCGGTGGATCAGCCAAGGCGACGGCGATCTCGTCATCACCGACGTGCTGATGCCCGACGAGAACGCCTTCGATCTCATTCCCCGCGTCAAGAAACTCAGGCCCGACCTGCCGATCATCGTGATGAGCGCGCAGAACACCTTCATGACCGCCATCACCGCGACCGAGCGGGGGGCTTATGAATATCTCCCCAAGCCCTTCGACCTGAACGAGCTGATCGCCGTGGTGGGGCGGGCGCTCGCCGAACCGCGGCGCAAGGTGCAAAGGCTCTCCGCCGAGAACAACGAAGGCTTGCCGCTGATCGGCCGCTGCCAGGCGATGCAGGACATCTATCGCGTGCTGGCGCGCCTCACCCAGACCGACCTCACGGTGATGATCACCGGCGAATCCGGCACCGGCAAGGAGCTGGTTGCCCGCGCGTTGCATGACTACGGCAAGCGGCGCAACGGCCCGTTTGTGGCCATCAACATGGCGGCGATCCCCCGCGAGCTGATCGAGTCCGAATTGTTCGGCCACGAGAAGGGGGCCTTCACCGGCGCGCAGAGCCGTCATATCGGCCGCTTCGAGCAGGCCGAAGGCGGCACGCTGTTTCTCGACGAGATCGGCGACATGCCGATGGAGGCGCAGACCCGGCTGTTACGCGTGTTGCAGGAAGGCGAGTACACCACGGTCGGCGGCCGCATCCCGATCCGGACCAATGTGCGGATCATCGCCGCCACCAATCGCGACCTCCAGCAGCAGATCGACCAGGGCCTGTTCCGCGAGGATCTGTTCTACCGGCTGAACGTGGTGCCGCTCAGGCTGCCGCCTCTGCGCGAGCGGCTCGAGGACATTCCCGATCTCGTGCGTCATTTCCTCGGCATCGCCGAGAAGGAGGGACTGCCGCCAAAGGGCTTCGAGCCTCAGGCCATCGAGCGGCTCAAGCGCTTTCACTGGCCGGGCAATGTGCGCGAGCTTGAGAACCTCGTGCGGCGGCTGTCGGCCATCTACGCGCAAGACATCGTAACCGTCGACATGGTGGACAACGAGCTGGCGAGCGCCGCGCGCGCGCCGTTCCCCGATACGGCCGAGCCGCCCGGCGATCTCTCGGAATCGGTCGAGCGGTTCCTCTCCGACTATTTCATGAGCTTCGGCCAGGACCTGCCGCCGTCCGGCCTCTATACCCGCGTGCTGCGGAAGGTAGAGCTTCCGCTCATCACCGCGGCGCTCGCGGCCACGCGCGGCAACCAGATCCGCGCCGCCGATCTGCTCGGCGTAAACCGCAACACGCTGCGCAAGAAGATCCGCGACCTCGGCATCAAGGTGATCCGCGCTCCCGGGACCTGACCCCGCGGGCTGCCCGCTGGCTAAATTCCGTTGCTAACTGTAGCATTATTCACACAATGTCGCCAAAGCGCCACATTGTGACCTTACTGCACCAGCTACGAGGCAAACGCCCTAAAATACCGGGAATCAGGGGAAGCGGGTGCGTGGCGTCTTCCAAACCTTGCGCGAAGCCACCAAATGTCCGGCCTTCTAGCGGCCACTTGGTGCCATGACCACTCCCTCGGACGACAGCGAAAAAACCGAATCTGAAACGGCCCTGCCGACCGGCGGTTTGCGTGAATCCGTGCATTCCAGCGGGCGGCTGCCCTTCACGCTCGGCCTCATCGTCATGGTGCTGTCGCTCTGCTCGGGGCTCGCCACCTATCTCATCCTGACCGGTCTCACCCCCATTTTGCCGACGCACCAGGTGGTGGTGGGCGTGCTGCTGATTAATAGCCTGCTCGTGCTCGCCATGGTGATGATCATCGCCTGGCAGGTGAGCGGGCTTTGGCTCGCGCGGCGGCGGCAGGTCGCCGGCGCCCAGCTTCATGTCCGCATCGTCAGCCTGTTCAGCGTCATCGCCGTGCTGCCGGCGATTCTACTTGCGGTCTTTGCCAGTATCTCGCTCAGCCGCGGCCTCGATCATTGGTTCTCCACGCGCACCAAGTCCATCATCCAGAACTCGATCGACGTGGCCACCGCCTATCTCCAGGAGCACGGCCAGGTGATCCGCGCCGATACGGTGGGCATGGCCAAGGACATCGACGAGGCGGTGCAGCTGATCAAGTCGAGGCCGCAAGGCTTCGGGACGTTCCTGTCGGCGCAGGCCTCCATCAGAGCGATCCCTGTCGCCTATCTGATCGACCAAGGCGGCAAGATTCTCGCAACGGCCGCGACCGTGCCGGAATATGTCTACCGTCCGCCCCCCCAAGAAGCGATGGAACTCGCCAAGAAGGGGCAGGTGATTGTCATCGCGCCTGGCCAGACCAGCCTGGTCGGCGCAATCAAGAGCCTCGATAATTTCAACGACACCTATCTCTACGTGATCCGCCCGGTGAATGCGCGCGTGCTGCAACAGCTCCGCGCCACGCGCGCCAATGTCGCCGAGTACCAGCTTTTGGAGCAGCGCCGCGCCGGCGTGCAGGTCGCGTTCGGCCTGATGTATGTGGCCATCGCGCTCACGCTGCTGCTCTCCGCCATCTGGATCGGCATGTGGTTCGCCAACCGCCTGGTGGCACCGATCCGCCAGCTGATGGGCGCGGCGCAGCAGATCTCGCAAGGCAATCTCGGCGTCGAAGTTGGCGTCAATCCCGCCGACGGCGACCTCGCCGTGCTCGGCTCGACCTTCAACACCATGACCTCCGAGCTGAAGAGCCAGCGCGACGAACTGGTCGGCGCCAACGACACGCTCGACGAGCGCCGCAGATTCATGGAAGCCGTGTTGTCGGGCGTCACCGCCGGTGTCGTCGGGGTCGAAGCCGACAGCACCGTTTCGCTGGTCAACCGTTCAGCCGAGACACTGCTCGGCACCAAGGAAGCCGGGCTTGCCGGCAAGACACTTGCCAAGGCCATTCCCGAGTTCGGCCCGCTGTTGAAACGGGCGCAGAAGCAGGGGAGGCGACTCCTCACCGATCAGATCACGTTCCGGCGCAAAGGCGCCGAGCGCATTTTCGCCGTGCGTGTCACCAGCGAGGGCGCCGGCAAGGACGCCGAGGGCCACGTTGTCACCTTCGACGACATCACCGAGTTGGTCAGCGCGCAACGCAGCACCGCCTGGGCCGACGTAGCGCGGCGCATCGCCCACGAGATCAAGAACCCGCTGACCCCGATCCAGCTTTCCGCCGAACGCATCCGACGCAAATACGGCGACTCCATCACCAAGGACCGCGAGGTGTTCGACCAATGCACCGACACCATCATCCGGCAGGTGTCGGATATCGGGCGCATGGTCGACGAATTCTCGGCCTTCGCCCGCATGCCGAAGCCGGTGATGGAACGGCATGACGTTCGCGAGATCGTGCGCGAGGCGGTGTTCCTGTTCCAGGTGAGCCGGCCGGAGATCGAATTCGAGCTCGATCTCCCCGCCGAGCCGGTGATCCTGCTCTCCGACCAGCGCCTGCTGACCCAGGCCGTCACCAATCTCGTCAAGAACGGCAGCGAAGCCATCGATACCGCCGTCGAGGCCGATCCGGCCCGCGCCGGCAAGGGTCACATCGTCACCAAGGTCCGCGTCAAGGGCGACCGGGTGCAGATCACCGTCATCGACAACGGCTGCGGCCTGCCGAAGGAGAACCGCCAGCGCCTGGTCGAGCCCTATATGACCACGCGCACCAAGGGCACCGGGCTCGGGCTGGCCATCGTGCAACGCATTACCGAGCAGCATGGCGGGACGCTGAATCTCGCCGACGCGCCGAAACGCAACGGGAAGATCGAAGGGGCTTCAGTGCGCATGGATTTGCCGATCGGCGACCAGGACAGCTCGCGGGACGCTGAGGCGACCGACGAGCCCGGCGAGTCGATTCAGGCCGGTGCGCCCGAGCCCGCCGAAGAGGAAGAGGGAGTAACTCATGGCGTCTGACATCCTGATCGTCGATGACGAGGCCGATATCAGGGAGCTGATTTCAGGCATTCTCGAGGACGAGGGCCACGGGACCCGGATGGCCAAGGACAGCGACGAGACGCTAAAGGCGATCGAGGACCGGCGCCCGTCTCTGGTCATTCTCGACATTTGGCTGCAAGGCTCGAAACTCGATGGGCTCGAGCTGCTCGACCGCGTCAAGAAGGTGCATCCCGATTTGCCCGTCATCATCATCAGCGGTCACGGGAATATCGAAACCGCCGTGGCCGCGATCAAGCGCGGTGCCTACGACTATATCGAGAAGCCGTTCAAGGCCGACCGGCTGATGCTGATCACCGCCCGCGCGCTCGAGGCCTCGCGGCTCCGGCGCGAGAATCGCGAGCTGCGCGAGCGCAGCACCTATTCCTCCGACATGATCGGCCACTCGATAGCCATCAATCAGTTGCGCCAGGCCATCGACAAGGTGGCCCCGACCAATAGCCGCGTGCTGATCACCGGGCCCTCGGGTTGCGGCAAGGAGCTTGCGGCGCGGGTGATGCACGGCAAGTCGTTGCGCGTTGACGGTCCCTTCGTGGTGCTGAACGCCGCCGCCATGGTGCCCGACCGCGTGGAGCTCGAATTGTTCGGCACCGAAGAGGGGATTGGCTCGGCGCCGCGCAAGGTCGGCGCGCTCGAGGAAGCGCATAACGGCACGCTCTATATCGACGAGGTGGCCGACATGCCGCTCGAGACGCAAGCCAAGATCTTGCGCGTGCTTGTCGAGCAGCGCTTTCAGCGGATCGGCGGCGGAACTCGCGTGCATGTCGATGTGCGCGTGGTGTCCTCGACCAGCCATGATCTCCAGAAGGAAATGTCGTCGGGGCGTCTGCGCGAGGATCTATTCCATCGCCTAAATGTGGTGCCGATCAGGGTGCCAGGGCTTACCGAGCGGCGCGAGGACGTGCCTGAGCTGATCCGTTTTTTCGTACAGCAGATTGCCATGGCCTCGGGCTTGGCCCCGCGGCGCATCGGCGAGGACGCCATAGCCGTGCTCCAGTCCCACGATTGGCCGGGCAATGTGCGCCAGCTCCGCAACAATATCGAACGCCTGATGATCCTGGTCGGCGGCGACGCCGACACCATCATCACCACCAATATGCTGCCCGACGAAATCATCTCGCCGATCCCGCTGACGCCCAACGGGGCAGGGGGGGAACATTTGATGTCGCTCCCCTTGCGCGACGCGCGCGAGATTTTCGAGCGGGAGTATCTGCTGGCCCAGGTCACCCGCTTCGGCGGCAATATCTCGCGCACCGCCGAATTCATCGGCATGGAGCGCTCGGCGCTGCACCGGAAATTGCGGGCGCTTGGGGTCAATACTAATGAAAGAGCCCCTGCCATGCGCTAGCCTGGCGAGCGGTCTGGCGGACGCCGGCCGCCTTTCCGCATTAGACCTCTTGCGGGACCGGCTTACAATCGCGTCTAATGCGCTATCGGCGCCGGAGCAGGGCGAGATTCGGCGACCTTCAACAAGAGTAAGCGTGGACCAAAGGGACGGGGAAGCCCATGGCAGCAGAACGCACGCAAAGCCTACAGGACACATTTCTCAATCATGTCCGCAAGAACAAGACGCCGCTCACCATATTTCTGGTGAACGGCGTGAAGCTGCAAGGCGTAGTGACGTGGTTCGACAATTTCTGCGTCCTCCTGCGCCGGGATGGACATTCGCAGTTGGTCTACAAGCACGCGATTTCCACGATCATGCCGGGTCAGCCCATCCAGCTAGCTGAGATCGGCGACGCGGAAGGTACCGCTGAGTAATTGCGTCCGACCGACCCGAAAGAGCTGAAGCGTAAGGAACGGGCGGGGCGCGAGGGAAGACGCACGTACCGCGACGGTCTCGTCAAGGCGGTGGTGTTCGCTCCCGTTATCGGCAAGCGGAAGAGCAAGAGCGGGGCCGGCGCGCCACGACGCGACGCCTTCGAGCGGTCGCCGCAGGCGCGGCTCGAAGAGGCGGTGGGTCTTGCGGCGGCGATCGATCTCGACGTCAGAACGAGTGGGCTCGTGCCGTTGCTGGAGCCAAGGCCGGCAACCTTGTTCGGCTCGGGCAAGGTCGAGGAGCTGGCCGGGATCATCCGCGCCGAGGACGCTGTGCTGGTGATCGTGGATCACCCGCTGACCCCGGTGCAGCAGCGCAATCTGGAGACTGCGTGGGACGCCAAAGTGCTCGACCGCACCGGGCTTATTCTCGAGATTTTCGGCGAGCGGGCGCGGACGCGGGAAGGGCGCCTGCAAGTCGAGCTGGCCCACCTCGTCTACCAGAAGAGCCGGCTGGTCAGGTCGTGGACCCATCTCGAGCGGCAGCGCGGCGGCTTCGGCTTTCTCGGCGGTCCCGGCGAGACGCAGATCGAAACCGATCGCCGATTGCTCGGGGAGCGCATCGACGTCATCCGCAAGGAGCTTGACCAGGTGCGGCGCACCCGCGCACTGCACCGGAAATCGCGCCAGCGCGTGCCCTATCCGGCGATCGCGCTGGTCGGCTATACCAATGCCGGCAAATCGACCCTGTTCAACGTGCTGACCGGCGCGGCGGTGCTGGCCGAGGATATTCTGTTCGCCACCCTCGATCCGACGATCCGGGCGCTACCGCTTCCCGGCGGCTCGAAGGCCGTGCTCTCCGACACCGTCGGCTTCATCTCAGATCTGCCGACCACGCTGATCGCCGCCTTCCGCGCCACGCTGGAGGAGGTGCTCCAGGCCGATCTGATCCTGCATGTCCGGGACATCGCGGACGCGGCGAGCGGCAGCCAGCGCTCCGATGTCAACGCGGTGCTAGCCGAGCTTGGCATCGAGGCCGAGCCCGACCGCCTGCTCGAAGTCTGGAACAAGGCCGACCTGCTGGACGAGGCCTCCTTGGAGCGTGCCCGGAACGAGGCGCGCCGCGCCGGCGCCGTTCTGGTCTCCGCAGTCACGGGTTTCGGGCTGGACAATTTGCGCGTGGAGGTCGAGCGCCGTCTCAACCACCGCCGCCAGACGTATGAAATCATTGTGAAACCAGAGGAGGGGGCGCTTTCCAACTGGATCTACGAGAATTGCGAGGTGATCGCGCGCACCGATCTCGGCGATGGGGTCGTCTCATTGCGCATCCGCGTGGCGCCCGAGAAGAGCGATAGGCTCATCCGTCTCGCCGGCCCCGCGCGCTTCAAGCTCGCCGCGGAATAGTAGCGCTTCCATTCAGCTTGTATATCTGTACCGATGAGTGGTACATTGGTTCTGAGTTCCGGAGCGCGCGGATGATCGTCAACTTTCGGGACGAATGGCTGTGCGCTTTCTTCACGGACGACATTCGCTCCCGGAACATTCCATCCGACATTGAGGACCGGCTGTTCCGCAAGCTGCAAATGCTCGACGACGCGACGACCGATCAGGATTTACGCGTGCCGCCCAGCAATCATTTCGAAAAGCTGCGTGGCAAGTTGAAAGGATTTCATTCGATCCGGGTCAATCGACAATGGCGGCTTATCTTTCAATGGGATAGCAGAAGCGGTAAAGCTAGCCGCGTCTATCTCGACGACCACAGTTACAGGTGAGACGAACCATGCTGATGACGAAGCGGAAGCCGGCGACCGTTGGTGAAATCCTGGTGCAGGAGTTCATGCATCCGATGGGCCTGACCCAGGGCGCCTTAGCCAAGGCCATGGGGGTGCCGCGCAAGCACGTCAACGAATTGTGCAATGAGCGCAGGAGCGTGACCGCGCCGACCGCGCTCATCCTAGCGCGTGTCTTCGGCAACAGCCCGGAATTCTGGCTGAACGTACAGCGACGCACCGACCTGTGGGAAGCGACGAATTCGCCCCGCGAACGCGCCCGGATCAAACGCGCCAAGCCGATCCGAGCCGCCGCGTGATCTGCTAGTCAGTCCTTGGGCTCGGCGGCTTTGGCCTCGTCCCAAAGCTGGTCCATCTCCTCGAGGGAACTGTCCTCGGGTCTTCGGCCTTCGGCGGCAAGCGCCGTCTCGATGCTCTGAAAACGCCGCACGAATTTGGCGTTGGCGTCGCGCAGCGCCGCTTCCGGATCGACGCCGAGGTGGCGGGCGAGATTGGCCATGACGAAGAGGAGATCCCCAAACTCCTCGGCCACCCGCTTCGCGGGTCCGTCTTTATCGGCCTTAGGGGCGTCGGCAATCGCCGCTTTCAGCTCGGCAATCTCTTCCTCGGCCTTGGCGAGGACCGGGGCCAGGCTCGGCCAATCGAACCCAACCTCGGCCGCGCGCTTCTGAAGCTTTACGGCGCGTGTGAGGGCAGGCAGGGGGAGCGGCACATCAAGGAGGCGCGAGCCTTGGCGCCCGCCATCGCGCTCGGATTTCTCCTCGTCCTTGATGCGCTGCCAGAGATCTGAACTCACGAATTCGTCCCGCAGGCCAGGATCCTTGAAGACGTGGGGGTGACGCCGGATCATCTTGCTGGTGATGGCGTCTGTGACGTCAGCAAAATCGAAGCGCGACTGCTCGGAGGCGAGTTGCGCGTGATAAACCACCTGGAGCAGGAGATCGCCGAGTTCGTCTTTCAGCGCGTCCATGTCTTCACGCGAGATGGCGTCGGCCACCTCATAGGCTTCCTCGATGGTGTAGGGCGCAATGGTGGTAAAGCTCTGCTCGAGGTCCCACGGGCATCCGGAGCAGGGATCGCGCAAGCGCGCCATCACCTTCAGCAGATCGTCGAGGCTGTGCCGTTTCGCGGGGTCGTCAGCCATCACGGGTCAACGGCGTCAAGCAGGCCGACGCTAAGCGCAATTCTTCGGGAAAATCCGAAAATCCGCGATTTTGCCGCCCTGTCCTGCCCATATCTCGGATTCGCATAAGGTATATTATGGAAAATGTATGGGCGGGCGTTTCGAGCCCGCTCAAGCCACTCGGAAAGCCCCTCAGCGCTTCTCGTAATGCTCGCCGATCAGCCCGTCGAGCAGCCGTACCCCGAAGCCCGAACCCCAGCTGCGATTGATCTCGCTATCGACCGACGACATCGCCGTGCCGGCAATGTCGAGATGCGCCCAAGCGGTACCGTCCTTGATGAAGCGCTGAAGGAACTGCGCGGCGGAAATCGAACCGCCCCACTTGCCCCCGGTGTTCTTCATGTCGGCGACCTTGGAGTCGATCATCTTGTCGTATTTTGGCCCAAGCGGCAGCCGCCACAATTTTTCGCCCGTGGCCAGGCCCGCAGTCATGAGCCTGGCGGCAAGCTCCTCGTTGTTGCTGAAAATTCCCGCGTGCTCCTTGCCGAGCGCAACCATCACCGCGCCGGTCAACGTGGCGAGATTGATCAGCACCTTCGGCTTGAAACGGGTTTGTGCATACCAGAGACAGTCCGCCAGCACCATGCGCCCTTCGGCGTCGGTGTTGAGCACCTCGATGGTCTGACCCGACATCGCCTTGACCACGTCGCCCGGACGCTGCGCGCGCCCGCTCGGCATGTTCTCGACGAGCCCGATAATGCCGACCGCGTTAACCTTGGCCTTGCGCTGGGCGAGCGCCTGCATCAGCCCGACGACGCAGGCGGCGCCCGCCATGTCGCCTTTCATGTCCTCCATGCCGGCGGCGGGTTTGAGCGAGATGCCGCCGGAATCGAAAGTCACGCCCTTGCCAACGATGGCGATGGGATCGCCGCCCTTCGCGCCGGCGCCCTTCCACTGCATCACCACGACATGGCTCGGCCGGTCGCTCCCCTGCCCGACGGCGAGCAGCGCGTTCATGCCGAGCTTCTTCAAGGCCTGCTCGCCGAGCACCTCGACCTGCACGCCGAGCTTGGTCAGCGCCTTGGCGCGAGCGGCGAACTCGGCGGGTCCGAGCACATTGGCCGGCTCGTTGACGAGATCGCGCGCGAGCGTGACGCCGGCGGCGATGGCCTGATCGGCGGCGAAAGCGCGCGCGGCGGCTTTCGGATCGGGGCAATGGATGACGATCTTCTTTAGCGTCCGGTCGTTGGCGTCCCCTGCCCCATCCTTCTTCGGCTTCTTGGTTTTGTATTTCTGGAATTTGTAGCCGCGCAGCACCGTGCCGAGCGCGAAACGCGCCACGTCGGCGGGCGCGATTTTGCCATCGGCGGTCTCGACAAAGATATGCGCGGAAGGCGACTCCTTGCCAGTCAGAAGCCCACGCAGGCTGCCGCCGAGATTGAGCCAATCCTCGGCGCTGTAAGTGGATGTCTTACCGGTCCCCGCCAGCACCAGGCGTGCAAACTTCAGTCCCTGGGGCGCGAGCAGATCGACGCTTGAGTCCTTCTTGCCCTTGAAGCCGGTGATGCCGGCCGCGCGCGCCAGCAATCCTTTGGCCTTCTTGTCGAGATCTTGGGCGGACGGCGTGAGCTTGGGCCCCTCTTCGGCCAGGACCACGACCACGCCCTCGGCTGGGGCATTTTTGGCGGCAAAGGACAGGTCGGTCTGATCACTCACGGGCAACTCCTGGATGTCTTTGCCGACCGGCCAAACAGCGGGTTCGGAAAGCACGCGGAGCGGATATCGCCGGCGCGCCCCCTGATGCAGTTCTGCAACAGCGGCAGGGAATAATTCGCCCTACCTAAATCCAGTCCTTGGGGAAAGCAAGTCAATCCAAAAAAGCCGAAATTCCGCCATGTTGGACTGGTGAGAATTACCTTTGGCGCCAGCCGGTGGCCTGTCCGACTCACCCTCAGTAAGCCGCCGGATGAAGGCCTAACGGGGGACTGCGAAACGGCCATGTCGCTCTTCAGCCGATACATGTTTCGGCAGGTGACCAATGCATTCCTCGTCATCCTGCTCACCCTGACCAGCGTCGTTTGGCTCGCCACGGCGCTGAGAGAGCTCGACATGATCACCTCGCAGGGTCAGGGCATCATATTGTTTTTCCAGATGACTTTTCTCAGCCTGCCGAGTCTCATGGCGCTCATCGCGCCGAATGCCGTGCTCATGGCCGCGCTCTACACGCTCGACCGGATGAACGGCGACAGCGAGCTGATCGTGATGACCGCCTCCGGCGCGCCGGTTTGGCGCATCGGCGCGCCCCTGATCGCGCTCGCCGCCATCGTCAGCATCACCATCCTTTTGGCCAACATCTTCCTCACGCCCGCGAGCATGCGGGCGTTGCGCGGCTTCATCACCCAGGTGCGCGCCGACCTTATCTCGCAAGTCCTTCAGCCGGGCCGTTTTTCCAGCCCCGAAGGCGGGCTCACCTTCCACATCCGCGACCGCACCCTGAACGGCGAGCTGCACGGTCTTCTCGTCCATGACGGGCGCGATACTAAGCAGGTGATGAGCTATCTCGCCCAGCGGGGTCGCATTATCACCAATGACGAGGGCTCATATCTTGTTATGTTCGAAGGTTATGTTCACCGTTATGACGGCGAGGACAAAGATAAAGCCGTGCAAATCGTGGCCTTCGACCAGAATATGATAGATCTTTCCGAGTTCGCTCCCAAGGACACCGATACCAAAGAACTAAGACCGCGGGAACGTTATCTTGGCGAACTCATCAGCCCGGAACCCGGTGACCGGGTTGCCGTACGCTATGCCGGCCAGTTACGCTCGGAATTGCATGAGCGCCTGTCGACGCCGCTTTACCCCCTGGTGTTCGTCATGGTCGCGCTCGCTTTGCTCGGGCAGGCGCGGACCACGCGCGAGGCTCGCTGGGGACAGATTCTCGCGGTCTGCGCCATCGCCGTGGGGTTACGGGTTGCAGGGCTCGCCGCCGGCAACTTGGTGGCTCTCAGTGCCTGGGGCGTGGTCCTTGTGTATGCTATCCCCATAGGGGCGATTCTCGTTGCGGCCTGGGCGGCGCACGTTAGAATGTCACCAGAATTGCGGTCCAAGCTGAGTTTCGAGCTTAAGCTCCCAAAAACCATAATGTTTTGGGCCGACCGAGGGATGCAAACGAAGTGAGAACGCAGATGCAGGGCATCAGTGCGAGAGTGACTCTTGCGCGCTATTTCTCGCTGCGCTTCTTCCTCGCCATGATGGCGATGTTCGTGCTGTGCTGCGTGCTCATCTTCTTCGTCGATTTCATCGAGATGCTGCGCCGCGCGGGCAACTACACGGACGAAGTGCCGGGCATCGTGCTCGCCTGGATCACCATTCTCCGCTTGCCGTCATTCTCCGAGCTCACCCTGCCCTTCGCCGTGTTGATCGGAACCATCATCGTGTTCCTGATGCTGAGCCGATCCTCCGAGCTTGTCGTGCTGCGCGCCGCGGGAATCTCGGTGTGGCAGTTCATGCTGCCGGCGATGGTCGTGGCCTTCCTGCTCGGGCTCGCCTTCATGATGCTCTACAATCCGATCGCGGCGATGGCGCGTGGCGAAGCCGAACGCGTCTATGCGCTCGCCTTCGGACGCGAAGACTCGCTGCTCAAGACCAAAACTGCCGGCGCTTGGCTGCGCGAAGACGGCGTCGACGGTCCCTCCGTCGTTCATGCCTTGCAGGCAGTAAATCAGGGTCTCGAGCTGAACGGCGTCACCGTGTTCCAATACGACCGCGATCACGGCTTGACCGAGCGCATCGAGGCGCGCAAGGCCGTGCTCAAGGACGGCCGCTGGGAACTCCAGGATGCCTGGGTCAGCGCCGTGGGCCAGGAACCGACCCTCTTCAAGAGCTATTTGGTCAGCACCTATCTCACCCCGACGCAGGTGCGCGATAGCCTGGGCACGGTGTTCTCGATCTCGTTCTGGGATTTGCCGAATTTCATCCAGATCGCCGAGAAAGCGGGCCTGCCCGCCACGCAATACCGCGTGCAGTACCATCTGTTGCTGTCGCGGCCGTTCCTGCTCGTGACCATGGTGCTGATCGCCGCCACATGTTCGCTCAGGGGGTTCCGCTTCGGCAATGTTCAGATCAACGCCCTAATCGGGCTCGCGGCGGGCTTCTCGTTCTTCGTGTTTTCCGAGATATCGCGCAACTTCGCCATGGCGGGACTGACCTCCGCCGCGGCGGCAGCCTGGGTCCCGGTGATCATCGCGGCGTCGCTCGCGCTCACCGTGCTCTTGTACAAAGAGGACGGGTGAATGATCGGCCGGTGGACATCATCGCTTAGGAGGCGCCGGGCACTGCCCGGCCGAGCTGCGTCTAAGGACACGCTGCTTTTGGGCCTGCGCCAAGCCATTTTGGCCTCCGCAATTGCTTTGCTTGCCGTCACCGTCGCGCCTTGGCAGGAGGCCTTCGGCCAGGCCCAGACCGAGCTTGAGCAACTCGTCCAGCCACCCAAGATCGACTCGGCCGAGCCGATGCTGCTCCAGGCCGACGAGATGATCTACGACAACGAGAACGCCAAGATCACCGCCAAGGGCAATGTCGAGATCTATTACGGTAATTACACGCTGCTTGCCGATCAGGTCGTCTACTCGCGCGGCACCAACACGCTCAGAGCCGAAGGGAACGTGCGCATCAAGGATCCGGACGGCGCGGTGATCACCTCCGACCAAATCACGCTGACCGACGATTTCCGCGACGGGTTCGTCGACGCGTTGAAGCTTGTCACGCAGGACGACACGCGCATCGTGGCCCAGTCGGCGTCACGCGAGGCGGCTAACGTCACGGTGTTCCGCAAGGGCTGGTTCACGCCTTGCAAACTCTGCGAGGAAAGGCCGACCAAGCCGCCCACCTGGCGCATCCGGGCGGCCAAGATTACCCACAAGAAGGATAAGGCCACCCTCACCTACAACAACGCGGCCCTCGATATGTTCGGCGTGCCCGTGCTCTGGGTCCCCTGGTTCCAGATGGCCGACCCCACGGTGAAGCGGAAGTCGGGCTTCCTCATGCCGACCTACAGCCATTCCGACGAGCTCGGCAGCACGGTCCAGATCCCGTACTACTTCGCCCTGTCGGATCACTACGATTTCACCTTCGCGCCGATGTGGACCGAGAAGGCCGGCACGTTGCTGCAAGGCAATTGGCGGCACCGTCGCGCGACCGGCGCCTACAGCATCGACCTTGCCGGCGTATGGGACGATGGCAGCGAGGGCACCGACTTCAACGATGTCAACGAGAACGACGAATTCAACGGCGAGTTCCGCGGCAGCGTCAAGAGCAAGGGCAGGTTCGCGCTGAACCCCTATTGGGCCTACGGCTGGGACGTTCTCTTCGAAACGGACGACACCTTCCGCCGCTACTACAATCTCGACAGCCGCCTTAAGACCGATCGCGTCTCGCAGATCTACCTCGAGGGCCTGCACGACCGGAACTATCTTTCGACCCGGTTCTACAACACGCAAAGTCTGGTCCCGAGTAGATTCCTCGATCCAGATAGCCTGGATTTTACCGACGATCCGCAGGAGACGGTCTATCCGATCATCGATTACGACTACATCGTCAACCGGCCGATCCTCGGCGGCGAGCTCAGCTTCACCTCGAACGCGATGATGCTGACCAGCGAGGCCGGGCCCTCCGACGACCGTCTCATCACCGATACCAGCCGTCTCATCACCGAGGTCAATTGGCGCCGCCAGATGATCGACGGCATCGGACAGGTATTCACGCCGTTTGGGCGGCTGCGTGGCGACGTTTACGGCGTGAGCAACGATCTCGGCGGTGCCAACGCCGGTTTCAACCCGGTTGCCGATCCCGCGCTGCTCGACAACAACCCGCTCGACGACGGTACGTTCTGGCGTGGCAACGCCGTGGCCGGCATGGAATACCGCTACCCGTTCATCGCCTACACCCGCAACCTGGCCCACGTGTTCGAGCCTATCGGCCAGATCATCGCCAGGCCTGACACGGTCGGCGATCAACAGGAGATCCCCAACGAGGACGCTTTGAGCCTCGTCTATGACGACACCATCCTGTTCGACATCGACAAGTTCTCGGGCTTCGACCGGATCGAGACCGGCACCCGCGCCAATGTCGGCGTCCGCTACACCGCCCAGTTCGCCAACGGCGCTTACGCCCGCGCCGTGTTCGGTCAAAGCTACCAGCTGGCCGGCCAGAACGAGTTCGACACCGCATTCTTCGAGACGAGCGGCCTCGAGACCACCGATTCTGACTATGTCAGCGGCTTCTACGTCCAGGCCAACGAGTACCTGTCCTTCTCCGCGCAATCGCGCTTCGACGAGGAGACCTTCGCCATCGAACGCACCGATCTCGGCTCCTGGGCCCGATATGGGCCGGCGCAATTCAGGGTTAACTACGCCGACGTGACCGAAGACACGCCGGGCCTGGGTCTTGGCGAGGCTCGCGAAGAAATCGTGACCGCCGGCGCCCTGGCCTTGACCAACGATTGGTCGGTGCTCGGCAATATACGCTACGACCTCGAGACCGATCAGAGGATCACCGACGGCTTGGGGCTGCGCTATCAGGACGATTGCTTCAAGCTCGACGTGACCTATCAGCGGTCGTTCATCCGCGATCAGGACATCGAGCCCGATCAGCGCTTCCTGGTGAACTTCATGCTGAAATATCTCGGCACGTACCAGTTCGCCACCGACACTGGCGACGTATTCGGAGCGGAAGGGTCAGACACCAATTGACCAGGTGCATGACGTCAAGGCCTGGCCGCGCTGCCAGGCTCATTGCCGCATTGGCGCTGGCGATTCTCCTCATCGGCGGCCCTCACCCGGCTACGGCGCAGGAGCTGTCGATCGTGGTGCTGGTCAATGACGACCCGATCTCGGACTATGACATCGAGCAGCGCGAGCGCTTCCTAGCCATCACCACGAAGGCGGAGCCCAGTCCTGAGCTGAAGAAACAGGCGACCGACATGCTCATCGACGAGCGCTTGCAAATACAGGAAGGCAAGAAGCTCGGTGCCACTCCCGACGACGCCGACGTCCGCAAGATTCTCGACGACATGGCGAGCAAGAACAATCTCGACGCCGAGGGCTTGACGACCGCGCTCGCCAAAGCCGGCGTCAATGTCAAGACGCTCAAGGACCGCATCAAGGCACAGATCGTGTGGCAAGACGTGGTGCGGCGCAAGTTTCGTCGTGACATCCTGATCGGCGACGCCGAGGTCGACGAGGCGCTGTCCGATGCCGGAGAGGAGGCGCCGAGCGGCGAACCCACCGGTACCGCCCTTCAGCTGCGCCAGGTGAAGTTCACGTTGCCGAGCGGCGCGGATCAACGGACCATCGCTTCAAGGCTCGCCGCGGCGGAGACGGTACGCTCCCGGTTCAACTCCTGTGCCAATCTCGGCGATCTCACCAAGGGCATCCAGGGAGCAAGCGTCCAGAACATCGCCGACCAGCAGGCGGTCTCCCTCGTCCAGCCGGCACGGCTCCTGGTGCAGCACGCCAAAGTTGGGCAGATGACACCCCCCACCCTGACCGGCTCGGCGGTCGAGCTTTACGCCGTGTGCGGCAAGCGCGCGATCCGCGCGGACAACCCGAAACGCGAGGAAACCCAGCGCAAGCTGATGAACGAGGAAATGGGCATTCGCGCCGAACGGCTGTTGCGCGATCTCCGCCAGGACGCCTTCATCGAATATCGCAAAAGCTGATTTTCGTGCTAGCCCAAGGCCATGGGTCTTGACGCACGGCCGCTGGCGCTCACTCTCGGCGATCCCGCCGGGATCGGGCCTGACATCGCCCTGGTCGCCTGGATGGCGCGGGCGCGCCAGCGCGTGCCGCCATTCGTCCTGATCGGCGACGAAACGGTCCTTGCCGCCCGCGCCGAGGCGCTGGGAGTCTCCGTGCCGATTGTTGTGGTTGATGAGGCGGCTGCGGCGACTAAGCTGTTTGCCGGCGCCCTTCCCGTGCTGAAGATGCCCGTGGGAGCACGCGTGGTGGCGGGGCGTCCTGATCGAGCCGCCATGCCTGCCGTCATGCGGTCGATCGAGCTTGGCGTGAGCCTGGTGCGGCAAGGGAAGGCACGTGCCATCGTCACCAATCCGGTGTCCAAGGCGATGCTCTATGGCGCGGGCTTCGCCTTTCCGGGGCACACCG
>DATMDY010000188.1:0-4073 GCA_035557335.1 Methyloceanibacter sp.
TGCTGTGGCGCCATCGGCGCGCGACCGTCGCTCTCAATCCGCCGCCGGCCGCCAGCGGCGCGCTGATCGCCTTTGGCCTCGCTTACCTGGAAATGCTGGGAGAGGCCGGCATCGAGATCGATGCCGCCGCGCTGCGTAGCGCGATGCAGGCGACCAACGAAGCCCGCGCGGCCCATGGCGAAGGCCTTGCGGAGAAGCTGGCCGGCGGCAGGCTGGCAAAGGAGATGCGTGCGGCGCTGCGCCATCCCGCAGCCTATCGCGGCACCACCCATCTGAATGTCATCGACGCCGCCGGTAATGCGGCTTCGGTCAGCCTTTCCAACGGCGAGGGCAACGGCCATATCGTCGGCGCGTTCGGCTTCATGCTGAACAACATGCTTGGCGAGGAGGATCTTGGCAGCGGCGATGTTCACGCCTGGCGCGAAGGCACGCGCCTTTCTTCCATGATGGCGCCCACCATCATCCTGCAGCCCGACGGCACCGTGACGGCGATCGGCACCGGCGGCTCCAACCGTATCCGCACCGCGATCCTCCAGGTGGCCGTCAATCTCCTCGATCACGGCATGCGTCTCGACGCGGCCGTGGAGGCGCCGCGTCTCCATGTCGAACGTGACGGGACCGTGAGCTTCGAGCCAGGCCTGCCGGAGACAGCGCATGCGGACTTGCTGGCGCTGGGCGAGCACGCGCGGCCATGGCCCGACCGCAATTTATTCTTTGGTGGCGTGCATGCCGCCCGCCGGCTTCGGAACGGAGTCGTGGAGGGAGCCGGCGATCCGCGCCGCATGGGCGTGGCGCTCGTGGTGTGACCGGCGCTTAATGTCGCAAATAGACAATCCTATGTCGCTAATTATCAAAGACCATACGGGGCGAAGCAACATGCTTGCAGCCCTGCCAACGGTGAGGCACCCATGAAGAGCGCGATCGCCATTCGTCACATCTTGTTCGAAGACGCCGGCACGCTCGAAGGCGTGCTCGCGGAGCGGGGCGTCGAGCTCACATATCTGGAGGCGGGCGTCGACGATCTCTCGCCCGCGCGCGACGCCGATCTTCTCGTGGTCCTCGGCGGGCCGATCGGCATCTACGAGGTCGATCGCTATCCATTTCTCAAGGAAGAGCTTGCGATCATCGAGACTGCAGTGAAGAAGGGGGTGCCGGCCGTGGGCATCTGCCTCGGCGCGCAGGCGCTCGCCACGGTTCTCGGCGCCCGCGTCTATCCCAATTCGGTGGTAGAGCTCGGCTGGGATGAGCTGACCTTCACCGATGAAGGCAAAGCCTCACCGATCGGCGTTCTCGACGGACACCGCATTCTGAACTGGCATGGCGATACGTTCGACCTGCCGGCGGGCGCCACGCGCCTTGCCTCGACCGATCCGACTCCGAACCAGGCGTTCATGCACGGTGCGAATGTTCTGGCGCTGCAGTTTCATGCCGAGCTTCCCGTCCGCGATCTCGAGCGCTGGCTGATCGGTCATACCGGCGAGCTTGCCAAGAACAACGTGGACCTCGCCAAAATGCGCGCCGAAACCGCACGTCTCGGTCCGCCCGCGAATGAGGCGAGCAAGCGCATGTTCCACGCCTGGCTCGATGGCGTGAGGCAGCCGAACGGCTAGAGCGGGGTTTCGCCGCCTGGCGTCGGCACTTTCGGCGGGACGAAGGTTTCCCCTGGCTGCGTTGGGAGCTTCGTTGAGGGCGGCTCCTTGATGTCCTGCCCCTTGGCGTTCCACCAGGTCGATTTATAGGTCGCGTCGTCCGTCCCCTTAACGAGGTGTGTCATCACTTCTTCACCGGGATAGTAGTTCACCGCCCAGTTGCCGCCGACCAGCCCGCGCGGGATGGTGCGCCACGTTACAAGCAGCGTGTCCCCTGGTTTCACGTCGCCCTTCTTCACCTCGACCACTTCGAGCTTCGCGAGATAATGCTGCAGCTCGTCGCCGGCTTCCTTGCTCGGCGTGACCGCTGTGCACGTCACCGACTGCACGCGGACGACACCCACAAAGGTGCTCTTCTCCAGGAGCTGCGCGGCTGACATGGGCGCGGGCAGGGCGAACGCCGGCGCCGCAATGATTGGGAACACGAGCATAAGACAAATCTGCAAGAACCGCTGCATAGAACCTCCTTGGGCTGGCCCGGGATACTATTCCGTCCCGCGCGCCTACGCATTAGGCTTCCCGGACAAAAGGTGGAGGAAACCCAAGATGGTGAACATCTATCTCTTTATCGAGCTGCTCGGCGCCGCCAATGCGACCGCGACCATGGACACGCTGAAGGCGCTCCAAATGGAGAACTGTCAGTTCGCCAATGTCGTCATGCTCTCGGACGAGAAGCTCGTGGCGCAGCTCGACTGCAAGGACTCCAGCGATGGCGACAAGGCGATCCTCAACAAGATCGCGAAGGTCGAAGGCGTTGTGCAGACCAACATCGTCGCCGTCGTGCGTCCCAAGAAGGGGTGACACATCCTGAGGTGGGAGCAAGCGCCTCGAAGAATGACACACGGCGCCGGCGCGTGGCGTTTCTCCTAATGTGCGGCCTCCCAATTGTCTGCCGCGCGGGCATCGACTTTCAGCGGTACGCTGAGGCGGAGCACCGGCTCCGGCGCCTTCTCCATGACCGCCTTCGCCACTTCCATCGTCTTGTCGATCTCGTCTTCCGGCGCTTCGAAGACGAGCTCGTCATGCACCTGCATGAGCATGCGCGCGGAAAGCCCGTTTTCGTTTAGCGCCTGCGCCATGCGGATCATGGCGCGGCGGATGATGTCCGCCGCCGTCCCTTGGATCGGCGCGTTGATCGCAGCGCGCTCGTAGTTGCCGCGGAGCGACGGGTTCTTCGTATTGATTTCCGGGTAATGTATCTTCCGTCCGAACAATGTCTTCACATAGCCGTGCCGGCGCGCTTCCACCTTCATTGACTCCATGTAGTCGCGGATGCCGGGGAAGCGCTCGAAATAGGTCTTGATGTAGGCGCCCGCTTCGCTCCGGCCGATGCCGAGCTGCGCCGCAAGGCCCACCGCCGAGATGCCGTAGATGATGCCGAAATTGATCGCCTTCGCGCGCCGCCTGATGCCCTGGTCCATGCCCTCGATCGGCACGTTGAACATCTCGCTAGCCGTCATGGCGTGGATGTCGAGCCCGTCCGCGAAGGCCTGCCGCAAGGTCGGCGTGTCCGCCATGTGCGCGAGCACGCGCAGTTCGATCTGGCTGTAATCCGCCGAGATCAGCTTCTTGCCCTTGTCGGCAATGAAGGCCTTGCGGATGGATCGGCCTTCCTTGGTGCGCACAGGGATGTTCTGCAAATTCGGCTCCTGCGACGACAGCCGGCCCGTGGTCGTCGCGGCCAGCGCATAGGAGGTGTGCACGCGGCCCGTCTGCGGATGGATGTAGGTCGGCAGCGCATCGGTATAGGTGCTCTTCAGCTTCGACAGCAGCCGCCATTCCAGCACCCGTGCAGGAAGATCATGGCCAGCTACGGAAAGCTCCTCGAGCGCAGCTGCATCCGTGCTCCAGGCCCCGGTCTTCGTACGGCGTCCGCCGGGCAAGCTCATCTTGTCGAACAGGATTTCGCCGAGCTGCTTCGGCGAGCCCACATTGAACGTTTCGCCCGCCAGTTCCACGATCTCGTCTTCCAGCCGCGCGATGGTCTGCGCGAAGGACCCGGAAAGCCCGGCAAGCGAGGCACGATCCACCCGCACACCCGCCCGCTCCATCTCGGCGAGCACCGGCGCCAGCGGCCGTTCAAGCGTCTCGTAGACGGTTGTGACGCCTTCCGCGGCGAGGCGCGGCTTCAGCACCATCCAAAGCCTGAGGCCGATATCGGTCTCCTCGCCGGCATATTCCGCCGCGCGGGCTACAGGTACGAGATCGAGCTTCACCGCGGCGCGCCCCGAGCCGAGGATCTCCTTCTCGGTGAGGCAGGTATGGCTGAGGAGATTGCCGGCAAGCTGCTCCGGCAGGTGCTCGGCTCGCCCCGCGTCGAGCGCGTACGACATGAGGCACGGATCGTCGATGCCGTTAAGCGCGATGCCGTAGCGCGCAAGCGCCACCATATCGAACTTCGCATTCTGCACGATCTTGAGAACG
>DATMDY010000189.1:0-15938 GCA_035557335.1 Methyloceanibacter sp.
CAGGTCCACGTCATGCTTAGGGTACCCGGTAGTATTGAGTCTGGGTAGTAGTGCGTTCTGTGTAATGCGTACGAGCCTCGGCACTCCCCGCGCCGGGGCTCTTCTTTTGTGCAATCCTCAAATAACTTATTCGGCAGGTACGGGCGCGTGCTTCTTGCTCTCGGCCGGCGCCGAGATCGTGTCTGGCACTGCATCTTCATCAGCCTCGATGAACACCCGCTTGGTGAGATAGGTGTAGACCACCGGAATCACGAAGAGCGTGAATAGCGTACCGACCAGAAGGCCGCCGACGATCACCCAACCGATGTCTTGCCGGCTCTCCGCGCCCGCGCCCGTAGCGAGTGCCAGCGGGACGGCGCCGAGCACCATGGCGCCTGTGGTCATCAGGATGGGTCGCAGTCGTAGCGTCGCCGACTCGATCACCGCCTCGCGCATAGGCTGACCCCTCACGCGAAGCTGGTTTGCGAACTCCACGATAAGAATGCGGTGCTTGGTGATGAGACCGATCAGGGTGACGAGACCGACTTGGCTATAGATGTTCAACGTGCCGCCAGTCCACCATAGTGCCAACAGTGCGCCGGTCACCGATAGCGGCACGGTGAGCATGATGATGAGAGGATCGGTAAAGCTTTCGAACTGCGCCGCGAGCACGAGATACATGAAGGCGAGCGCGAGCAGGAACGTAATATACATGCTGGCGCTTGCGTCCCTGAACTCTCGTGACTCTCCCGCATATTCGATCTGCGCGGTACCTGGCAGCGTCTCTTTGGCGGCCGCTTCCAAGAACGCCAGACCGTCGCTCAACGAGTAGCCCGGCGCGAGTTGCGCGGTGACGGTGGCGGCGCGGAGCTGGTTGAAATGATTGAGCTCCTTTGGCGCCACGGTTTCCTTGATCGTTATGAGATTCGAGAGCGGAATGACGGCGTTGTCCCGCCCGCGCACATAAATGCGGCGCAGATCGTCGGGGTTCTCTCGGTCGATATCGCCAATTTTGACCACAACGTCGTACTGTTCGCCCTCCTTCTTGAAGCGCGTTACCTGACGGCCGCCGAGCATGGTCTCAAGCGTGCGTCCGAGCGCATCGACCTCAACGCCGAGCGCCGCTGCTTTCTCGCGGTCGACGGCGATGTCGAGCTGCGGCGAGTTCATCCTCAGGTCGGTGTCGAGATCGACGAGACCGGGATAGTCCCGCGCCTTGTCCATCAGCGTCTCGACCATCTGCTCGAGCTCGTCATAAGGACGCGAAGTCTGAATGACGAAGTTGATGGGCTTCGACCTCGAGTGCTGTCCCAACGATGGCGGATTGCTTGGAAAAGCCGTGACGCCCGGTATCGCCACCATATCCGGCGCAATGGACTGCCCAATCTCTTGCTGCGTTCGCTCTCGTTGGTCCCAAGGCTTAACGCGCAAGATGACACGGCCTTGCGACACCGTCGGGCTGCCCGATACGACGAATACGCGGTCGGATTCGGGAACGGCGAGCGCGATCTCTTCGAGCTTCTTGGCATAGGCGTCGGTGTATTCGATCGTCGCCCCCTCTGGGCCGCGGAAGACCGTGATGATGTTGCCCTGGTCCTCCACGGGCGCCAACTCGGCCTTGAGCGTCGTAAACAGAAAATAGCTTGAACTCGGCACGGCGAGGCCAACGAGAAGCACAAGTGGCCGCGCGGCGAGCGCACCCCTCAGAAGGGCGCGATAACCGGCGGTGATGCCGTTGAGAAAGCGCTCAATGATGCGATAGAAGAGATTGTGGTGGCTCTGCTGCCTCAAAAGCTTGGAGCACATCATCGGCGACAAGGTGAGCGCCACGAAGCCCGACACGATGACGGCCCCGGCGAGCGTCCAGGCGAATTCTGTGAACAGGCGGCCGGTAATGCCGGTCATGAAACCAATTGGCGCATAGACCGCAGCCAGTGTGATGGTCATAGCCACGATAGCGAAGCTGATCTCCCGGCTGCCGACCAATGCCGCCTTGACCGGGGTCATGCCGTTCTCGACGTGGCGGTAGATGTTCTCCAGCATGACGATGGCGTCGTCCACCACGAGGCCGATGGCGAGCACGAGTGCGAGAAGAGTCAGTGTGTTGATCGAGAAGCCGAAGGCGTACATGAGCGCGAAGGCGCCGATGAGCGACACCGGGATGGTCACGAGCGGGATGAGTGTCGCTCGCACCGACCGCAAGAACAGAAAGATGATCAGGACGACGAGCAGGATGGCTTCACCGATGGTGCGGTAGACGTTCTTGATCGATTCGGCGATGAAGACCGATTTGTCGTGAGCGACCTTGACTTCCATTCCATCCGGCAGCGACTCGGTAATCCTCGGCAGGACCTTCCTGACCTCCTCCGATACGTCGAGGGGATTGGCCGTCGCCTGTTTGACGACGCCGAGAGCAATGGCCGGCTTCCCGTTGAACCTGACGATGCGCCGTTCATCCAAGGCGCCAAGCTCAGCGTAACCAACGTCGCTCAACCGAACGAGATAGCCGTTCGCATCCTTGATGATGAGATCGTTGAACTGCTGGGGCGTGCGCAGGTCGGTTTCGGCGAGCACCGTAAACTCGCGCTGCTGGCTTTCGATCCGCCCTGACGGCACCTCCACATTCTGACGGCGCAGCGCGGCTTCAACATCCTGCGGCGTGAGTTGGTAGGCCGCAAGCCGCTCCGGGTCGAGCCAGATGCGCATGGAATATTCACGCTCGCCGAACAGGCGGACTTCGGCGACGCCCGGGATGGTTTGCAGCTGATCCCTCACATAGCGATCGGCGTAGTCGGTGATCTCGAGCTCCGAATGGGTCGCGCTGTAGAATGCGAGATAGAGGATCGGCTGCGCATCCGCCTCGCGCTTTTGGATAATCGGCTCCTCAATCTCTTCCGGCAGATGACCGCGCACGCGTCCGACGCGGTCGCGTATATCGGCCGCCGCGTAGTCCGGATTGCGGTCAAGCGTGAAGGTTACGGTGATCTGGCTCGACTCCTGGCGGCTGATCGAGGTGATGAAGTCGATGCCCTCGATGCCAGCAAGCGAATCTTCGAGCACCTGGGTCACTTGGGTTTCGACAATCGATGCCGATGCCCCGGGATAGGTTGTCTCGACGGTGATCACCGGCGGGTCGATCGCCGGGTATTCACGTACGCTCAGCCGCTCATAGGAGACGAGACCGACGAGCACGAGCACGAGGCTCATGACCGTGGCGAACACCGGCCGTTTTATGGACAGTTCAGGGAGTGTCACGTCTCAGGCTCCGACGCCGTTGACGATGGCCACGGCGCTGCCATCGCGGATCTTGAGTTGGCCCGCGGTCACCACCTCGTCGCCAACATCGAGCCCCTCGACGATTTCGACGCGGCCTTCGCGGCGCGTGCCGATCACGACCTTGGTCAGTTGCGCCTTGCCGTCGACGATCTTGAACACGTACTGGCTGTCGCCCTGAGGCACAATCGCCTGCTCGGGTACGCTCAAAGCCTCTTCCTTGCGTTGCAACAAGACCGTCACGCGGGCGAACAGGCCCGGTCGCAGACGCTGATCCTTGTTCGGCAGTATGGCCCGGACCAGGAGGCTGCGCCCGGCGACATCGAGGCGTGGGTCGATGGCGTAGACCTTGCCTTCGAACGTCTCGTCGGGAAAGGCATCGATCTTAATGTGAATGGTCTGGTCGACTCTGATTGCCGGCAAGAACTTTTCCGGCACTCTGAAATCCGCCTTGACCGGGTCAACGGCCTCCAGATTAACCAGCGCCTGTCCAGCGGTGATGTACTCGCCGACGCTGACACGGCGCAATCCGACGATACCTGAGAACGGCGCTACGATACGGGTCTTCTCCAGCTGCACGCGGGCAAGCTCGACGGCGGCGGTAGTGACAGCGAGATTTGACGCGGCCTCGTCGGCCGATTGTGCCGTCGCGTATTTGTTGCTGAAAAGTTGCGTGGTTCGTTGGTAGGTCTGTTCGGAAAGCTTGAGCTTTGCCTCGACATCGGCGAGTTGGGCGCGATAGACGGAACCGTCGAGGGTGAAGAGCGGTGCACCCTTTTCGACCGGTTTTCCTTCCTCGAAATGAATCTCCTCGAGGCGTCCCGAAATCTCAGAACTGACAGTTACCGACTCATCGGAGAGCAAGGTTCCGATGGCGGTGACCTGCTCGCTCAAAGGAGCGGCCAGGACCTTGGCGGCCTCGACCTGCACCACGCCGTCTTTCTCGCTTTGCGCCGCGGCGGTAGAGCAAGCCAAGGCGATGCCGGCTGCCAAAAGCCAGCGTCCTGCGCCCCTCTCGCCTAGTTTCCACGCCATATTTCCGCCGTTCCCCGAGGATCGGTCGCACAATCTACCACCATTTCGGCAGCATGGAGACTAGCCGGCCAGCCTGAACCTCACATGAATGAGGTTGGCTTTGGTTGGCGAGGGGGCTAGGGGGCGGTCCAAATGGGACTGCCCCCTGCTCTTTTTTAGTTCGGCGTCACAGGCTCCGGGGTCTCTTCTGCCGGTGCCTCCTCGGCGGGCTGTTCTTCGTCTGGGGCCTCTTCAGCCGGCGGCTCTTCCTCGACGGGAGCCTCCTCGGCAGGCGGCTCTTCCATCGCTGGTGGCTCTTCGGCCGCAGGCGGCGTCTCGGGGGTCATCGCCTCCGGGGGCGCCGCCGGTGTTTCGGCAGGACGCTCGACCGCCGGTTGTTCGACCCTGACGTCGCTGTCTCCCTTGTTCCCATACATGAAATAGGCAGCAATGACGAGGGCGAGCACGATGCCGCCCAGGACGATTGCCAGAAACGTCCTGCTACCCTGGTTGTCGTTGGCCATGTCAGTCTCCTCCCCTGTCGCGGGTTATTCGTGCCGCGTCCCCTCCAACTTATCGAGGAATGCGCCTTCGGTCGAGGGGCGCCCTGTCGCGTGGATGGTAGCTAGCGTGCCGCCGATTGGGCGCTGCGGCGCGCCATGTAATCGAAGAGCGGGGCCAGCGCGATGGTCACGGCGAAATTGATCGCGACCGAATAGAGCGCGGCGTAGCCCGGCACGCTCAGCCCGAACACGGTGAGCGGGTAGATCGACGAGGCGAAGGCCTGGGTGGCGGCCATATAGGTGCCGATGGCCGTACCGGTGGCCCAGCCCATCAGCAGCGAGGGCGCATTGAAGGCGCGCGAATAGAGTCCAAGCAGGATGGACGGAAGAAGCTGAATGATCCAGATGCCGCCGAGCAGCTGAAGCTGGATGGCATAGGAATGCGGGATAGTGAGAATGAACGCCACCGCCCCGATCTTCACCACCAGGGACACGATCTTCGCCATGCGCGCTTCCTCGGCCTCGGTGCAGTCGGGTCGCCAGAACTCCTTGTAGAGGTTGCGAGTGAAGAGATTGGCGCAGGCGATCGACATGATCGCCGCCGGCACCAGCGCGCCGATGGCGATGGCCGCGAAAGCCACGCCAACGAACCAGGATGGAAAGGAGGCGAGGAACAGCGCCGGCACGGCGAAGTTCGGGCCATAGAGGCTGAAGCCGCCGGCAAAAGCGGGATCTTTGTCCACGCCCGCGGCGATGGCCATGTAGCCGAGCAGTGCGATCAATCCGAGAATGAAGGAATAGGCCGAGAGCAGCGCGGCGTTGCGCCTGATCACGTTGCCGCTCGAGGCACTCAAGATCCCCGTCATGGCGTGTGGGTAAAGAAACAGCGCCAGTGCCGAACCGAGCGCCAGGGTGACATAGGCGCTGTATACGCCAAGGCTTCCTTCCTCTGGTGTGGGGAGCAGGAGCTTTTCCTTCGGCACGCTAGCGAAGATCGCGCCATAGCCCCCGAGCTGTGCCGGGATGATCACGATGGCTGCGAACACGGTGATGAAGATGAGCGCGTCCTTGACGATGGCGATCAAGGCCGGCGCCCTAAGGCCGCTGGTATAGGTGAAGCCTGCGAGCACGATGAAGGCGATGATGAGCGGCAGATGTCCGACCAGGCCTTGCGTCGGGAAGCCGAGCGCGCCGATCACCACCTCCATGCCGACGAGCTGAAGCGCGATATAAGGCATGGTGGCGAGGATACCCGTCACCGCCACTGCGAGCGCCAAGAGACGGCTACTGAAGCGCGCGCGCACATAGTCCGCGGCGGTCACATGGCCGTGCCGATGCGCGATCGCCCAGAGCCGAGGAAAGACGAGAAATAGGATCGGATAGATGACGATGGTGTAGGGAATGGCGAAGAAGCCGATGGCGCCCGCGCCGAACACGAGCGCCGGCACGGCGATAAAGGTGTAGGCGGTGTAGAGATCGCCCCCGAGCAGGAACCAGGTGACTACCGTGCCGAAACGGCGCCCGCCGAGACCCCATTCATGCAACAGGTTGAGGTCTGCCTTGCGCCAACGGGCGGCGACGAAGCCGAGCCAGGTAACGAAAAGGAACAGGACGACGAAGACGGCCGTGGCGGTGACATCCAAGTTCAAAGGACATCCCCTGGACCAGGCGTCTCCCAGTCTTCAGCCATCTTGGTCAGATGCGTGACGCGCGTGTCGATCAGGTAGACGACCATCACGATCACGGCGGCGATAAGGATCCAGGCGAGCTGATACCAATAGAAGAAGGGTATGCCGCCAAGTTCGGGTGGGATTCGATTGTAGAACGGCACCCAAACCACGGCGAGGAGAGGAATGAGAAAAAGCAGGCGCGGCAAATAAAGGCGCCAACCGGGTTTCGGCTTTTTCTTTTCCGCTGTCATAGAGAGCCCCCTCACCCCTGCCGATGGCCTCTCGGCCAGCGCGATGCCGCATTTCCCGCCATCACGCAAGGGGGAAACCGCGGGCCCTATGTTGACCTCGCCGTCAACCGGCCCATATGGTCGATCAAGGAGCCCGTAGCTCAGCCGGTAGAGCATCTGACTTTTAATCAGAGGGTCTCGGGTTCGAATCCCGACGGGCTCACCATTTCGCCTAAGTGTCGCCGCAGTCCTTGGCGACAAGAAAACCCTGTTTCCTGCCACCTGAACCACGCGAGCTGGCCATTGGCTGACTCACAAGAAGCGTGATAAGACCCTAACCGCCAATCCAAGGGGGGATCCGTGAATGAATTTTCGTCGCGCTAGACTCACGACCGCCTTCGTTATGATCGTCTGCTTGTCACCGTCACTGGCTTTCGCACAGGCGGGCACCATCACCTCGGGCATGCAGAACAACTGCGCCAACGACTACAAGAAATTCTGTGGCGACTACGGCCTGCAGACCGCCGCCTTGAACCTATGCATGAAGAAGGCAGGCCCGAGCCTGTCACCAGCCTGCGTGAAGGCGCTGGTTCAAGCCGGAAGGGTCTCGCAAGCCGAGGTGGATAAGATCAAGGCACAGATGAAACGCTGAGCCATAGGGAAGCGCAAGCACCCGCTTGCACCTCCTGACGCCGACCCTATCCCCCGCCCCGACTAGGAAGGACCCTCGATTATGAAAAGATTTCTCTGCATGAGCGCGTTCTTGGCCCTGGTGTTGACGGGCAACGCAACCTTCGCCGCCGATGAGTGCACCAAGCTCCTCGCGACAGGCCATCCGGAATATCCGGTGATTGCCTACCGCGATGGCGATAAGATCGTCGGCGCCGCGGCGACGCTGGTCGAGACCATCGCCAAGAAACTCAATGTTCCCATCGAATCGAAATACACCGGAACGTGGGCTGACGCCCAGGAAGCGGCACGTGACGGCAAAGTCGACATCATTTTCGGCCTCTACCACAACGAAGAGCGCGCCAAATATCTCGATTACGTCCAGCCTGCCTTCACCTTCGACGACGTCGCAATCTTTGTGGCCAAGGGCAAGGACTTCAAGTTCACCGATAAGAACGATCTGATCGGCAAGAAGGGCCTGACCAATAAGGGTGAAAGCTATGGCGACGAGTTCGACGCCTTCATGAAGGACAAGCTCGACGTCACCCGCACTGACGGTATCGACGCAGCCCTCAAGGACCTGGCCGACGGCAAGGCCGACTATGTGATTGCCGGCTACTATCCGGGCAACGCCGAAGTGGTCAAACTCGGGCTTGAGGATAAGATCGTGTCCCTCGATCAAGCCCTGCTTTCTGCGGAGATGTTTGTCGCCTTCTCCAAGAAATCGCACTGCCTCTCTCTGCTTGAGGGTTTCGGCCAGACCATCACGGAGCTGACGACCGACGGCAGCTTCGACAAGATGGTGACCGAGGCGCAAGCCACATGGGACAAAGCCCACTAGCCGACACTTGACGCGAAACCCGCGGCCCGATTCTTAGGGCCGCGGCTATTCCGTAGCGCTGCTCGACTTCCGGCGCAGCCGTTTGAATACGGTCTTCTTCAGAAATTGATAGGCCGGGCGTCCCATCAGGACGACAGCAAGGACTTTAGACAGGAAGGGCGTTGCTCCGATCACACCTGACAGGACCGCCTTGGCGGTTGGAGCAAGATCGCTCGCGATCACGAAGGGAAGTAGTAACCACGCGGCATAACCGCCGAAAATAAGCAGAGTACCGAGAGCGAAGCGCCAACCGATCTGCTCGGCGCTAAACTCATCGCTCTGGGCAACGGCGCCGGTTTGTCGGTCCTTAACTTGGGCCATATCCCCAGCTTTATAAGGAAGATTCGGGTTTCTCGGTGGCAACGGTAGCGCGTGCCGCCCTTTGCTTGTGCCGGGCGAATGGTAGCCGCCACCATCGAGCAGCGAAACAGCAAAATTTAGGCACCCGGTACCCGACACGCCTTCCGGAGCGCCGGACGCGCCGGGTTTCACCATCATTGCTGATAGACCCCGCCGCAGACCGCGGTCTGGTCCAGCCGCTCGCAATACATTTCCTTCGGCTCGATCTTTTTGGTCACGGGATTGATGAATTTGTAGTTCTGCCAAAAGCTCGATTCCTTGGCCGCCAGCTCCACCCGCTCCTGCACGAAGGCTTTGCCGTCCGGGTCCTTGTCGCCGATCTGGTTTGTGCCGATGCGTTTGGCGTCGGCGCCATGGGCAAGAACCACGCCGTCGAGCCCATAGACCACGATGTAAAGATCGCGGTCGACGAACGGGCCGGAGCGGTCGTTGATCAAGGCATAGGCTTTGTCGGGACCTGCGGCTTTGATCTCGGCCACGGCCTTTTTCACCATGGCCACGGCTTCGTCCTTGGTAGGCCCTGTCTCGGCGAAGGCCACGCCGCTTGAACTTATAAAAATGGCGACCATCATGGTCGCCATCGCTGAGACGAACCCCGTTGCACGCACGATCATCGCCGTTCCTCCAGACAAGTGGATACCCTTCAGGCACTTATAATGGAGACCGCGACGGCGCTCTAGCCGATTCGCTAAAATGCCGTGCCGGCCTAGCCTTTGGGCGGTCTCCCCGAGGCCACGATCCAGGCCGGATCGAACCAGCGGTCGGCCTCGCCGTCGTAAGGCAGGCGCGTGATATCCCAATGGCGGATGAACGGCGCATAGGTCGCCCATACCGGCGGCCCGCCGCCGACAAAGACCACGCGGTTCGGGAATTGCGCGAGCACCGCTTCCGGGTCCATATCCGAGCGGATCTCGACAATGGTGCGGTCCTCATAGGCGAAGCGCGGCACTGAGGCGATGGTTACGGGTCCGGCGATGAGCACATGTCCGCGCGTCGTGTCGAAAAACCGCGCCACATCGGCAACATATTCGCGGCCCTTGTTGCCTTCCCAAGGAAGCCTGCCTTTAAGCCCCAACTGTCCCCTCAAGCCTATGGCGCACATGGCGCGAATATCAGCCACGTCCTTCTCCTTGCTGTGGCGTCCTTCTGGCCCGAGACCTTATCGGCCGGCGGCGTCTTGGCAAAGAGTCCTGCGCAAGGGCATCCGCCCGTGACGCCTCGCCGCTCCGCTCCCGCCAAGGCCGAGCCCGCCGAAGCCGATCCCCGTCAAAGGATGAAGGCCATCGGGCTCATGATCCTAGCCACGGTCTGCTTCGCCGCGCTCGACGCGACGGGGAAATATCTCGTGGCGCGGGCCGGCGTTCCCGTGGCGCAGGCGACCTGGCTCCGCTTTGTCGGCCATGTGGTGTTCAGCGCCGTCTTTCTGTGGCCGTTCGCGTTCCGGCCGTCGCTGCGTTCGGCGAAGCCCTGGATCCAGATCGTCCGGTCCGGGCTCATGCTGCTGACCACCGGGCTCAATTTCGTGGCGCTGCAATATCTCCAGCTCGACCAGACCATCAGCATTTTCTTTCTCGCGCCTCTCGCCATCGCCGTGCTCGCCGGGCCCTTGCTCGGCGAATGGGTGGGATGGCACCGCGTGCTTGCCATCGTCGTGGGATTTGTCGGCGTGCTGGTGGTGATGCATCCGGGGATCGGCACGCTTCACTGGGCGATGCATCTGTCGCTGGTAGCCACGATCGGCTACGCGCTCTACAACATCGCCACTCGTTATCTTGCCGCCTATGACCCGCCAGAGGTGACGCAGACCTATACGCCGCTTGCCGGCGTCCTGCTTGTCGCGCCGTTCGCGCTCGCTGCCTGGCAATGGCCGCAAGATTTGAGCCTCTGGGTGCTGTTCGCCACGCTCGGACTATGGGGCGGACTCGGGCATTGGCTCCTGATCCTTGCCCATCGCATCGCCCCGGCGGGCGTGCTCGCGCCTTATATCTATGTCGGCCTGATCTGGATGTCGGTGGCGGGCTATTTCGTGTTCGGCGACGTGCCGACGCTTTGGACGCTGTCCGGCGCCACCATCGTGATCCTCTCCGGCCTCTATCTCTTCGAGCGCGAGCGGAAGGCGATGGGCGCGGCCAAGGCCGGCCCGGCATCCGACATCGCCACGCAATAGGCCGTTTAGTCCTCGTCCGTATCGCCGCTCGCGCGGTAGCGGCTCTGCACGTCTTCGGCGAAGCCTGCGAATCGGCCTTGAGCGATGGCCTCGCGCGTGCGCGCCATCAGCTCCTGATAGAACTGCACATTGGCGTAAGACAGCAGCATGGCGCCGAGCGTCTCGCCGGATTTCACCAGATGATGCAGATAGGCGCGCTCATATCGCGCGGCTGGGCACGCGCTCTCGGCATCGAGCGGCGCCGGATCGTCGGCATAGCGGGCATTGCGCAGATTGAGGCGACCGCCCCAGGTGAAGGCCTGGCAATGGCGTCCTGAGCGGGTCGGCATGACGCAATCGAACATGTCGATGCCGCGCGCGATCGCCGCCAGCATGTCCTCCGGCGTGCCGACGCCCATCAAATAGCGCGGCCGGTCATGCGGCAGGATTGCATTGGTGACCTCGACCATATCGAGCATGGCCTGCTGCCCCTCGCCGACGGCCAAGCCGCCGATGGCATAACCGTCGAAGCCGATATCGATCAGGGCGCGGGAGCTCACCTCGCGCAGATCGGGATAGACGCCCCCCTGCACGATGCCAAACAGCGCCTGGCCTGCTTGACCCAGCGACGCGAACGCTACCTTGCAGCGCTCGGCCCAGCGGAGCGACAGCTCCAACGACATCTTCGCTTCGTCATGCGTCGCCGGAAACGGCGTGCACTCGTCGAGCACCATCTGGATGTCGGCGCCGAGCAGGCATTGCACCTCGACGGCGCGCTCCGGCGTCAGCTCTATCGTGGCACCGTCGATATGCGACTGGAAGGTGACGCCCGCTTCGGTAATGCGGCGGAGCTTGGCCAGCGACATGACCTGATAGCCGCCGGAATCGGTGAGGATCGGCCCGTCCCAATGCATGAAGCGATGCAGGCCGCCGAGCCTGGCGATGCGCTCGGCGCCCGGCCGCAGCATCAGATGATAGGTATTGGCGAGGAGGATGTCGGCGCCCGTCGCCTTCACGTCTTCGGGGAACATGGCCTTGACCGTGGCGCCAGTGCCGACCGGCATGAAGGCGGGCGTGCGCACCACCCCGCGTGGCGTGGCGATGGCCCCAGTCCGCGCCCCGCCATCACGCGCCTTCACCTCAAATGAGAAGCGCTTGGTCATTTGCTTGTCGCGGGGTTGAGGAGAGAGGCATCGCCATAGGAATAGAAGCGGTAACGCGCGGCCACGGCATGGGCATAGGCGCGCTTCATGGTGTCGAGCCCTGAGAAGGCGCCCACCAGCATGAACAGGGTCGAGCGCGGCAGATGGAAATTGGTCAAGAGACGGTCCACGAAGCGGAAGCGATAGCCAGGGGTGATAAACAGATCGGTCGCGCCGGTGAAGGATGCAAGCTTGCCTGTCTTGTCTACGGCGCTTTCCAGAAGGCGTAGCGAGGTGGTGCCGACCGCGACGATCGCCCTTCCCCTCGCCTTGACCGCGTTCAACGCCTCAGCGGTTTCAGCACTGATGGTCCCGGTCTCGGGATGCATGACGTGCTCGGCGGTATCTTCCGACCTGACCGGCAGGAAGGTGCCGGGACCGACATGCAGGGTCACGAAATGATACAAGACGCCGCGCGCCTCCAGCGACTGCATCAGCCGGTCGGTGAAATGCAGTCCGGCGGTGGGCGCGGCGACGGCACCCTCGTGGCGGGCGAACAGAGTCTGATAGTCGATCCGGTCACGCTCGTCAGGCGCGCGGCGCGAGGCGATATAAGGCGGCAGCGGCATGACCCCTTGTGCATGAATGGCGTCGTCGAGCGCCGGCCCACTAAGATCGAAAGAGAGCGTCACCTCGCCGTCGGTGCCCCGGGCCTCGACCACCGCTTCGAGGGCACCGAGGAGACAGGCATTGCTCCCTTCGCCGAACACGATGCGGTCGCCTTCCTTGAGCCGCTTAGCCGGACGCGCCAAGGCGTGCCAGCGCCGGTCGTCCAGCCGCTCGATCAAGGTCACGGAGACCTGCGCCGAAACGCTGTCGCGCGTGCGGACGCCATGAAGCTCGGCGGGAATCACCTTAGTGTCGTTGAACACCAGAGCATCACCGGGCCGAAGCAGGTCCGGCAGATCGAGGATCGTCCTATCGACGAAAGGCGATGAGGCGTCGGGATCGATCACCAAAAGCCGCGCCGCGTCACGCGGGCTCGCCGGGCGAAGGGCAATCAACTCCTCGGGCAGATGATAGTCGAATTCATCGACGCGCACGGCGCGAGACTAGGCCGCGTCGGCGGCGACCCGCACGCTCAGAATCTTGTCGGGATTAGCCGGCGGCTCGCCGCGCGTGATCTTGTCGACATTGTCCATGCCTTCGACCACCCGCCCCCACAGAGTGTATTTGCGATCGAGGAAGGTGGCGTCATCGAAGCAGATGAAGAATTGGCTGTCGGCGGAGTCGGGCGATTGCGCGCGCGCCATGGACACCGCGCCCCGCGTATGCGGCTCGGCGTTGAACTCGGCGGAGAGTTTCTTGCCCGAGCCGCCCGTGCCGGTGCCGGTCGGGTCGCCGGTCTGGGCCATGAAGCCCTCGATCACGCGGTGAAACGGTACGCCGTCATAGAAGCCCTGCCGCGCCAGCTCCTTGATGCGGGCGACATGATTCGGCGCGAGGTCTGGGCGCAGGGCCACTACGACGCGGCCTTTGCTGGTATCGATGATGAGCGTGTCTTCGGGCTTGGCCGCCATGATGCTCTCCCTAGTTCTGCTTCTGCAGTACGGCAGTTGCCGCATCCTGTGACGCCTGATCGGCATCGGAGGCGACCTGCAACTTGACGATCTTGTCGGGGTTCGACGGCGGCTCGCCGCGCTTGATCTTGTCCACGGCATCCATGCCGTCGATCACCTGGCCCCAAATGGTGTATTGGCCGTCGAGAGGTGGCGTGGGCTGGAAGGTGATGAAGAACTGGCTGTTGGCGCTGTTCGGATCTTGAGCGCGCGCCGCGCCGACCGTGCCGCGCACGAATTTCGCCTTGTTGGTGAACTCGGCCGGGACATCCGGATATTTCGAGCCGCCCGTGCCGGTGCCGGTCGGATCGCCGCTTTGCGCCATGAAGCCGTCGATGACGCGGTGGAACACGATGCCGTCATAGAAGCCGTCGCGCGCGAGTTGCTTAGCCCGCTCCACATGTTTCGGCGCGAGATCGGGCCGAAGCAGAATGGTCACGCGCCCATCCTTCAGGTCGAGCAGGAGAACGTCGTCAAGCGTTGCCTGCGCCGAAGCGGGCAACAGGCCCGGCGCGAAGGCCACGAGAACAGCGGTTATCAGTGCCGACAAAGCGAGCTTCATGACGCGAATTTCCTTTTCAAGGCTGTAGCCACGATGGGGGGCACGAAAGTCGAAACATCGCCGCCCATTGCGGCGATCTGACGGACGAGGCTCGCCGCGATATGTCTTGTTTCCGGTGAAGAGGCCAGGAACACGGTCTCGATCTCGGGAGCCAGCGCGGTATTCATGCCGGCCATCTGCATCTCGTAGTCGAAATCGCCGGCGTCGCGCAGACCTCTTACGACGACCGTGGCCCTGACTTTTTTGGCGGCCTCCACCGTCAAGCTGTCATAGGTGGTCACGTCGAGCGAGAGCCCGATCTCCTTGGCGACCGGCTTCAGCACCTCGGTGGCCAAGGCAATTCGCTCCTCCGCCGTGAAGAGCGGGTGCTTGTCGTGATGCGTGCCGATGGCGATCACCAGCCTGTCGACGAGATGGGCGGTCCGGCGCACGATATCGACATGGCCGAGGGTGACGGGATCGAAGCTTCCGGGATACAGGCCCACGCGCATGGTCACGACTCCGCCTCCTCGCCGTCTTCCGCTTCCCCGTCGTCTGCCTCGTCCTCGCCGTCGCCGTCTCCGTTGCTTCCCTGGTCTCCGTTCTCCTCGGAAATATGCTCGACCGAGACCACGCGTTCGCCCTCGGCAGTCGAGAACACGATCACGCCCTGGGTCGAGCGCCCGACGATGCTGATATCCTGCACCGGCACGCGGATGAGCTGGCCACCATCGGTGACCAGCATGATCTGATCGCTCTCGTCCACCGGGAAGGACGCGACCAGCTTGCCGTTCCGCTGGTTGACGATCATGGCAATGATGCCTTTGCCGCCGCGCCCGGAGATGCGGTACTCGTAGGCCGAGGTGCGCTTGCCGTACCCATTCTCCGACACCGTCAGCACGAACTCCTCATGCGCGCTGAGCTCGGCATAGCGTTCGGGAGTCAGCACCACGGCCTCTTCGCTTCCCTCCTCGGCATCGACCTCGGTTTCGAGTTCGGCGACAGCTCCGCCCCGCCTGATGGCGTTGGCCTGGCGCACATAGGCGGCGCGCTCGGCGGCCGACGCCTCGATATGGCTAAGAATCGCCATGGAGATGACTTGGTCATGTTTCTGGAGCTTGATGCCGCGCACGCCCGGCGACTCGCGACCCTTGAACACGCGCACCTCGGTGACGGGGAAGCGGATGGCCTGGCCTTCCATCGAAGTCAACAACACGTCCTCGTGCTCGCCGCACACCTCGACCCCGACGATGCGGTCGCCGGAATCGAGCCGCATGGCGATCTTGCCGTTCTGGCGCACCTCGATGAAGTCGGACAGCTTGTTGCGCCGGACGCTGCCGTAATTGGTGGCGAACATCACGTCGAGCTTGGCCCAGGAGGCTTCATCCTCGGGCAGCGGCAGGACGGTGGTGATGGTCTCGTCCTTGTCGAGCGGCAGTAGATTGACCAGAGCCTTGCCGCGCGCCTGCGGGGCGGCAAGCGGTAGACGCCACACGGTCATCTTGTAGACCATGCCGCGCGAGGAGAAGAACAAGACCGGGGTATGCGTATTGGCGATGATGACGCGGGTGACGAAATCTTCCTCGCGCGTCGCCATGCCGGCGCGGCCCTTGCCGCCGCGGCGCTGGGCACGATAGGTGGAGAGCGGCACGCGCTTGATGTAGCCCTTGTGGCTGACGGTGACCACCATGTCCTCGCGCTGGATCAGGTCCTCGTCCTCGACCTCGCCGACCATTTCGAGGATTTCGGTGCGCCGCGGCGTGCCGAATTCCTCTTTGATGGAGGTGAGCTCGCCCTTGACGATGCCGACGATGCGGGCACGGCTGCGCAAGATCTCCAGATAGTCGCCGATCTGCTCGCCAAGCGTCTTGAGCTCGTCGCCGATCTCATCGCGGCCGAGCGCCGTCAGCCG
>DATMDY010000190.1:0-3116 GCA_035557335.1 Methyloceanibacter sp.
GCTCCCCGCTTGGAACGAGGCGCTCGGCCTGCCCCGGCCTTGGGACCAGCAATGGTCTTTGAGACTTCAGCAGATCGTCGCCTACGAGACGGACCTGCTCGAATATGGCGACATCTTCGACGGCTCGGTCGAGATCGACCGCAAGGTCGAGGCGCTGAAGGAAGAGGCCCGCGCCGAGCTCGCCAAGATTCAAGCCATGGGCGGGGCGGTCGCCGCCATCGACTACATGAAAGAGGCGCTGATCGCTTCCAACGCCGCGCGCGTCGAGGCGATCGAGAAGGGCGAGCAGGTTCTGGTGGGCGTCAACGCCTATACCGAGACCGAGGCGTCGCCGCTGTCGGAATCCGGCATCGAAGGCATCCTGACCGTGCCCGAGACGGTCGAGATCGGGCAGGTCGCCGCCCTGCAGGCCTGGCGCCAGGAGCGCGACGAGAAGGCCGTGCGCCAGGCGCTGGTCGATCTGAAATCCGCCGCCGCCGAGGACCGCAACATCATGCCGCCCTCTATCGCCGCCGCCAAGGTCGGCGTCACCACCGGTGAATGGGGCCAGGTCCTGCGCGAGGTGTTCGGCCAGTATCGCGCGCCGACCGGCATCCACGCCAAGCACCAGGTCGACGAGGCGCGTCTCGAAGAAGTGCGCCGGCTGGTCGATCAGGTGTCGGCCAGACTCGGGCGCACGCTGACCTTCGTGGTCGGCAAGCCCGGCCTCGACGGTCATTCCAACGGCGCCGAGCAGATCGCCGTGCGCGCGGCGGATTGCGGCATGGAGGTCGTCTATGACGGCATCAGGCTCACGCCCGCCGAGATCGTCGAGCAGGCGCGCGAGGCCAGGGCCCATGTGGTCGGGCTGTCGATCCTGTCGGGTTCGCATGTGTCGCTGGTGCGCGAAGTGGTGCAGCGTATGCGCGAGGCGGGCTTAAGCGACGTGCCGGTGGTGGTCGGCGGCATCATCCCCGCCGAGGACGTCAACATCCTGAAGCAGTGCGGCGCGGCCGCCGTCTATACGCCCAAGGACTTCCAGCTCAACGACATCATGGCCGGCATCGTCCATCTGGTCGATGCGAAGGTTCCAGAACTCGTCGAGCAAAGCGTTCCCGTGCCGCCTTTGCGCCAGCGCGAGAAAGTCCCGCTTTAGCGCCTGCCTGCGCGTCAAAGTCGTGGATGGCCGGGACAAGCCCGGCCATGACGATTGTCATGTTTGCTAGACTCTGGGTCCGTCGAGTCGCAAGCCAGCAAATTGGGGGGACATCATGGACATTCGATTGACCGCGCCGCGCCGGGAGACTTTTCTCGTTTCTGTCGTTATCGCCATCCTGGTCATTCTCGGCATGATCGTGCCGCTGCCGTTCTTCACGGGTTACGCACTTGGGCTATTGCTGATTGCTTATCTGATCCTGCTTGCCGGCGTGCTGCTGGACAATCTCTAGGGGGTACCGGCCTGCTCCTCTAAGCGGCGGGAAAGCCGGTCAAATTACCTTCAAGCCAGGCACCAAAATGGCGACAAATCGGCTTGGCTTGCCTAAAGAGAGGCATGATCGTCTGTTCCTGTTCCATTATCACCGACAAGGACGTGGCCGAAGCGGTCTCGGCGCTGCGTACTGCCGATCCGTTCGTGGTGCTGACCCCCGGGCTCATCTATCGCCATTTACATAAGCGCCCGTCCTGCGGCAGTTGCCTGCCGCTGATCACCAAGCTGATGGTCGCCTATGACGAGCAGGGGCCAAGCTCCGCGGCGTCCTTGCCGCATCGGTCACCTCTAGAGGAGTCCTAGCCGCAAAGCGAAGAACGGGTATGATCGTTTCAAAGGTCGAGAGGAGGACTGGGCAAATGAAGGGCAATGCACGGGTCATCGAATATCTCAACAAGGCGCTGACGCACGAACTGACCGCCGTCAACCAATATTGGCTGCATTACCGGCTGCTCGAAGATTGGGGCTTCACCCGTCTCGCCAAGAAGGAGCGCGAGGAATCGATCGAGGAAATGCAGCACGCTGACAAGCTGGTGGACCGTATCATCTTCCTCGAAGGCTTTCCCAATATGCAGCATATCGACGCTTTGATGATCGGCCAGAACATCAAGGAGATTCTCGAATGCGACCTCAAGGCCGAGTACTCGGCCCGTGCTTTGTACATGGAAGCGCGAGCGGTCTGCCGGAAGGAAGAGGATTATGTGAGCATGGATTTGTTCGAGGAGCTGCTCGGCGACGAAGAAGGCCACATCAATTATCTGGAGTCGCAGCTCAATCTCCTGAATGACATCGGCATCCAGAATTACGGTCAGCTCCAGGCCCACTCCGCCGACAAGTTGCCTGAGGGAGACGCCGGCAAGTGATATCGGTGGCCGATATTTTATCCCCTCTCCCCTTGCGGGAGAGGGCTGTTCGCCATGACTTGCGAAGCAAATCATTCGGCGAACAGGGTGAGGGGTTAAGCTCCCCGCTTTATGTTCCGGAACCCCCCTCCCTGACCCTCCCCCGCAAGGGGGGAGGGAAAACCGGTAACGTCTGACATGGCGTTGCTTGACGGGCCAAGACTGCCGCCGACGGCGGGCGGCACGGCGCAACAGCTCGTGGTGTTCCTGCACGGCTATGGCGCCGACGGCAACGACCTCATCGGCTTGGGACGCGAATGGGCGAAGCTCTTGCCGCATGCCGCCTTCGTCTCGCCGCACGCGTTGGAGCCTTGCGGCATGGCGCCGATGGGCCGGCAATGGTTCGACCTCACCTTCCGCGATCCTACAGAGATGGCACGCGGCGTCAAGCGCGCCGGATCGGTTCTCGACGCTTTCCTCGATATCGAGTTGAAGCGGCACAATCTCCCCCCGCGCGCGCTTGGGCTGGTCGGCTTCAGCCAGGGCACCATGGTCGCGCTTGACGTCGGACTGAAGCGCAATCCGGCGCCGGCGGCCATCGTCGGCTATTCCGGCGCGCTGGCGACCGTCGAGGCGTTGCCTAAGGATCCGAGCCTAGCGCCGGCCATCCTGCTCGTGCATGGCGACATGGACCAGGTGATCCCGCTCGACGCCATGCTGATCGCCCGCGAGCAGCTTGCCGCCGCCGGCATCGCGGTCGAATGGCACGTGGCCCAAGGCATAGGCCACGGCATCGACGGCGAGGG
>DATMDY010000191.1:0-11542 GCA_035557335.1 Methyloceanibacter sp.
CCAATGCCGAGCGCGATGTCGAGGCCGAGCGAGCCGGATGAGATCGCCTCGACCTCGACCGCCTGCTCGTTCTGGCCGAGACGCATGATGGAGCCCTTGCCGCAATTCCGCTCGATCTGGGAGATCGCCGCTTCAAGGGCCTTCTCTCTATCCATCCCAGTTCCTTCGACGAGGCGTAATGCAGCATTCAACATGAGGATTCTCCCTTATTTCACAAGCCCGATTTCGCTGGCAAATGCCGGTTTCCTAGCAATGTACACGGATTGTTCTCCGTTCGCAATATGTTCTTTTAGCCCACACTGGTGCTGTCCGAATTAGCGAAGGAGTGTCCTAAGTTGCCAGATTGTGTTGAACAACGGTACTCTCTCGGTTGTATCAGTGGGAGTAGCAACTATGGCCGACAGAGCGCCTGCAAGTGGAAATCAAGTAACGGACGAAGACTTGCCTGTGATCCTTGCGATGTTGGCGAGGGGCGACCGGAAACACGACATCGCAGCCTGGTTCGGTCTAAACCAGGGACGCATCAAAGGCGCCGAAGAGGGGAAATACGGCACGCCGCCGCTAGCGCACCAGAGCGCGCTACCGCCATCTGGCTCACCGGGACCGAAGGCCCTTGGAGCGCGCGTGGCGATGGAACAGGTTCACCAAATTTTAACCAAGGAAGGGCCGGATGGCATCAACGAGGCGCTAGAGCGCCTCAGAGAGGCCATGGCCCGCTTTGATCAAAACGAATGAGAGAAAATATCGCGTGATATATGCGGATCCGCCTTGGCGATTTAAGAACTTCAGCGCTAAGGGCGAAGGACGTAATGCCCTCGCGCACTATGATTGCCTAAGCCCTTCCGAGTTAGCCAAGCTCCCCATCATGGACTGGGCTGACCGCGATTGTATCCTGTTTATGTGGGCGACTGATCCCCTCTTGCCGGAAGCCTTGAAACTAATCGACGCTTGGGGATTCAAATTCAAAACGGTTGGCTTCTATTGGGCCAAGCTCAACAAGCGCGCCGATCAGGAGCGTTTAGTCGCCAACGATTTTTTCGCTGGTCTCGGTTACTGGACCAGGGCCAATGCCGAACAATGTTTGTTGGCGACTAGGGGCACTCCCGCGAGACGGGCTAAGGATGTGCGTCGTCTCATTGTGTCCCCGAGACGTGAGCATAGCCGGAAGCCAGATGAAGTTTATGAGCGGATCGAGCGTCTTGCTGAAGGGCCATACCTTGAGATTTTTGGACGCTCTTCAAGGATGGGCTGGGACTGCTGGGGAAACCAAGCCGGACTATTCGACAAGGGCACAGTAGATACGCGCCGCATCCCTTCGGATTTAACCGGCCTCGTTACGGCTTGATCCGCTTCAGCTTGAAATCCAAGTAATCGCGGATGAACTCGTACCGCTCCTTGGATGCTTCACCCTTGTAGCGGATAAAAATTTCTTGGCCCGCGTCGTCTAGTAGGCGTTCCTCTCGCCACCCAGGGGCGGGGGGATCGAGCGGCATTGTTGGAGGGTTACCCGGACTCTCGCCAACGTCACCGGCCTTCTTAATCACCTGAACCTGTTCCATTGGGATACCCGCTATTTCGCCCTCAACGAACACCCACCGCGTGCTATCTCGTTCATCAACCGCGCGCACGCGCTTGGGGGCAGGGAATACGAGTGCTCCCCCAACCTCCACGTTAACGAGATCGCCGACCTCTGGGCGTTCATTATTGGCTTGGTCAATATCATCTTTGACCAACACATTAGCAGGCTTGAAGAGCCCTGCATAGTCGGCTGTTGCCTTAAATTGTGCGACCAATTCGGCTGCCGCTGCTGGATTATAGCCCTCCTCAAACGTTAGATAGTGCTCGACGGTAGCATCCGATTTGATGCCGTCCGGGAACTTCTGGAAGAGCTTTTTGTGAATTGCGGGCGTTAGGGCCAAGATTCGAATCAGCGCCTGCTTTTCGCTTTGGTCTTCGCGTTGATCCAGCAGGACTTTGAAGGCGTCGTCAGTAAGCTTGACCTTTCCCTTCTCGCCGTCCCCCTCAATCACCGCCAATCCATAGTATTTAAGCGCCGCTCGGGTCTCGCGCCCGCCACTGCTTTTTGCACCGTAACCCCAAGCCGTAAAAGCAGACGGCATCGGCACAGCATACTTCCCCTCAGCGTCGTAGAGCGCTTGAGCCTGGGCAATTGCCTGACTAAGCGGCAATCCGGGGTATGCGGGACTCCGCCCCTGCTTGGGACGCTTTCCCTTTGGCGCTGCAGTTTCAGTCATGACGGGTTCCTCCTGCACTCTTATAAGGCGATGGAGGCTTGGCCGCAAGGCTTTTTTCCGATTTGTCCAGAAGGCTATTGTAGAATGACTAAAACTGTGCAAGGCTGGGTTCAGAAAGGAAAACGCGATGATGATTAGGAGAGCCTTAGCCCTGGCGTTTAAGCCGACCGGCGACCAGGGCCGTAACAGGAAGGGCCGCTGCTCAGCTCCCCGGAAAGGATCAAGCAACGGCCCGTGGTCGGCATTCTCTATTGCCTCGTCGTCTAACGGTAGGACGCTCCCCCTTACACCGGAGAAACCCTGGTCCGAATCCAGGCGAGGCATCTTTGTCAGTGGGGCCAGCGCTGCGCAAACAGCACCAGCCCCGGATCACCAACCCCGGGATCGAGCCCCGAAGCTGAATGACCGCTTTGAGTAATATAGGAGATTCCTGTCCTCTTTGCCAGCATTCCGCTTCGGGCTCGCCCATTGTGCCGGATCGAGCCCGCCATGAATATCCTGTCTCGCGACAAGCAAATTGAGATCATTGCCGCCCTCACCGAGGGCATGTCCATCCGCAGTACAGAGCGCCTAACCGGCGTTCACCGCGACACGATCATGCGCCTTGGTGCCCGCGTCGGGCACGGCTGCGCTCGCCTTCACGATTATCGGATGCTTGGGTTGCGCGTCGGGCGTATCGAGCTTGACGAGCTTTGGTCGTATGTCGGCAAAAAGCAGAAGCGCGTCAGCCGAAAGGATGCGGCCGTGACCGGCGATCAATATGCGTTCACCGCGCTTGCCTCGACCTCGAAGGCCATCGTCGCCTACCGTGTCGGCAAGCGGAATGGTGCGAATACGGAAGCCTTTGTTGCCGATCTGCGCGAGCGTGTCATCGGCACGCCAGAGATTTCGACCGATGGCCTCCACTACTACGAGACCGCGATCCGCTTTGCCTTCGGTAATCGCGTGGCCTATGGGCAGATCGTCAAGTCGTATGTAGGCGAACCGCCAAGGGACGCCGCCCGGCGTTACAGCCCTGGCGTAGTAGTAGCCGTAAATCGCCAAGTCATCTCAGGCGTGCCCGCTCATATTTCGACTAGCTATGTCGAGCGGAGCAATTTGACGGTGCGAATGGCTAGTCGGCGCTTCACGCGATTGACCAACGGATTTTCCAAGAAACTCGAAAACCACGCTGCCGCCTTCAGCCTATTCGTGAGCCATTACAACTGGTGCCGCGTGCATGAAGCCACGCGCGTAACGCCCGCAATGTCACTTGGGTTGACTGACCATCCTTGGTCGATAGGTGACCTTCTGGATGCGGCTCTTGGCTATGAGCCCACTATACCGCGAGTGCAGCGCCGCTTCAGGATTATCCAGGGGGGTAAGGTGTGACCTGCAGAAGCTTGAAAACACCATCCCATATCTTGTTTAGGAGGAAGCCGCCAATGCCCAATACAATCGTGAGAACTATTCCAGCTGCATACATCCGATGGCTGATACGATCTATTTTCTCACCGTGCTTTTCCGAGGCGGCTGTCAGATGGCTTATATGGGACGAAAGTTCGCCGATGGATTTTTGCATCTGCATCACTGACTCAATCAAGTATGCGCCACCAACTGCGCCAGGGTAACTTGATGGCAGAACCTCAGGAAATTCCTTAGGCACTGAATCCTTGGTTTCAGAACGCGTTTGCCTAGCCACTGGTTTTCTCCGCCTTGTCCTTTATCCAATCCCAGAGGTCCGAAGGCGCGCGCCCGTAATAGTTGTCCATTTTGAAAATTATCCCCGACCATGTGTTCTCGGTCGAGAGGCCCAATCTGTCGGACACGTCCTTTGCCGTGCCCGTGGCGGATATGAGCCACGCGTCGTCTAAATCTAGATGGTTGTTTGGATAAAGGCGCGCTAATTGCGCCCTGGCCCGGGCTGCGTCTGACACTCGAAACAGCACAAAAATCGCCATGGCATCCCATAATGGCCATTCCTCTACTAACCGTCAATCGTGGGTTGCACGCTGCCTGAGTGTCCTAATTAGGACAGCACCGCCCACACTGGTGCTGGCCCTCGTTCCGAGCCGGCTAGGACGGTTGGCGGGAGGGGGCGGCAGGCTTGAGCTTGGCGGCGAGCGAGGCCTCGACCTTCTCGCGATAGCCGAAGCGGTCGATGTAAGGCTTGAGGCGCTCGACGATCTTGCGCTTCAGCGGCAAGGGCAGCTCGTAAGATGAAACCTGGTGCTCGGAGCGCTCGGCGAGGAAGTCGCGCATCGGCGCTTCGGCAGACTCGAACCCGCCAAGGCCGAGGCGCCGGTAAATGTCGCGCATGGACGCGACCGGGTCCTTGACGAAATCCTCGTAGCGCAGTTCGACCAGACGGTCGGCGGGGATCAGATGGCGGTCCTCCTCATAGGCCTCGGTCAGCCGCGCGAACATGTCGAGCACGTAATCGTCGAGCCAGGGATCGAGGTTTGGCGGGTTGTGCAGCCCCTGCACCGAATAAAGCGCGCGCCAGAGCTTCACGGTCGACGGAAACACGTTGAGCGGATTGCGCGCGAGATAGACGAAGCGCGCGTCGGGGAAAAGCTCGTGCAGCAGCTTGAGGCGCGCGGCGTTGGCCGGCGTCTTCATCACCAGCCGCTTGCCGCCGTGCTTCAGCACGAGCCGCCGATAGAGCCACATATAGGCGTCGGCCCATTTCTTGCGGCCGGCCTCCGATACGCCCTTGAAGTCGAGATAGTCGCTCATCGCGGGGCCGAGCCTGGGCCAAGCGCAGGTGATGTAGGGCGTGCCCTGCCCCAGCATCATCATGCCGAATTCTTCTTCCTGCGGCCGGTCGAAGCCCACCGGCACGTCGTCCTGCGGCCGCTTCTTGGGCAGCAGGCCTTTCATCACTTTGGGCAGCGTGCCCTCGGTCAGCAGGAAGTGGTGCGGGAAGAAGCACTCATATGTCGTGGGATAAGCGAGATTCGAATCGACCGAGAACAGATCGTGCAGCAGCGTGGTGCCGGTGCGCCAATGGCCGATGACGAAGACCGGCGGCGTTTTGAGCGTCATGGCTTCCGCACGTTTCTTGTATTTCGCTTCCGAAATCCAATAGAGCACCGAGTTCCACGGCACCCAGAGAAACAGCGCGAGCGTGTCGGGAATGCAGTTAAGGGTGAAGCTGAAGCGCCCGCGCCGGAATAGCTTCATCAGATCGCCGAAGCGCATGCCGAACCAGAAATAGATCAGGCGTCCGCCATAACGCTCGATGGTGAGCGCGGGCATGCGCGGCTTCGCGCGCCGTCTTCGGTTAATCTCGCCGGTTTCCTCATCCGGCACGACCTCATAGTCCGGCACGCGGGCGCTCCAATCTGTTAGGCCCTACAAAGTGTCATGCCCGCGCAAGCGGGCATCCAGCAACCCCGGTATTCACGATTATATTCGCCGGTGATTACTAGATTGCCCGGTCAAGCCGGGCAATGACAAAGGGAAGCGTCAGCCTTGCAGCGCCGCCTTCACGGCCGCGGCCAGTTCCTTGAGATCGAAGGGCTTCTGCAAGAACATGTAGTCCTCGTTCTCGGCGAGATGGCGGCGGAATGAATCCTCGGCATAGCCGGAGATGAAGATGATCTTGATGTCCGGGCGCTGGAGGCGAAGCTTCTCCATGAGCGTCGGTCCGTCCATCTCCGGCATGACCACATCGCTGACCACGAGATCGACCTCGCCCTGATGCTTGGCGAAGATTTCGAGCGCTTCGGTGCCGGTGGTGGCCTCGAGCACATGATAGCCGCGCTGGCTGAGCGCGCGCGCGGCGAAGCTCCTAACCGCGTCTTCGTCCTCGACCAGGAGCACGGTGCCGTGCCCGGTCAAATCCTTGGGCTTCTCGACAGGGCGTTCAGCTTTGGCGATTTCAACCGCGCCTGCGACTTGGATGTAGCGCGGCAGGTAGACGCGTATGGAGGTGCCCTTACCCTCCTCGCTCTCGGCATAAATAAAGCCGCCGGTCTGCTTGACGATGCCGTATACGGTGGACAGGCCGAGGCCCGTGCCGCGGCCGACCTCCTTGGTGGTGAAGAACGGCTCGAAGATCTTGCTCCTGACCTCCTCGCTCATGCCGGTGCCGGTGTCGCGCACCTCGATCATCACATAGTCGCCGGGCGGCAGCTCCGGGTAATTGAGCGCGCGCGAGTCCGCCTCGCCAATATTGACGGTACGGATGGTTAGCTTGCCACCGCCCGGCATGGCATCGCGGGCATTGACGGCAAGATTGATAATGACCTGCTCGAATTGATGCGCATCGGCCTTCACCGGCCAGAGATCGCGCCCCTGGTCGAGCGTGAGCTCGACATTCTCGCCAAGCAGCCGGTCGAGCAGAATGGAGAGATCGGAGAGCACATCGCCAAGCACGAGCACCTGGGGCCGCAAAGTCTGCTGGCGCGAGAAGGCCAGCAGCTGGCGCACCAGCCCCGCGGCGCGGTTGGCGTTCTGCTTGATGTTCATGATGTCGAGGAAGGCCGGATCGGTCGGCCGGTGGTTCATCAGCAGGAAATCGGAAAAGCCGATGATCGCCGTCAGCATGTTGTTGAAGTCGTGCGCGATGCCGCCGGCAAGCTGGCCGACCGCCTGCATCTTCTGTCCTTGCGCGATCTGCATTTCCAGCGCGCGCTGCTCCGTGGTGTCGATGGCGTAGGCGATGGCCGCCTCGCCCTCGCCCGCCGCCTGTTTGATCGGGCTCAAATAGATCCTGCCGCTGCGCTCCCGGTCGCCGGCAAAGGCGATATCCACCGGCTCGATCGAGCCCTGCCCGGCGATGGCCGCATCGAGCGCCAGGTGCAGCGCCTGATGGCTTTCGGGCTCGACCAGGGTTTCAAGGTTCACTCTGGATTCCCCGTCGGCGCCACCGAACAGGCGCATGAAAGCCGGGTTGGTGGCGTTGATGAAGCCTTGCGCGTCGATGGTGGCGATGGCGATGGGGGCGGAATGGAACAGCCGCGCGAATCTGAGCTCCGCCATGCCCGCCTCCTCGACCTCACCCGGCGCGCGGTTCAGCACCAACGCATGGGCCAAGCCGCCGCCGCGCGGCAGCCGATGCAGGATGCGCACAGGCAGGCTCGTGCCGTCGGCCTTGACCAGGTCGATGTCGAAGCGGCGCATGACGCCGCTCTGTCCCTGTCCCTGGCCGCGGCCGGAAGCGGCGATGAGCGCGGCGCTGTCCTCGGACATGATCTCGGCGAGCTTGGGTGGACGGGCGGCAACCTCGGAGAGATCGAGGCCGAGCCACTGCGCCAGCGTGGCGTTCAGATATTCGACATTGCCCCCGGCATCGGCGGTGAAGAAGCCGCCTGGCGCGTTGTCGAGGTAGGCGTTGGCCGCCTGCACCTTGGCGAAGCTCGTCTCGTCCTTGGCGCGATCCTGGGTGATCTCCTCGACCTGCCATACCAACAGCGTCCCTCGCCGCCCCGAACGCGGCTCCGGCGGCATGGGCTGCACCGAGATGCGGAACCAGCGGGGCGCCATTCCGTCTGCCTCGTCCTCGCCCGACGGAGGCAGGCGGAATTCCTCTTTGAGGCTGCGGCCCTGCTGTGCCGCGCGCGCCAGCCGGAAGATGGGCTCGGCAAGATGCGGGTTGCCGCTGAACGCGCGATCGGGAGTCAACACGCTCGCTTCGGCATCGAGGCCGAGCAAATCGCGATAGGCCTCATTGGCGTAAAGCACGCGGCCAGAACTGTCGGCGATCAGGGCCCCTTGCGGCAGATTGTCGGCGAAGGCCTTGGTGATGTCATTGCGCGCGTGCCTCTGACCGAAATAGAGAATGCCGACGGCGCCCGCGAATAGACAGAACACGCCGACCACGGCAAGCCCGGTCAGGATGGCGAGCACGAAAGGCTCGGCCACGTCACGCGACGCCATGGCCAGACCGATCGCGGCCACCGCCAAAGCCAGCGCAAGAAGGATTACCAGGCCTATGCTGCCGTCACGCACGGGACGGTCCGCGGCTGGCTCGGCATAGCGCATCGGCGCGTCTATATCGGTCATCAGGGTCAAAATACCCGATTCGAGTTGGCTTGGCCGCGCCTTAACAGCGCCAAGAGCGTTGTGCCTAATGTGCCCTCAGAGGCGTCCTGAGTGGGAGTTCAACCATGCTCGATTTAAACACGCTCCTCCTGGCCGTAGCCGGCGGTCTCTTCGTCGTGGCGCTGATTGCGCTGCTGGTCTGGGCTTTCAAAGTCTTTTTCGGACGCTCGAGTTCCCCGGGCTTCCTCAAGGCACGCGAGCGGCGGCTTGCTGTCATCGAGACCGCGACCATCGACACACACCGCAAGCTCGTGCTGCTGCGCCGCGACGACGTGGAGCATCTGATGGTCATCGGCGGCCCGGTGGACATGGTGATCGAGAGCGGCATCAGGCCGCGCCTGCACTTCCCGCCGCCGCACGAAGACGTGATCGTCGCCACGAGCGAGGCCCGGCCAGCCCCAGATTTCAGCAAAACTGGGTCTGTTTAAGGTTGACTGTTGCAAAAATAACACGGTCAGTTTCGCTTGAGCCGGCCGGAGAGTTAGGGTAAACAATGAGTCCGAGCTTACGGCAGCCCTGTGTTGTTGGGGCAGATGGATGGGATGACGCCGGTAATCTCAATCGTCATTGTCGTAAGAACGCCGGCAGTTCCCTGCTAATGGTCCGACACCGACTGGCTTTGCCAGTCATGTCAGTCCCCCAAACCTCTCCACTCCCCGCCCTCCAGCGGGGAGTTTTTTTATGCCGAATCACAGCATGGGAATCCTCTTCATGACTGCCCGTTCCGTCCTGTTGGCGTTCGCGATGACGGGGCCGGCGTTCGCAGCCGAAGAGATGCCGGAGGATTTCGTCTATTTGCGCCATGTCGATCCGACCATCGCGCAGGACATGCGTTACGCGGGAAGCCGCAATTTCACCGAAGCACCCGTGCCCGGCTACCAGGCTCCCGAATGCGTGTTGGTGCGGCAGGCAGCCGAGGCGCTGAAACGCGTGCAGGACGGCCTCCGCGCCAAGGACCTCACGCTCAAGGTCTATGACTGCTATCGGCCCACGCAGGCTGTCGCTTCGTTCGTCGAATGGGCGAAGGAGCCCGACGATCCGAAAGCCAAGGCGACCTACTATCCCAATCTCGACAAGAAAGCGCTGTTCCCCGACTACATCGCCACGCGCTCAGGTCACTCGCGCGGGGCCACGCTCGATCTCACCATCGAGCCGCTCGATGCCAAGCCCGCGAGTGACGAGACCGAATCGCAATCCTGCACGGCACCGCAAAAAGGTTTCGCGCCCGACGGCAGCATCGCCATGGGCACGAGCTTCGACTGCTTCGACGTAAAGGCTAACACGGAGACCTCAGGCCTGAGCGATGAGGAACGGACCAACCGCGCCTCCCTGGTCGAGGCGATGCAGGCGCAGGGCTTCCAGAACTATCCGATGGAATGGTGGCACTTCACGTTTCAGCCCGAGCCCTACCCAGACACCTATTTCGATTTCCCGATAACCCCGCGCCCCTCGAACTAGGGCGAGAAGGTTACTCGTCGCGGTAGACGCGTTCGCGGCGCTCGTGGCGCTCCTGCGCCTCGACGCTCAAGGTGGCGATGGGACGGGCATCCAGACGCTTCAGGCTGATCGGCTCGCCGGTTTCCTCGCAATAGCCGTAGGTGCCGTCGTCGAGACGCATCAGCGCCGCGTCGATCTTGGCGATCAGCTTGCGTTGGCGATCGCGGGCTCGAAGCTCGAGCGCGCGCTCGGTCTCGGAGGTGGCGCGGTCGGCGATATCCGCGTGCTGCGCCGAATCGTCCTGCAGATGCTGGAGCGTTTCCTTGGTCGAGCGCAGGATCTCGTCGCGCCAGTTGAGCAGCTTGCGGCGGAAATAGGCCCGCTGGCGCTCGCTCATGAACGGCTCGTCCTCCGAGGGACGATAATCCTCTGGAATCCTTTTTTTGACAGCAACCGGCATGAGAATCATTTTCCAGGCTTATCCGCTTGCGCTATTGGGCTCATGAGCACTGCTACCTAGGACCGGCTTGCGCCGTCAGCGACCCTCGCTGGCAGCCCCGTATTACGGAAGCGAATCGACAAGTCAAGACAGCAGACACGCTTGACAAATGCGCAAAGCGGGGTCAGCGCCCCATTGCATATTCGTCACATTTCGCGTGGCGCGAGACGCCCCGCGGAGCCTATTTTCTAAGCACAGTTTGCGTGGAGCGAAGGCGTGCCGATTGCCACTTATACCCATGCCGCAGGGGACGCCTTCCGCAGCCTTGGCGATTACGCCACCGGCTTGGTCACACCCACGGTACGGCTCGGCGTGACCGGGCTCGCGCGCTCCGGCAAGACGGTGTTCATCACCGCGCTGGTGCACAATCTTATCGCCGGCGCGCGCCTTCCGTTTTTCGACGCCGCGGCGCAAGGGCGCCTGTTGCGCGTGTATCTTGAACCACAGCCTGACGATGTCGTGCCGCGATTCGAATATGAGACGCATCTCGCCGACCTCACCGGCGCGCCGCCGAACTGGCCGGAGAGCACGCGGCGAATCAGCCAGCTCAGACTCACGCTCGAATACGCTTCCACCAGATTCTGGAAACGGCAGATCGGCCGCGAGACGCTGCATGTCGACATCGTCGATTATCCCGGCGAATGGCTGCTCGACCTGCCGCTCTTGCGACTCGATTACGCAGAGTGGTCGCGTAACGCGCTGGCGCAAAGCCGCGTGGCGAGCCGCAAGAAGGCCGCCAAGGCCTGGCATCAGGCGTTAGCGTCCGCCGATCCCGCCGCACAGGCAAACGAGGTGCTGGCGGCGAAGCTTGCGCAATTGTTCAAGGCGTATCTGCGCGAAGCGCGCTCAGACCGCTATGCGCTCTCGACCCTGCCGCCGGGACGCTTCCTCATGCCGGGCGATCTCGAAGGCTCGCCCGCGCTCACCTTCGCCCCGCTCGACGCCGGCGGCGACGAGGCGGACTTCGCGCGTGGGACGCTCTGGGCGATGATGGCACGGCGCTACGAAGCCTATAAGGCGCATGTGGTCAGGCCCTTCTTTCACCACCACTTCGCGCGGCTCGACCGCCAGATCGTGCTGATCGACGTGCTCGCCGCGCTGAATGGCGGGGCGGAAGCGGTGAACGATCTCGAACGCGCCATGACCGAGATCCTCGAATGCTTCCGCACCGGCGCCAACAGCCTGTGGTCGAGTCTGTTCGCGCCGCGCATCGACCGCATCGTGCTTGCCGCCACCAAGGCCGACCATCTCCACCAGCAAAGCCATGACCGGCTGGAAGCGATCCTCGCCAGGCTCACCGGCAGGGCCATGGCGCGTGCGG